>NZ_CP162137.1:2338750-2645000 GCF_040833995.1 Leptospira sp. WS58.C1
CCTTCCTCTCATAAATGCGACCGGTGCAATCTCTATTTTAGTAAGTGCGATATATTCTTGGGTCTTTTCGAAACCGATACATTCGTTCAAAGCATCATAAACGGGACGAAGATACGGATCCACCTTTTGGTTCAAATCCCCAGGTAAAAAACCGAGATTTTCTCCCGCTTCGACCGCCGGCCTTGTTAAAACGATCTTATCCACGATCCCATTCTGCAAAAACCTGCAAGCCATTGCTACTGATAGGAATGTTTTACCTGTTCCCGCAGGACCGATCCCGAAAGTGATCAGATTATTTAAGAAAGATTGAATATACTTTTCCTGGTTTTTAGTCCTGGAATAAAGATGTTTTCCCTTGTAAGTGGTAAGTATCTTTTCAGTGGGTTTGAAAGGCTCGTCGTCGGACTTACGCTCTTCCTTCTTTTTTTCCCGAGTGGCTTGTTTAAGAAGATAACCGAAATCGAAGGAATCCGTAAAATCCCGATCCGGTCTGTCCCGATAATTGGTTTCCAATAATCTGAAAAAATCCAGGGCGAAATCCACCTTTGTAGGGATTCCTTCCACTTGGAAACCGTTGCCCCTTGGGATCAGATCGATCTCCAATTGTTTTTCCAAATTTCTGACACCCGTATCGTTGATCCCGCAGATCTTACGATACAAGTCCTGGTTTTCGAAAGTAAATTGTTCTTTCCTGATATGATTAAACCTTTATCAACCTAAGCTTCAATTCTTGGAGCTGTTTCTCTTCCACTTCAGACGGACATTCGCTCATTAAACAAACGCCCTTCTGGGTTTTAGGGAATGCAATCACGTCTCGGATGGACTTTCCGCCGGTCAAGAGCATCAAGATCCGGTCTATTCCGAAAGCAATCCCTCCATGAGGAGGAGCCCCATATTCCAGGGCCTCTAATAAGAAGCCGAATTTTTCTTTCGCTTCCTCCGGCCCAATCCCTAAAGTGGAGAAGACTCGATTCTGCACATCTTTGGAATGGATACGAATGGAACCTCCACCGATCTCCACACCATTTAGCACCAGATCGTATGCCTTTGCGAGCGCATTTCCCGCTTCTTTTTGGAGTCTTTCCTCGGAAGAAAAAATTTCCAAACTAGAATCTCCCGGAGAAGTGAACGGGTGATGTAAGGAATCCCAGCGTTTGCTGTCCTTGTTCCACTCGAACATCGGAAAGTCCACGATCCAGGAAATATGAAAGCTTCCTTCTGCAGGTTTGTCAAATCTTTCCGAAAGTTTCAGACGTAATGCGCCTAAAGAATGGTTTACGATCTCTCTTTCGTCCGCTCCGAAAAAGACCATATCCCCCTCTTTCGAACCGACTGCGCTTGCGATCTTGGAAAGAGCTTCCGGAGTAAATCGTTTTGTAATCGTGGATTCTAGTCCTTCTGCCCCGTGTTTCATGTAGGCAAGGCCTTTCGCTTTATAATCTCTATTCAACCAAGCAGTCAGGTCTTCGATCTCTTTTCTGGAGATCACCGAACCTCCCGGAACACAAACCGCCTTTACGACTCCACCGTTCGCAACCGCTCCTGCAAACACCTGGAAATCGGAATCTTTTACGATCTCGGAAACATCTACCAGTTTCATTCCGAAACGGAGGTCCGGTTTGTCGGAACCGTATTCTTCCATAGCTTGTCTATAAGGCATTCTGGAAAATGGACCCTTGAGATCTAGACTGAACACATCCTTCATCACTTGGGAAAAAAGACCTTCTATTTCGGAAAGGATCTCTTCTTGGGAAACAAAGGAGAATTCCATATCCAACTGAGTGAATTCAGGCTGCCTGTCCGCTCTCAAGTCCTCGTCACGGAAACATTTTACGATCTGGAAATATCTCTCCATTCCTCCCACCATCAGGATCTGTTTGAAGATCTGAGGAGATTGAGGAAGAGCATAGAATGAATTCGGGTTTAAGCGAGAAGGTACCAAAAAGTCGCGTGCACCCTCCGGAGTCGACTTGTTCAGGATCGGAGTCTCGATCTCCACAAATTTACGTGAGTTTAGATAATTACGAATTGCAAATACGAACTCATGGCGTTTTAACATTCTGTTTTTAAGTTCGTCTCTTCTGAAATCCAGGTATCTGTATTTGAGTCGGTTCTCTTCCGAGATCTCTTCGAACTCATCCAAGGAAAATGGAGGAGTTTTTGCCTGGTTCAGAATAATCAGATGTTCCGCTACGAGCTCGATCGTCCCGGTTTTCATCTTGGGGTTGATACTTTCCGCATCACGTTTTTTCAATTTTCCTTGGACAGCAATCACATATTCGGAGCGGATCCTTTCCGCTGCCGCAAAGTTTTCTCCCAAGATTTCTTTACGTAGCACTACTTGGAGTATTCCGGTCCTGTCTCGGAGATCCACGAAGATGACCCCGCCTTGGTCCCGGAATCGGAAAGACCAGCCGAATAGAGTTAGAGTTTTTCCTTCTTGTGCTTCGGACGTTTCTCCCGCCCAGGCTCTTGCTTTATAACCTTCTAAAATCCAATCTTCCAAAGAATCCAGTTCCTTAATTTGTATTATAAAAGCTCGTTCCAAAACTTCTTTCCGGAACGGACAAAATCCGAGCCATCATTTCGATTAATAAAGACGGCCCAGTAGAAATCCGGCCTTGCCGGACTACACGTTATCAAATCTGGAAAGTTCAGGTCGGAAGGCAAGTGGAAAAGAACCGGTTGGACCGGACCTGTTTTTAGCGATGATGATCTCCGCCATCCCTTTCATTCTAGGATCTTCCTCTTCGTCCTTTCCTTTCTCTCCCCGGTAGATGAATGTAACAATATCCGCATCCTGCTCGATCGCGCCGGACTCCCTTAAGTCGGCAAGCTGAGGTCTTTGGTCCTTGGATCTCTGTTCGATAGATCGGTTCATCTGAGAAAGTGCGATCACGGGACATCTTGCTTCTTTTGCCATCTGCTTGAGTGCCCTGGAAATCGAAGACACCTCTTGTTGCCTTCCCCCGTCCCTGTTTTTGGGATCGTTCATGAGCTGCAGGTAGTCCACGATGATAAGGCCAAGAGTTTCATTGGTGAGAAGTTTACGTACCCGTCCCTTAAAATCGTCCACACTCAAGGCTCCGGAGTCATCGATATATAGGGGAGAAGAAGTTACCTTGATAATTGCATCGATTAGTTTGGGGGCATCCGACTTGGTCACTTCGGAACGTTTTAATTTATTGGATTCCACCTGAGCATAGGAGCACACAAGTTTGAGTAGAAGTTCCATTCGACTCATCTCTAAGGAGAAGATGACCACAGGTCGGTTATGGATCAAAGCCACATTGGATGCGATATTCAAGGCCAAGGTAGTCTTACCGTTACCCGGCCTCGCGGCTAGGACCATCATCTCGTATTCCTTTAATCCGGAAGTCATTTCATCGAACTGGGTAAAATTCGTCCGGAGGCCTTTGATCTGACCTCTACTCTCCATGATATCTTTGATATATTCGGAAAGTGCGGCCTTATCCTGAGAAACAGGAAGAAGTCCTTTTACATCCGCAGATCTGGAAACCTCGGTAAGGCTCTGTTCGATTTGGTTGAAAACGGATTCGTTTTCACCCGGTTCTTTCTGGATCAGCTCCAGGGCGTTCATTAATAATTTAGAATATTTTCTTCTTTCGGAAAGACGTTTGATCCTTTCCGCATAATAACCCAAAGGATGGGAAACTACGGAATCCTTATAGAGGGAGTAAATATATTCGTATTCTCTTTCCGGATCTTTGAGTAGAGAGTTTTCTTTTAAGAAGTTTAGAACCGAAACCGGATCTACCGCGGTCCTTTTGTCCACAAGGTCCAGAATTGCCTTGTAAATCCTTCTGTTTGTATCTTGGTAAAAATCCTCGGGAACGAGGGGAATATCGATTAGATTATCCGCTCCTTTAAGAAGCAGAAACCCGAGAAAAGATTTCTCGGATTCCAATTCAAACAAGGAGTCGGATTGCATTCTTGTTCCGGGTTACGCTTCGGTAGAAACGACTTCCTCTTTCTTCACATGTACAGTGATAGTCGGGAGGATACCTTCTGCAAGACGCACTTTTAATTTATAGGAACCTAGGTTACGGATAGGCTCTGGGAATTCGATCTTACGCTTGTCTACTTCGAATCCCGCGGTTTTTAACAAAGCTGCCACATCAGCAGGAGTTACCGCTCCAAAAAGTTTATCCCCGCCTCCGGTTTTAACGGAAATTTCAAATTCTTTTCCGTTCAATCCGCTCGATACGGATTCCATATCTTTTTTGCGTTTTTCCTTTTTGAGATCCGCAAGTTTCTTCTGGTGAAGAGCCATTTTGGTCTTTCCTTCGGAAGCTCTTACAGCGAGTCTTTGAGGGAAAAGAAAATTACGAGCGAAACCGTCGGCAACTTCCTTTACATCTCCCGCATCTCCTAAGTTAGAAACATCTTTTTGTAATATTACTCTCATTTGTTTCTCCTTAGTTTACTTTGAACGGTAGAAGACCGATGCTGCGCGCCTTGCGGATTTCTCTTGCAAGGATCCTTTGATACTTTGCAGAAGTCCCGGTGATCCTTCTTGGAATGATCTTACCGCGGTTGGTAATGAATCTTTCCAAAAGTTCGGTGTTCTTATAATTGATCTGCTTAGCAAGTTCAGGGTCTGCTGTGAAACGGCAAACTTTCTTCTTGTACTTGTTTTGTTTTTTTGGAGGGCGTCCTCCTTCTTGGTCTAGAGGTATGCCCTCAGCAGTCATTTCCTGCTTTAATTCTTCTTGTATTTCGTTATCTGACATGATTGTTGTCCTCGTTAAAAAGGTATATCGTCGTCCATTCCCGGGCTTCCCATATCATCTTGTGCAGATGAATAAGAAGAAGCTCCGCTACTTGCGGATGAGCCGTACTCCCCGCCTCCATTCTCCCTAGCACCGCCTATCATCTGAAAATTTTCCACGACGATACGAATGCGGGAAGCCTTCTTGCCTTCCATGGTTTCCCAGGTATCCTGCTTCAGGCGTCCCTCGATCACGAGTTGTTTTCCTTTCTTGCAGTATTGCTGGATGATATCCGCGCCTTTTCCCCAAGCCTCGCAGTCGAAAAAATGAGTTTCCTCTTTTTTCTCTCCGCCGGTTACATACGTGCGACCGTTCGCTAAAGAAAAATTCACAAGGGAAGTCCCGTTTACGGTTTTAAATTCCGGATCACGGGTCAGGCGCCCAACAAGGGTCACCCGATTGATATCGTTAGCCATTGAGGCGGACGATCATAGAGCGAAGTAAATTTTGGTTCAGACCAAAGTCCCGCTCTACCTTTTCTAAGGCGGATTGTTCTGCATTCACTTTGAAGTGAGTGAATATTCCGTAGTCTTGGTGTTGGATCGGATGCCAAAGTTTTTTTTGACCCCAATCTTCTTCTGCGGTCACGTTGATGGAATGCTTCTTGAAGATCTCAAGGACTTCAGTTTTAGCAATATCCTTCGCGGTAGAACGCGTGATTGTAGTAATCTCGTAGTTTCTCAAAAGTTTCTCCTATGGGAAATGCCCGTCTGCGTTGTTGCGGCGAGCAGAAGAACCGGATTTTGTCCTATTTTCGGCTTTAGGGGCAAGGGGTCAAGTGGAATAGAATTGGGCGTCTTAGCTCCCAAAAATGTGCTAAGGCGTAATTGGAATGAATATTCCAAAGTCTTTCTCTATTTCTAATTTTCATCTTCTGAATGCATTCTTTGATTCTCCAAAACACGAAGGAATCTATTTTCTACCATATGACTCTATATTTCATGAATTTTGCTTGCGATTTCATGAAGCTAAACCTACTATTTTCTGGGAGGTCCAGAATATGGCAAACTTACAAGTCAGGGACATAGACGATAGGCTCTACGAAGCATTAAAAAGGAGAGCAGAAATGGAACACAGATCCATAAGCCAAGAAGTAGTTCTTATGATCGAAAACTATCTAGCACATGACAATAAAGAATCGGAACGTAAGACCTTAGGTTTCTTAGAGCTATCAGGTTCCTGGATGGATGATAGAAGTCCCGACCAGATCGTTCAAGAAATACGTTCCTCTAGAACCAAGAACACCTTAGGAAAGGATGCAGATGAGCTATTTGATTGATACGGATATCATCATTTATAGCTTAAAGGAAGATCCGATTGTTCGGCAAAGTTTTTTGAACCGCAAAAACTCCATCAAATCGATCTCTGTAATCACCTATGGGGAATTGATTTTTGGAGCCCAGAAATCCTCCTATAAGGAAAAAAATCTAGCTACAGTTCGAAGGATTGCGGAACTTTTTCCGGTGATCCAATTGACCGAAGGAATCATGGAAACGTACGGAGAACTCAAAGCTATCCAACAGAAAAAAGGAAACTCCATAGAGGACTTTGACCTGCTCATCGGTTCCACAGCCTTGTATTTGAATTATTCCTTAGTTACGAATAACGAAAAACATTTCCAAAAAATTCCAGGACTGAGGATCGAAAACTGGGCCTACCTAGCTTAGTCCAGTTCCACCCAACCTCTGTCTCCTTCGATCCGAACCCTAGTGCCCAGGTCTTGGGAAAGGACCGCGATTTCTTTTAAAAAATCCTGAGCTTCTTTTCCTTCTAAAGGTCTGACTAAATGGTCCTCGTTTTGGAATTTTCCGAAAATAGGAACAAGCTCAATATTGATCAATTTATTTCTTTTGATATGGAGTATTACGATTAAGTTATGATTTAAGTAGGCGTTCCTACTTCCGAAGATCAGATTTCCCAAAGAATAGAATACGATCGTATTTCCTATTTTTTCGATACCTTGAGGAATATGCGGATGATGCCCTACGATAATATCCAATCCCCCGTCGGCCAAGGTCTTTGCGATCTTTCTCTGCTCGATCGTCGGAAAAGGAGAATATTCCACTCCCCAATGGAGAGAAAGTATCCTAAATTGTTTTCCGGGAGAAACAGGTTTCGATTTTTTATCTCCTTTAGAATTTTTAGATCCGTTCCGCACTGAATTCGGTTGGGATTTTTCTAGCTGGAACTTTTTCAAGATCAGCTCCGGATCCAAAGGCATAACACCTGGGCTTTGACCGGCGTAATGGGATCTACCTTCCGCTACATTAGTGGCGGAATAAATTCTGAGATTCGTATCCTTCCCTTCCCAAATCCAAGGACGAAACGCGAATTCTAAATTTTTTCCGGCCCCAATAGAAGCGATTTTTCTTTCCCCTAAAAATTTAAGAGTTTCTTCCAAACCTTCAGGACCATGATCCATTGCGTGATTATTCCCAAGGGAAACAAGATCCACTCCTAAAAAGCTCATACTTTCCAGATCGGATTCTTTTGCTTGGAAGACGTAAGCCTTGCCATGGTCCCAACTTTTTTCGGAAACCACCGGTGTTTCTAAATTTAAAATTCTTAGGTCTGCACTTTCAAAAACGGATTTTAAACCTTTTACCGGAGCCAATTCTCCTTTCGCCTTGATCGTGTCCCGGATCCCCCAGTTAAACATCACATCCCCGCCTATGAGGACTTTTACTATTTCGGGATCTTCTTCTTTTCCGAAAAATTTTCCTATTCGGGTTTCGATCGTATCTACGATGTTTGATTGTATTTCAGGAGGTTTTTCGGAGCCGGAAGGACTTTCCGGAACTCCTGCACAGTAAAGCGAGAGTAAAAACGGAATACGGAAAAGGACCCGAATCGAGAGAACGAAGTGTTTTCGAAAAAACCGCATCTTTCCAGACAGTTTTTAGATATGTTTTTATTTAGGAAATAAATAATAAAAAAGAAAGAAAACTTTCAAGGTGTAGAACGGATAAAAATCCTAAGACAAAATAGTAAATATTTGATCCGAATTCGGAACATTTTACGGGTACTTTTTAAGATCTATTATTTGAAAATTAAAAATCCAAAAAGGACCAAAACAAGTCCCAAGATCCCTATCTTCACCCCGACTCCGGCCATGTCCTTGATCTCAAAACCTCCCACTGCGTAGGCAACGGCATTCGGAGGAGTGGAGACAGGTAAGGACATTGCCAAAGAAGCGCCTAACGCAGACCCTAAAACCAATTGAATCGTATAGGATTCATTTCCGGGAAGTAACAAATTGGCAACCGGAAGCGCTAAAGGAACCAGAAGATTTGCGGTAGCGGTATTGGATAGGAATGTGGAAAGAAAAAGCCCGACAGAGAAGAAGATCCCCAATACCCAAAGACTTTCTCCAGGTCCGGCTTGATTGCCGATCAATTCCCCGAACCAAATCCCTGCTCCACTTTTTTCTATCCCGGTTCCGAGAGCAATCCCGCCGGCTACTAAGATCAACACATCCCATTCCAAAGATCGTAAATCATTGGTTTCTAATATTCCGAACGCGGTAAAAAGAAGGAGTGGGATTAGTGCCACTACCCCAGCCGGGATCCCATGAAAAGACTCTGTCAACCATAGAAACACCGTTGCCAAAAATCCGAACAAAACGAATCTCAATCTTTTTTCGGCCCCTTCTTCCGAGATTGTTTCGTAACGAAGAGAAAGACTTAAACCCTCACTCGCCGGAAAAGTCCGAAGAAGCCAAAACCAGGCCGCAAAAAGTAGAATGATCAAAAGTGGGACCGCAACTAGCATCCAAGTCCCGAAAGAAATATATTCTCCGTATCCTTGGTTCTTTAAATTTGCAAATGCGATCACGTTCGGAGGGGAACCGATCGGAGTTCCGATCCCCCCTAAGTTCGCGGCAAACGGAATTCCGATCAATACCGCTTTTCTAAATTTTTCGTCCTTGTCCAAAACCATGAGCAAAGGAAATACCAATGCGATCATCAAAGATGCAGTGGCGGTATTACTCATCCAAAGCGAGATAGTTGCGGTTATACACATTAGCCCGAGTAAAACATATTTAGGAGAAGTCCCAAAATAAGGAAGGACACGATTTGCCAACCAACGATCCACCCCTACTTTTACACAGGCCTTAGCTAAAGCAAAACTTCCCAAGAACAAGATCACTGCCGAATCCGCAAGAGATGCCAAAAATACGCTCGGAGTGGTCGGTTTTCCCGGACCTGAATATTCTTTTAAAAATTCCCATTTACCCGGATTGGAAAAAAGAATGATCTCGGAAAATATGATCAAAATAGAGGTCGCATGCCCAGGAATTATTTCAAAGATCCATAATCCTGCCGCGATCAGAAAAATAGAAAACATTCCAGCGACCGAAGGCGGAACATATCCGTAGAATGAAAATAGGATAGGAACAAAGGAAAGTAGTATGGAAAAAATAATGCCGACGTATTTTAACTTCATATATATTCTAAATAATTAATATTCAGGACCGGATCCGTTTTATTCGAAAATAATAGTCCTGTTCTGGAAGATCATAACCCTGTCTTCCAAAAGTAAACGTAAAGACTTGGACAAAACCACCTTCTCCAGATCCCTCCCGTACAAGACCAGACGTTCCGGAGAATAACCATGGTCCACATGACAAACGTCTTGGACTAGGATCGGACCCTCGTCCAAATTTTCGGTCACAATATGAGCGGTTCCTCCTATAATCTTGACTCCGCGCTTATATGCTTGCTCGTACGGCTTTGCTCCTACGAATGCAGGCAAGAACGAATGATGGATATTTAATATACGATGTTCCCATTTTTTTACGAATTCCGGAGTGAGTATCCTCATATATTTCGCAAGTACGATCCAATCCGGTTGAAGTCTCTTTAAATAAGAATCCAATTCTTTTTCATGTTCTTCTCGACTAACTGCTTCGCTGGAAATATGATAAAATGGAAGTTTAAAGTCCCGGACCAGATCTCCTAAAATTTCGTGATTGGAGACCACACCCAAAAGTTCCATGGGTAATTCCCCGTATCTCCAGCGTAGAAGAATATCCCCCAAACAATGAGGCTCTTTCGTGGCAAGTAAAACCACTTTAGGAAGTTTAGGATTAGATAGAGTAAGTTCCGAATCTTTCGGAAGTATTTTTGCAAGTTCGGAGAGTAACCCCTCTTCTTGATTGCTGTCCTCGAGAGAGTATTCCGTTCTCATAAAAAATACTTTTTCCAGCGGCTCTACGAATTCCTGGTTTCCGACAATATTGGCTCCAATATTTGCCAAAAATCCCGTGATCCTATGGATCAACCCCGCCTCGTCTTTACAGCGGATCAAAAGTACTCTATTTTTTTTCAGAATGGGCTCCGAGTTCAAAATTTCTCCTTTCCGGATCGAAAGAATCGTCTAGGACGTCTAAAACTTCGGCTAATCTTTCTTCCAAACCGGAAAAGGAATATCTTCTTTTTTCCTCTAAGAATGCTGTTTTGGACCAAAATTGCCCTGGGCTTTAAGGAGAAAGGCCCTTCCCCCCCCATTAGCACTCAGGATAAAAAAGTGCTAATTTTCCCAAAAAATAATTGAAACTTTTTACGATTTTGGCACTCTATATATGTAAGTGCTAAATAAGCCCAGGAGGCAAAAATGAGACACCCAAACTTTTTTAGCGAAGTAAGAAGAATTCAAAATAGATTCCATAATTTATTCGATCCAGTCTGGGAAGGCGGGCAAGTATATCCTGCGTTAAATGTTTATACGGACCAGGACAAGATCACCGTAACTGCCGAGGTTCCAGGCCTTTCTCCAGAAGATCTGGACATCACTGTGGCTCATAACCTTCTCACAATCTCAGGTGAATGGAAGGAATACACACAAGACAAACCTCGCAGGATAGAAAGAGCAAAAGGCAAATTCCAACGTAGACTGGAACTGCCGGTTGCAGTAGACTCCGAGAAGGTAGAGGCGACCGTAAAAGACGGAGTTTTAACCTTAGTTCTTCCAATTCTCGAGAGTGAAAAACCAAGAAAGATAAGGATCGAAGCAAAAGCTTAAGGAGAAAAAGATGAGCATCTCAGAATTACTAAAAACAGAAGATAAAGCGGTCACAGAACAGGAAAAAACCCAAAGACCTAGACCGACCTTCACTCCTTCTACGGATCTATATTCGAATGAAGAGGCACATACGTTGGTCTTGGATCTTCCAGGCGTAAAGGAATCCGACCTGGAAATTTCCTTGGAGAAGGACGAGCTCAGAATCTCTGCGAAGACTAGCGTTTCCGAACCGAATGGAAACTTAAGATATTCGGAATATGGGACCGGAGATTATAAAAGGACCTTCGTATTATCCGAACCCGTGGACGAAGATAAAATTTCTGCAGTCCTTCAAAACGGTGTTTTGAGGCTAAAACTGCCTAGAAAGAAACCTTTGAGCAAAAAGATAGAAGTAAAAACTCAATAATTGTTTTTCAGCAAATCCTTACTTGTCAGCCGGACTCTTTCAGTCCGGTTTTTTTTTGCCTCCATTCATCCGTTCGGTTTTCCTGGACTTTATGAGGACTTTTTTATTACTCACATTCTCCAATTTATTCATGACCTTTGCCTGGTACGGTCATTTAAAATTTTTCAAGGACTTCCCCATTTGGAAAACAATCCTGATCTCTTGGGCGATTGCGTTTTTGGAATATTGTCTCATGGTCCCGGCAAATCGTATTGGCTATGCGGAAGACGGTTTAAGCGGTTTCCAACTTAAGATATTACAAGAGGTGATCACGATCACAATTTTTGTGGGATTTGCGATTTTGGTGTTAAAAGAAAGAATGAAATGGAATCACGCAGTCAGCTTCTCCCTAGTAATCCTTGCAGTTGTATTCGCTTTTTATGATAAAGAATAATTGTTTCGCAGAGACGCCACCGAGAACACAGAAAATACTATTCTATTTTATTAACAAACCGGAATAGAATCTATAGTCCGTCCCAAAACTTGGACTAACTTTTAATACCTGACTTCAGGCTTCAAGAGCCTGGCCCTTTGGGGACAGGCTTTTATAATAACTCACTGATTTCCTTGGCTAATTCTTCTCCTTTGATCCCGGTTGGGTAAGCTCTTAGGATATTTCCGGTTCTATCAACGAGATATATAAATAAGGTATGATCTATTCCATATTCACCGTTCCCTTGCGGAATTTGGGTCTTCTGGGAGAATACTCCAAAACCTTTCTGCAAAGTACTGATCTGGTCTTTACCTCCCGTCAACGCTACGAGTTCTTTTCCGGGAAAATGAGAAATATATTTTCGTAAAACTTCCGGAGTATCCCTTTCCGGATCGATCGTGATAAAGACTGGAGTAATGTCTTTAGAATCTTCTTTTAAAACCGTAAATGCGTTCTCTATATCATTCAAAGCCATAGGACACATATCGGGACAATGGGAAAATCCGAAATAAACAACGAACAATTTCCCGGGCAATTCGGATGGCCTGACAGAATTTCCTTCCGTATCTTTTAGAATGGCGGTTTTCCATTCCACAACAGGAGCCTCGGATGCGAATCGAGAAGAAGGTTTCTTCTTCATATAAAAACCCACACCAAAACCGACCCCAAGGATCAATAAAGAATAAATTATGTTTTTATAATTCGTTTTAAAAAAATTCATACCGCTACGATCCAACCCATTGCCCCTCTATCAGCCATATGGGTCTGGTGAGGATGAAACATATACCTTCCCCTTTTAGTGAGAGTAAATTCCACGATCGCTCTTTCCGTCTGCCCCAGAGTGATCACATCGGTGTGTTCATCCGGCACAAGTTTAGTCCCGGTCCTATACACATCGAATGTTTGGGAATGAAGATGAAAAGAAGCAATAGGATCATGTTCCGTCATATTCGCGATGTACAATCTTACTTTTTTTCCCACGGGCACCTTGATCGGAAAACGGTCATAAAATCCAGCAATACCGTTCCAAGCATAGATATCGTTTCTTCCGGACTCGTTCAGATCCCAACCAGCAAGGATCAACATGAACTCCAAAGCAGGAGGTCTTCCACCTGGAGGATCGACTATAAATCCTCCATAAAGGCCCTTCGACATATGGCTCGCTAAAGGAGGAACGTGACAATGATACGGATGAAAACCGATCGGACCTGCAGTAATTTTATACACTCTTTCCGCACCCGGAGCGATCGGCTCCCAACCGTCTTGCCCGGGATCATGCGTCCCATGAAAATGGACTGAGTGAGGATGATTGGAATGATTCCTAAAGAGCAATTCCATTTCCTGACCAAGTCTTGCACGGATCACTTTCCCCGGAACAACGCCGTCGAAAGTCCAAGCGTCCACCACAGTGTTATGAGCGACAGTCAATGGCATTTCTATAATATTCACTTCGGAACGAAATTTGGGACCGGAAGGAGCTTGCGGGATCGAACTATGTAATTCCATCCGAGATAAGAACGTGTAGTCCGCGAACATTGGTGGGTGGATCATACTTCCGTAGGAATTCCCCCCTATGGATCCAGGAAGCCGGATAGAAGGATTCGGTGAAGTGGATGCCGGTCCCGGAACGGAAGCCCCGGTCCTACAAAGCGGATCTTCTTTTTTACCCGAGGTAATTCCGGCGATCCCGGTCCCCGCAGCGAGTCCGGCACCGCCAATTCCTAACCAACGAAGGAATTCCTTCCGATTCATATTAAATTCCCGTTTATTAGAATCTTGCGATGGTAGAGATCAGAAGTGTTAAGACCAAAAGACCGATCCCCCCATATACAAGGCTGTTCTTCGCCCATGACGGGATCTTAGAACCGCCGACCAAGTGGTACGCCCCTGCCCCGAACAAAGGGACAAGAATGATCGCAGCGGTCCAAAGACTTCCTTTTTTAGGATCCACATCGTCTCTTTTAGACAGATCGATCAGGGCCAGCGGCGCCCAAAGAGCGAATAAAATGTAGAAAATATAGTATCCGTAAAAGTTGAAAAGTAAGGTAAAAAATCCCGGATCGTAAAATTGAGCAGTTTCCATAAATAACTCCTTATTATATTCTAAAATTCTAATGTATTAAGTTTCCTGAGATCAACCCGCTCCTACGTTCCCTACTATGGTGAAACCAAGGTAGAAAATGAAGGCCAAGGAGGCTCCAAATCCTGCAAAGACAAGAGTGAACCTCAAGTATTTAGGATAAGAAGATTTGCCCGAAAGAAGATACGCTCCTCCTCCGATGTACGGCACTAAGGAAACAAATGCCAACCAAACGTATTTACCGACGCTTGTTTCCGCTTTAGAAACCAGGTCATAAACACTCAAACTGACCAAACATACGTAAAGAAGAAGTGGAAGTAAATATCCAAACCAACGGAAGATCACGATTTGGATATCCAATGGTTTAGGTACCGAAAACCCGCCTAAAACGTCCCCGAATTTCGGTTTTCTTTCCGCGAGAATTTTAGCCGCTTCCTCCGGAAGTTTCACCTTATCCAAATCTAAACCGAAGTCTTCGAAAGGATGGATTGCAGGTTTGATAGGTGCGGAAACTCCGCCAGGTAAATTCGTTTGAGGAGGAGGGACCGGTTGGTTCTTCCAATCTCCGCTCGGATAATTCCCGTGAGTCGCATCCACCATCAAAGAAAGTGCGTTATACGCAGTGAAAATTTCTCCTCCCATCGGGAATCTAATGCCGGAAGCACAAGAATTCGTTTTTTCCAACAAAGGAGGAACGGAGGTTTGGAATTTGTTATTAGAGAAACAGTTCCCGATACTGATCGGTCCTGCAAGTGTCAAGTCCCCAAAACCGGAAGAATGTACTATGTTTCCTTCGACGATATTCCTATGCGAGAACCAGAAATTTTCGTCCAGATTCGGAAAAATCGCGATCCCGTAATTATCGTGACCGATCACTACGTTATTTTTGATCACATTATTAATACCGCCTGCGATCAGTATCCCCGTTCCGTAAGTAGGATATTCCAGAGGTTTGATCGGAGCCGTCAGGTTATTATTATCATAGATCAAATTTCCGATAATCGTAGTCTCTCTTTCCGGAGGAAGAAGTTCCCTATCCAACGAATTCGGTCCGAGACCTACGATATTATTTCTCCAGATTGAACTCAGGATGTATAATTCTCCACCGGCGTTCGTTCCGGAATAACCTAATGCGCTGTTCTCCGAGATCACGTCATAAAGGATAGCTTTACAAGGATAACATTGACCCACATAAATTCCCGCATCAGGAGAACCGGAAGCATAAGAATGTTCTAATACTCCGTTCACCGAGTCGAAAGCGTAAATTCCATAGTCTCCATTATTATAGGCGGTAAGATAAGAACCTCTATATCCTTTTACACCGGTCCAAAAGAAACCGTTTAAGGTGGAGTTCCTTGCAGTCATGTTTTCCACTGCTACACCGTTCGCGCCTACCACGATCACACCGTTCGCCCTTTGGAATTGACCGTCTAAGATGACTTTATTTCTATCCGTTCCTCTTAAGGTAATCGAAGGAGTGGTGACCACAACTTCTTCGTAATATACACCTTCGTCGATCAGGATCAGATCTCCAGGAGAGGCAGCATCCACTGCGTTTTGGATAGTAGGATACATTTGTGGAACCTTACGTGTGGTTCCCGAAAATTTTTCAGCAACCTTCCAATCTTTACCGGCTCTTGCCGCAGGATTGTAAGCCGCGTTTCCCACCACTATATCCCCAACCATTCCGCTCTTTCCATCCGGAGATGCGTGAAAGCTACAATAGTAAGGAAAAACGCCTTCCTTCGGATAAGTGATCTTTACCTTTGCCCCTCTTGGCATTACGATATTACCGAAACTCTTTTCGGTAGACCAGGATTTATCCACTGCTATCGCATTGTGAGGATTGGCCCCTGAATTGACAAATTCGATCTGACCGCCGACAGGGATCTTTTGCATAGGGGGAGAAAATGCATTATCCACCATGACCACATGGGCAAAACCTTCCGTCGTTTCTCCTTCTTTGCTGCTGCAAGAAGAAGCGAAGGCCCCCATCAAAATTCCCAAAACTAATAGTCCTAGAACGGGAATATACCTTTCTTTTAAATGGAATTTAGGCATCGGAACTCCTCTCCTATATATTCGAAGTACTCGGGAATTTCACCCGAGATATGCCTTTTTAAAATGTGAGCTTTTGCTCACTTTTTTAGTATTTTCGCATATCGCCGTGATGACACAAGCATTTTTCTAAGATTTATAATCGAGCAAATGTTATAGAAAGCGGATTCTTCTTAAAAGCTAAAAAGATATCAGATATAATCTTTTTTAGATTCAGGATCTTTTCCCGCCAATCCCCAACCTGTCCATCCGGTGACTAAGGAGAATAATGGAGAAAGTAAATTTAAGAATGCGTAGGGAAGATACACAAGTGTAGGAACTCCTAAAGCTGTCGCCATAAAGGAACCGCAGGAATTCCAAGGAACCAAAGCGGAAGTCATTGTTCCCGAATCCTCTAAACATCTGGAAAGATTTCTAGGATCCAATCCTTTTTTAGAATACGCTTCTTTGAACATTTTACCTGAGACCACGATCGCTAGATATTGGTCCGCGCAGAAAAGATTGGTGCCTACACAGGTAAATACCGTGGCAGTGAATAAGGAACCTCTCGCTTTCGCCCAATTTAACATCTTTTCCGCTAAAACTTGGGTCATTCCCCCTCCTTCCATGATCCCTGCATAAAACATAGCGGAGATAATCAGCCAAACTGTGGAAAGCATCGAGGACATTCCTCCTCTGGATAATAATCCGTCCACGACCGCATGTCCGGTTTTCACCTTTGTGCCTACTGAAGCGGCTGAAACTAAATTTTTAAAAGCGGAAGAAGTTGCATCTTGCAAGTTTAAAGAATTTGCATATATATTGGATTGTGTCAGAACAAAACAAACTCCACCGCTCAAGATCCCTATAAATATGGAAGGAATTGCGGAAACCCTAAAGTAGATGAGAAAGAAAGTAAGAAGAGGTGGAAAAAGTAAAACCCAAGAAATCTGGAATTCCGCTTTTAGTGCGGAGATCACCGGCTCTGTAGCTGTTTCCGTTTCTCCCTGGCCGCTACCCCAGCCTAAAAATCCGAACGCTAAAAGACAGATCCCGAATGCAGGTAACGTCGTCCTAGCCATATTACGGATATGTGATAGAAGGGAGACCCCTGTTATGGAGGATGCAAGATTTGTCGTTTCCGAAAAAGGAGAAAGTTTATCTCCGAAATAGGCACCCGAAACAACCGCCCCGGCTACCATCCCCAAAGGTTTCCCAAGGCCGGCCCCCACTCCGATCAATGCGACTCCGATGGTTCCCGCAGTGGACCATGAACTTCCTGTGGCTAAAGAAACCACGGAAGATAAGATGAGCGCTGAGGGTAAAAAAATCTCCGGTTTTAATAATTCTAAACCCCAGACAATGAGTGCCGGCACGATCCCGGAACGGATCCAAATCCCGATCAATGCCCCTATCAAAAGTAAGATGAGTATCGGCTGCAATACGTTTCTCAGAGAATCCAAAACGGTGTCCTCTATTTCCTCCCAAGAGATGCCCCTGAGCCTGGAAATTCCCGCGGAAATCGCACCCGCACTGAATAATAAAATTTGGGCCGGTCCTTCTGCGATCCCACTTCCGAATAAAAATCCCGCCGTACTTAACGAAAATACCAAAAATCCCAGCGGAAATAAGGAGATCCAAAATCCAGGTTTTTCGTTCATTCAGGAAAATCCTGCGGTAAACCGGATCGTATCTTCGTTATTAATCCCGTAAACGGATGAATGAACGTAAGAGAAATCGAATGTAATGCCTGCCTTTCCATTCCGAGTTTTTGGATTAAATCCGGATCTTTCCCTTCAATAAATTCCAGGAAGGTTCTCTCATCTTTGCCGTAAATTTTATCTCCGATTAACGGAAATCCTAAAGAATACAATGTAGCACGAATTTGGTGAAGCCTTCCGGTTTTAGGAAAACAATATACTTTAGAAAAAGATAATCCCTGAAAGATACCTTCTCCAATTTTCCTAAAAGCGGTTTCGCAGGTTTCCGAATCTTGTTCCGGTATTTCTAATTTCTGAAACGAAGTTTCGGAAAGAAACCTTCTTTTTTTGCGGATTAAAGAAGAAGGATCCGAAGTCAAAAATCCCTTTGCCTGGAGGCGAGCCGGAAAATTTCCCCAAACATAGGATACGTACGTTTTATTTACTTTTCTTTTGGAAAATAGATCGGCTAATTTTGAAGCGGCTTCCGGATCTTTTGCGAAAACGACCACTCCGGACGTTTCTCTATCCAATCTATGGATCGTATATATTTTTTCGAAACGAGGATCTTCTTCTAAAAGATCCGTGAGATTGTTTTTCCTGTATCTTCCGGCGCTATGGATCGGAATATCACCCGGTTTTTCCACCGCAATATAACGTGTATCTTCGTATAAAATTTTAAAGTCCGTTTGGATGGGAGGTTCGAAACTATCTCCCGGAAGATAAAGTATCTCGTCTCCTTCTTTGATGGAGTAAGAAGGTTTTGCAGGCTTTCCTTGGACGAGTATTTTACCTTCTTCTAATATTTTTCTCCAATTGGACCTGGATTGGTATGTGAATCTGGAAGCGAGAAACACGTCAAGTCTGGAACCGGCCTCTTCTTTCCCGATCTTTGTTCTAAGACCTTCCTGTACAAGAGAATTAGACAGACTCTTCTTCTCCTTCGAATCCCATATCAGGTATATCTTCCGATACCGTTTCCATCTCGGAAGCAGACTCTCCTTCCACGGGAGTATCCGACTCTTGTTCTGTCGATTCAGGCGCTTGAGAACCTTCTCCCGGGCCTAATCTGGAATCCACAAATCGGTTCAACATCTCTTCTTCCTTAGAATTCAAATTAAAGAATTGTAAACCGATACGGAACATTTTGTCCGTGTTCGTGATATTTCGGATAACGGCCCGATAAGTCCCTTTCAGTTCCTGATTCATTTGCAGATCGAATAACAAAATTTCTCCCACTGCAAAACTTCTGGAAAAGAAAATGGATTGCGCGTGGAAAAACCCGAGTCCACTCCTACTGATATCCTCTGCGATACATCTTTCTTTGGACTCCTGGAAAAACCCGGAAGCGATCACATCCCTGGAAATTGCGGCGGCAAATAATGTGATCTTATTATAATCTTCCGTATCCATAGGTTTGTCGGAAAGCACCTGAACATAACCGAGAGGTGTATAATTTTTATAACGGATCAGTACCGAAATTTCGGAAATAAATCTGGATTCTAACTTATTCAATGCCAGAAGTTTTAGGTATTCCTCGATCGGAACAAAATTTTGTCCAACTCCGCCCGAACTTCTTTCCAAACGATTGGTAACGAAGATGGATTGTTCGAAATTGTACATGATCCTAAGCCTGTTATCCATTCGATCCGAAAAATAGATCAAAGAATCCGGATAGGTTTCCTTCATTTTTTTGGCATGTTTCTGAAGGATAGTCTCTACTATTTTATCAATAAAACCTAATGAACGTCTTAAGTGTAATTGATTGATAATATTGGTGAGAATGATCGGCTCTCCGCCCCCACCTTCCAATTCCACCCTGCCCTGGGCCCGTTTTGCCTCGCTGACCTTTACCGCCTGGATCCTCAACAATTCCAAACCGTTACCCGCATTCCTCTGGACAACCGTAAAAACACCGTGGAAAAAATGATTATTATGAGTAAGAAATAGGATCCTGGTCTTCTCCCCATCCGATTTTCCGGGTAAAGAAACGAGAAGATAAAGACCGTCTTTGACCCCTACGATTTTTGCGGGATAGGATCTGCCCTTAATTTCCACGGAAACCGGCAATCTCGCAAACAATGTTTGGAGGATTTTAGTCAGAGCCTCTGTTTCCTTGACTGTCCTATCCAAACGTTCCTCCTAAAGGAATCCCCAGACCCTTTGGCAAGGAATCCGAGTTTAACGGCTCCCTCGTTTAGGGAAAGGAAATTACTGGTTTCAAGGAATTTTCCGGATCATTCCTCTCTCTTTTTCGCAAAAGCGCCAAACCGGAATAGTATTCTATACTTTGCATTATATTCTACTAATACGTTCGGGGGACAACCGGGAAACCAATTGTGGAATTGTATCAAAAGTCTGGCAAAAAGAAAAATCTAACTGGAAGTTTAAGAAGAAGTCTCTTCTTTTTTTCTGAAAATAAATTCTTTCCTAATCTCGGAAATTTTGGAAACTCCTACCGTGTTCATTGCCTGTGCCAAACCTTCGGTATATTGGCCCACTAAAAAACGGACTCCAGCCACACCCCCGCCCACCGCGGAAATCGCCATAGGTCTCCCGATGAGAACATTGTTCGCACCTAATGCGTGCATTTTGAAAACGTCGGCGCCGCTTCTAACACCGCCGTCCACTGAGATCGGAAAATCAGCACCTAAGGCCTCTCGGATCTTAGGGAGAACTCTCGCAGTCCCTGGCATATCGTCCAATACTCTGCCCCCATGATTGGAAACAACGATCGCATCCGCACCAGCTTCTCTTGCAAGGATCGCATCTTCGGGACTCATCACACCTTTTAGGATAAAAGGAAGTTTTGTATAAGAACGTATTTTAGAAAGAGCGTCCACTCCTCTTGTGATCGAAGGGATCTTTTTCTGGACCAGAGTTTTGAAATTCACTGCATCTATGTCCATTCCTAGAGCAAGAACACCTTGCGCTTCCGCTTCTTGGAATCTTTCTTTGATGAGCCCTTCGTCTTCTCGCGGTTTACAAATAAGTACACCTTTTCCATCCACCTTTTTAAGAGCTTCCAGAATGATCAGATATTTTTCCGGGCTTGCGCCATCGCCTAACCATGCTAAGCTGCCGGAAGCCAAACATCCTTCTAACAAAACCGCGGCGAGAGTATACTCATCCATGGCTCCGCTCATATTCGTGATCGCACCTGTCATTGGGGCGCACATAAAAGATGTGGATAATTTCTGTCCAAAAAAGTGACTTTCGGTGCTTGCCTGCACATTGTCTCTGATATATCTGGGTAGGATCGAATATTCTTCCAAGGCCTTGGTATTGTCCTGAAAGCTAAGCATTCTTCCGACTCCGCCCATTCCGGGAACACCGGAAGCACAATCCGTCCCATCACATACCTTACAGACCCAGCAAATCTCTTTTCCAAAACGAGCTCGCGCGTTAGCCGCGATTTCTTTTTCGGAGATGGAGTATAATTCGTCCGAGGTAAATTTAACGGTTTCCAATACTTTGGAGAATATACTTTCAGCCTGACTTAAATTCTCCGCGGAGATGATCACATGTCCTGTTTTTTCAATATTATTCGTGGGTTCCGGGATAATGTCTCCCACCTTATGTAAAAGAAAGATATCGGTAACTCCTTCTATCTTTTTGGCCTCTTCCAATCCATCGATGGAAAGAAGTTTTCCCTTAGGCGCGAGTAACGCTCTTTCGATAGATACTCTATGAAATAACGGTTCTAAATTATCAGGCTCTTCCCCCAGAGCGATAAGTATAGCGGCTCGATTCAAATTGATCCCGCTGGATAATGGGAAAGTCAAAGCGGACATGAACCCGCCCGAAAGTCTTGCGGCAATCTCTCCTACTTTTACTCCTGTAGGAGTCACTTTGATATCGCCCTTTCCTGCACCTCTTCTGATCCCAAGCGCCTGCATTCCTCGAAACATCACATCTTCTATTTCTTTTTGGATCTCTGGCGAAAGAGCGGAAGGCATATTATGGCCCATCTCTATAAAATAAGGTTCTCTTTCTATGATACGGTCCGCAAGACCTGTGATCATAAATTTGCCGTCCCACGCGAGCGCATCCACGGAAACTTCGGGACCGGGCATATATTCTTCTAAGATCATCTCACCGGTAGGAGAATATTTTTTTGCGTGTTTGAATGCTGCCTGTAGCTCTTCTCTATTATTTACTTTTACAACCCCGCGAGCTCCCATATTGTCTGCAGGTTTCATTACCAACGGAAATTGTAGGAATTCCAACGCGTCGCGTGTATCTTGGATACTCCATACGGGAGCAAATCCCGGAATAGGAACCCCTGCCTTTTTCAGGCGCTCCCTCATCTTTACTTTATTGGAAGCCGCTTCCGCATCCACGAATCGGATCCCAGGAAGATCCAGTGCATTGGCTACTGCAGCCACAGTCATACTGGCGTCTGTTCCTGCGGTGATTACTCCGTCTATCTTAGTAGTTGCGGATAATTTTTTAGCCTCTCTTACCATTCCTTCTATGTCTTTCGTGGACATGATAAGAGGAAGATCGCAAATTTTCAGACCCGGCGCCTCCGGATTCATATCCGCTACCACCGTTCTGAGAAGCATCGTTTTTGCCGTTTGGATGATCGGAACCTGTAAAAGTCCTCCGCCTATGATTAGGATCGTCTTACCTGCGATTTTTTTACTCACGGAAGAACGCTTACTCCTAGTTCCGAATTTTGGAATGTGCTAAGATCGGATTTTTCGTAAGTGGTCACACTTCCTTTTTGGATGATCCCACCTGCAAGTAAATAGTCGCTATCCTTCGGATAGAAGACTGCGGATTGGCCGGGAGCTACACCCTTTACTTCTTCCAAAGGAAATACTTGTATAAAGTTTTCGTTACGTACTACTTTTGCTTTGATCGGACGGGAACGATATCTGACTTGGACCCTACATTCGGAACTTTCCGTTTCTAAAACGGGAGCCCAAGCTTGCAGGTTCAGATCTTCTACGATAAAGGATTCCACAAAGGTTTGTTTTTCCTCCGCCAAAACGACCGTCCCGTCATCTTGGATAGAGATCACATATAAAGGTGCCTTCCAAGCGATACCTAAACCTTTTCTTTGTCCTATCGTGAAGTTTTCTTTTCCGGAATGTTCTCCGACTACCTCGCCATTCTGTAATTTGAATACGCCGGGAGTGAAGTTAATATTCTTCTTAGCCAAAAACTTTCTGTAATCGTTTTCAGGAATAAAACAGATCTCTTGTGACTCCGCTTTTTCTGCTACCGGAAGCCCCATCTTACGCGCGATCTCACGAACTTCTGGTTTAGTCATTCCACCCAAAGGAAAAACGGTATTTTTCAGATTCTCTTGGGACAAGCCGTATAGATAATACGCTTGGTTCTTATTCATATCCTGCGCATTGGAGACGGCATATCTGCCGTCCACCTCGACGATATTTGCATAATGTCCGGTAGCTATTTTATCAATTCCTAATGCTTTCGCTTTTTCGAATAAAGCGCCGAACTTCACGAAAGTATTACATTCCACACAAGGGTTCGGAGTCTTTCCATCCTTGTAATCGTTTACGAACCTATCTATGACCTTTTCTTGGAAAAGTTTCTCCATCTTGATCACATAAAAAGGGATATTTAAGGAGAGACCAACGTCTCTCGCGTCCCTGATATCTTCGGGAGAACAACAGGATTTTTTAGTGGTATCGCAGGCAGGTGCTTCATATTCCCATGTGCGCAGGTTGACGCCGATCACTTCGTAACCTTCTTCCATGAGGAGACCTGCGGTAACCGCACTGTCCACCCCTCCGCTCATCGCTACTATGATCTTACCCTTATTCATTCCCTAAGACCGATTCCTTTCCTACTATACCAATAAGACTCCTTTTTGTGTCCAAAAGAATTCGATAGTTTTCCATCCAATTCCGACCTAATATCCCGACGATCCCTCTTCTATGGTCCGAATGCAAAGCATCCGGAGGAATCCCGCCAGGAAATACCTCGAGTTCAGGAGTGCAGAAACCGATCCCTTCAGAATCGTTTTTCACAAAAACAGGACAAAAAGGCCGAAGCGTTCTGATCTTTGCCGAAAGCCGGCCACCACCGAAGTTGAATACGGTCGCTTCTTTTCCTTCCACATATTCCGTTGGATGATCTGATTTGATCGTCTCCCAGTCTAGAACACTGTATTCGGCCCCGGTGTCCAAGATCCAAGATTCTTTTCGAGTTCCCGGCGGGCGAAGAAGTACTGCAGACGGTTGCCCTGACTTCAAAAACATTGGAAATAGATTTTCTTCCAAAAAGCCGGGTGCAGGACTGGACGTAGAAGATCTCCATAGGGAAATTTTATCCGGTAGATCCAAAACAACTACCGAACCTAAGAATGCATTCATTCCTAGGATCCCATCCACTCTCAATTCTTTGGGAAACACATGTGAATAAAATTCCACAGACTCGAATGGGCGGATCCCTCCTATGAACAGATCATTTTTGATCGTTCTTCGTACCGACTGAACGGAACCGCCGGGAAAACTTGCACTCAAAACTTTTTTAGGAGAATTTTCCGGCACATGATCTTCGGAAAGAAAGGAAACGAATGCACCCGTATCGATCAGGAATCTAAGAGGTTCCCGATCTTTATCTAAAGCGAGATAAATTACGGGAAGATGATCCACTTCTTTTAAAGGAAGACGGATCCAGATCCCCCCTGCGTCTTTTTCATAGCGGATATAACCTGAGAATAAATTCCGAAAATCGAAACTAGTACATCCCGCTAAAGAAAAAAAGAATAACGTAAGAATCATTCGGGAAAGAATAGTTCTTTTTTTGAATGTACAATTCGGAAAAAAAAGCATCGTAAGTGTTCGAAAGCCCGATTAGGGTCTCAAATTTGCGGAAAAAATCGATCCTTTTTTATACGAGCTTGTCCAAACGTCCGGACTCGTGGAGCGTAGGGCTTAATAGCGATCGATTACCCAAGTATTGGAACGGACTTATTAAGTAGAAAATTTTAGAAAAGCGAACACCTAAAGTTCGTTTTAAGATTACAATAGTTTTTTAATACAACGGGAATTTGGACAACGTGTATAGTCGATCACACAATCCCGATACTCTATTCCTGTCTGAGTATCCTTTGCTTTATACTCTATAAAGCAGGAATACGGTGAAAAATCGAACTCTTCTCTTCCTAAAGCACGGTTACGGATACGTTTTCCGAGCTCCGCCTCTTCGATCTGGCTGATATAATAATGGTCCAGCTCAAGTTGTTTTTCCATGTTAGAGGTTTCGGCCGAATTTTAGAATTCGATAAGCCGAAAAATCTTCACAAAAACGGGAAAAAACTAGTTTTGGACCGGAACTTGGAAGGAAATTGTCCTGTTTTTACCGGAGTGTTTCGCCTCGTAAAGCGCCTTATCCGCCCTTTCTATAAGATCCTTATTGTTTCTATCACTTGCCCAAAACTCGGAAACCCCAATAGAAAGAGTGACTTGGAAATCCGGACCTCCGTTCGGATTCGGAATAGAAGTAGCCTCTACCGCCTTTCTCAAACGTTCTCCCATTTCAAATCCCCGCTTTAAGTCCGCTCCAGGCATGACCAAACAGAATTCCTCTCCACCGTATCTGGCGGCGATATCATGTTTGCCCGCACATTGGATCAGCCTTGCAGCGACCTCGATAAGTACCTGGTCCCCCGCTTGGTGCCCATGAGTATCATTGAACTTTTTAAAGTTGTCCACATCGGTGAATAGAAGAGCAAGATTCGTTCTTTTTTTACGGCAACGTTCCATCTCTTCTTTCAGTTTAGTCTGGAAGTAATGATGCACTTTCAAACCGGTCATCATATCAACGGTTGCAAGTTCGTAGAGTCTTGAGTTCTCCACTGCGATCCCAGCTAGAGTGGAAAGAGTGGTAAGGAAGTCTCTATCTTCTTCCATCCATTCTCCCATGGTGATCTTTTCACCCAAAAGAAGTAACCCGTTCACTTTCCCTTTTGCATTCAAAGGAATGATGAGGTCTCCGCCTATTCTTCTTAAAAATTCCAGTTCAGGACTTAAGCCCATGGACTCTTCGATCTGATCGGGAGTCATTGCTTTCAGTTTGGTTTCTAAAAAAGTAACTAAAGGTGCATCTGTTTTAATCCGGAACCCTGCATCATCTTCCGCAAGGTCGAATCCTTTGAAACTAGGTTCCAATTCAAAATAATTAGAGTCAGCTTCCGGTGCTAAAAAGATAGCCGCGCTCAAAGTTTGCAATTGAGCTAAACAAATATTTAAAATAGCATCGATTAGATACTTATAATCTAGTGTGGAATTAAGAGCCTTACTGATCTCGAGAAGTTGTTTCTGATCATAGATCTTCTTCTCATAATATTCGATCATCAATGGATCATTGTCTTTTCCGATCAACTGTGGAATCTCCCAATACTAAATTGAAAAGATAATTTATTTCGCTAATCCGTTTCTTCGCCTACGGACTTTGAACAATTTCCGTGAAGTCGATCCGCAAGAGGTAGTAGCATCAAAAAGCTTTCCTCGGGGAAATCAAACTCTTTTTGGTTTTTCATTTGACTTTCAGCCTGGGGTACGGAAACATGGTTTTAGACGCCGCGCGGTGGAGCAGCCGGTAGCTCGTTGGGCTCATAACCCAAAGGTCACAGGTTCGAATCCTGTCCGCGCTAGAGCGTTTTACATCAAACATTATCCTCAAAAGTAGACAAAGAGACGTTTAATTTCTACCTTTTCTACTCTTTCCTAATAAAAAAGAAACAAATCTCTTATTTGCTAATCCTTTCTATTTAGTTTCCTAACTCTTTAGAACGTTCTGTTGCTCTTTTCACTGCGGAGATCACAGCAAAAGGGAATTTATTCTTCTCCAACTCTTCCAAACCTGCGATCGTTGTTCCACCGGGAGAAGTTACTTTGTTTTTCAAAACTTCCGGATGAGTATCTGGGTCCTTTTCCAATTCTTTTGCCAGTAATTCAGCACCACCTATCACGGTTTGTATGGAAAGTTCCAACGCTTGAGAATATGTCAAACCGGAGGCAACTCCACCTTCTGCCAAACTTTGGATAAACCTAAGTACGTAGGCAGGCCCTGAACCGGAAAGACCGGTTACCGCATCTAATAATTCTTCTTTGGAAAGTTCCAAACAATAAGAGATAGGAGAGAAGATCTCCCGCAGACTTTCGTATAATTCCTTGTCTCCATAGTAGCCCAAAGCTCCCTTTCCCACTAAAATAGGAAGGTTCGGCATAATACGGACCACTTTGGATCCGTTAGGAGCGGAAGAAGAAAGTATCCTAGTATCAATTCCCGCCGCTACGGAAAGAATCGCCTTCGGAGCTTCCAAGGATCTAAGAGTTTTAGAAACCTCCGCAGGCTTTACAGCTAAGATCAAAAGATCCGCTTTCTTTTGGAATTGGGACCAATCCGATTCCAGAACCATTCCTTGCGCTTTTTTTGGGTCTAGATAAGGATCAAAACCTATTACATCTATCTTTCTAGATTGAAGGGAACGATAAATCGCTCCTCCCATATTTCCGCAACCTATGATACCGATCTTATTATATTTCATGTTCTTTCTCCGAATATTGCGGTCCCAATTCTAAGATAATCGCTACCTTCTTCCAATGCAATTCTGTAATCACCGGACATTCCCATGGACAATTTTCCTTGTGGATAAAATTCTTTTCGGATCTTAGCCATCTCTTGGAATACCTTGCGGGTTTCTTCCGGATCTCCGGAGCTTGGGCCCATGGTCATAAATCCTTCTAATATACAGAATTCCGAACTGAGAGTTTCTTTTTTTTGAAGAAGGGCCAGGACTTCTTCTTTCGAAAATCCCGACTTTGTATCTTCCTTTGTTAGATTGACTTGTAGGAAATACCGTATCTTCCAGCGGTCCCCATCCATTCTTCTTTTCAATTCTTGTAAAATTTTTTGTGAACCTACTCCATGCACAAAAGAATATAATCCTGCGTACTTTCGAATATGAGAAGATTGAACGGGACCTATATGATGTAGTATAAAATCCTTTTCCGGTTTTCCCAAGTCCGAAAATTTTTCAATCCCCTCTTGGACCCTGTTTTCTCCGAAATGGATCACTCCTCCGGCGATCGCTTCTTGTACTTTTTCTTTGGGTTGGAATTTGGAAACTGCGATGAGTGTTGGAGTTCCTAATTGTTTTAGGGACTCCAGTTCTTGCATGATCGTTTTATAATTTTCTGAAACTCCCACGACTTTATAGGGAACTATTCTGACTTGGATTTCTTTTTCAGACCGGAAACTTCTTGTTCCAGGATCTCCACACGTTTGCGTAAAGACATCTTACTTTTTTTCTTGGGGGACCCGTTTTTCATTCCCAGTTTTTTTTCCAAACGTCCTACTCTTTTTTCCAAAGAACTGATCTTAGCATTTACGGAAGAATGGGCCGTCCTTCTTTTCTTGTACTTTTTAGAATGACGTTTTTCTTTTTTCAGTTTAGGACCGTCGTCGTATTCTACTACACTTTCATCCCTTTGTTTTGTTCTATGGCGTTCCATTTCTTCTCTTCTAGGAAGATCGGAAGTTTCGGAAACTTTTTCGGGCTTCTCTGAAGTTTTTGTAGAAACTGAGTCCTTCGTATCCTTCTTCTCCTTTCCTAAACCCGGAACCTCATAGTCTTTTGGCAACGGTTGGGAAGAAGGTTCGGTAACCGTATCCTTGGGTTTGGAAAAATCGGAGTCAAAGTTTTGGTTCGGAGAAGATAGATCTTTTCCGTCAGGTACTTCTTCGGGAGTGAGTATGGTACGTTCCGGTTGGGACTTCTCCTCTACTTGGACGTTTTTATCCTTGTACCAAGCGGCAATCCGCTCCCTCTCCACATATAAATAAAATGCAAGAGATCCAAGTAGCAGGATGAGTAATCCGCTCAATAGGACTTTGAGAATATCCCGGTTCATAAAATACCTGATTGAATTATCGGCCCGGAAAACCCGAGAATTGGGCAAAAAACCCGGCTTCTTATTAGGAGATCCGTAAAATCTACCGAAAGATCTAGAGTGGCCCGGACCTTTCTATTCTGTTTTTGCCTAAGTTTTTGGATCCTTCCTAAAGCTACCTGGGCACCTCCAGTCAAACGGGACCAGGATGAGGCAAGTAGAGTCCTTCAATTAGAAAAAGTATTAATCGATTGGAAGCATTACAATCTTTTTCTAGTGGATTCATTCGAAGGAGAAAGACCTTGGGAAGTGTACCGAGGAGTATCCTTCTTAAATAGGATAGACTATGTTTCCCAAATCCCCGACTCTCCCGCATTCTTGAAAGAAAGAGAATTGTACAAGGCTTCTCCAAAAGAAGAATACAGATCCATGATGGTCCAAACATTCTTCGAAAATCCAAAACATGAACATCTGGAGATCCGCCCTAAGGAGCCGATCCGTCTTCCGATCGGAATTCCAACCCGCGTGTTTTTCTGGGCTTATTCCAATAATTATAACGTGGTTTTGGAGTTGGTATTCCATCAGAAAAAATCCAAAGAGATCGTTCTAGAACTGGGAGATCTGAAATTCGACGGCTGGAAAAGGATAGAGACCAAAATTGCTGTGCCTGCAAAAAATATCAGACTGAACCAATCTCTTCGTTTTCCTTTAGAGTTGGTTTCCATCCGGATCAAGCCGAATCCTTTCCAACCCAAGGGTGAATTTTATTTTTACATGGACCGATTGGGGATACTCATAGACAGCAGAGAAGAATCGTATCCGGGAGCGGATATCAAAGACAATTGGGGTACTGCTCTGTAAGGAAATCCTTTAGCTCTTCCGGTCTTTTAGGATTGAACTTAAACGCATTCCAGTTCATATAACCTGCAACTTCCACATTTGTGGGGTTATCATCTACGAACACATAATCTTTTCCCGGGAAATCGGTCTCTATCCATTGGTAATATTCTTGGGCAGGTTTTCTCACACCCATCTCGCAGGAAAAATACATCGCATCCAGAGAATGAAGAATTTCCCCGATCTCCGGAAATTTCAGGATTTCTTTGTACCAAATTGAATAATTACTCGCAAGAACCACGGAAAAACCTTTGCCCTTGAGGCTTTTTACGATCCCCAAAGTTTCAGAAATAGGATTGATCTTAGAAAACATCTTCTCCTTCAAATCCTTGGGATGAGGAAGTCCCTTGTCCTTATGAGAATCCAAATAGAATCTACGGAAAAAATCCTCTTCTTCGATTCTTCCCATTTCAAAATCCAAGAAGGCTTGCTTTTCCCGACCGTTCTTAAAATCTTCCCAATGTTCTCTGGCTAAAAGTTCTTTTAATGCCAGATGAAATGGGTCCTGGATCAAGGTATCCATTAGGTCGAATACAAAAAGGGGAGATCTCATACCACTATGCTAATAACGTATCGGATTTTGACGATCCTTCTTTGGCCCTGGATTTTCGTTTTCTCACTCTTCCTCCCGAGCGCAAAAAATTTTCTCAAAATCAGAAAAGAAGATAAGAGAAGGATACTTTCCTACCCTTTCGCACCTAAAGCACAAAAAGTGGTCTGGCTACACGCGGCTTCGGTTGGAGAACTGGACCAATGTAAGGCGCTTGCTTTAGTATATAAGAAGAAGGAACCGGAAACTTTTCTTCTCCAAAGTGTATTCTCCGATTCCGTAAGAGATTCCAGTTTAGAGGCGTTTCCGGCGGATCTGAAATTTCGTCTGCCTTTGGATTTTCCTTGGAGTTATAATTTTATCTTTAATAAATTTTCTCCCAATGTTTTAGTATGTATGGCTTGGGATCGTTGGCCTAATTTACTTTTAGCCGCTAAAAGAAGAAGGATCCAGACCGTCCTTGCTTCAGCCGTGATTACTTCTCCAAAAGGATTTGTCCAAAAAAAATTCTATAAAGCGGCCTTTTCCTTATTCGATAAAATTCTCACTTCTCATTCTTCCGGGGAAGAGAAGTTCAAAGAATTACTCGGACCAAAAAAATTCATCAAAACACTTGGAGATTCCAGATTCGATTCTGTAATCCAAAAAATAGAAACAAGCCAAAGAGAATTTAAAAAACCCAAAAATTATCCTTTCTCTCAGGTATTTTTACTCGCATCAACATACGAGCCTTGTGAAAAACTACTACTTCCGCTTTTAAAGGAACCTTCTCTCCAAAATACCGCATTCTGGATCTTCCCCCATAAAACGGATCCAACAAGGATCACACAGTTGGAATCGGAGATCAAAAGTTTCACTCCGGATTATACTTTGTATTCTCGGAGGGAGTTTGATTCGATTTCTTCCAGAGTCATCTTATTTGATGTGCTTGGGATCTTGGCGCACGCGTATAGAGCCGCGGACTTTGCCTACGTAGGAGGAGCGATACATAATAGAGTGCATAATGTATTGGAGCCTGCCTATTTCGGACTTCCACTTTTGAGCGGTCCTAGGATCAACCATGCTCCGGAAGCGATTGAACTCAATCATAGAGGCGGGTTATTTATTATCCGCACGAAAGAAGAAGTTTTAGAAATACTACAATTAAGCGCCGAAAGAAAAGAAGCCATTCGTTTTTCCAATCGCCAATTTGTGGAAACAGGCAGAGGTGCAGCGGAAAGGATATATTTGGAGATCGGTTCGCACAGAGAGCACTGAGAACACAGAGGAATTGAGTTTAACGAGCGTTGTTGGAACTCCTACATCCCGCACTCCGCGCACTCTGTGAACTCCGTGCGGAACAAAAAATCCTTTTCTCAAGTCCCGATATTAGGATACTAGGAGTGAAATGTCCGTCTACCGTTGCACAGCCGTAAGTTTAAAAACGACCGCACTGGATTTTAAAGGAAATCGAGAAAAGATCCTGTCTGCGATCCAGGCCAATCAAAATTCTTCTCTCATCCTTTTTCCGGAACTTTGTATTTCCGGTTACGGTTGTGAGGACACTTTTTATTTTCCTTGGGTTTGGGAACAGTCTTGGAAAAGTCTTTTAGAGATCGCGAAGGCTAGCTCCGGTAAGACAGTAATTGTCGGGCTTCCGTTTTTCCAAAGTCCTTATCTATTTAATGTGTCGGCGGTATTACAGAACGGGCAAATCCTTGGTCTTGTCCCGAAACAGAACCTAGCACAAACAGGAGTACATTACGAAAATAGATGGTTCACAAAGGGCGAAGAATCCAGAAATTATGCGATCACTCCGGATGGATCGGAACTTCCTTTCGGCTCCATCCTTTTTGAAAGTCCTGATTTTAATTTCGGAATAGAAATCTGTGAGGATTCCTGGGTCCAAACACGACCAGGACAATACCTGGTAGAAGCAGGAGCGGATCTTATTCTTTCTCCGGGGGCTTCTCACTTTGCTTTGGGAAAACAAGAAATCCGAAAAAAAATGTTCTCCGAGTCTTCCAGAAATTCTTCTACGGCGATCCTATATGCGAATTTAGACGGAAACGAGTCAGGCCGTTTGATCTTCGAAGGCGGTTGTATGGGGATCGTAGACGGAAATATAAAAGAAGAAGGCCCCAAACTTCACTTTACGGATTTTGAAAGTACTCATTTAGATCTCGATTCCACCGAACTTAGATCCAATCGTGCAAGGAATTTTAGATCTTCCGGCACAAGAGAATTTAGATCCAGAGGAAAAGGTCTGCAAAGAATAGAGATCCAGCCTCTCAGGTCCCAAAAGGACTTTAATAATTCTGTCCAAGTTTCCAAGTCGGATCTATTTCATGATTTTACCCGAGCCGTTTCTCTTGGTCTATTCGACTATCTGATCAAATCCAAAACAAAAGGATATACATTATCACTTTCCGGCGGGGCGGATAGCGCTACCTGTGCACTTCTTGTAAAGGCGGCAATCCTATTCTCCGAAAAAGAACTCGGACCCAAATATTTGGAATCCTTAGGATTCGATCCTAAAAATCTATTATTCACACTTTTCCAAGGAACGGAAAATAACTCCGAACAAACTAAAAATTCCGCAAAACAACTTTCGGAAGAATTAGGTTTTACTCATGCAGAGATCACTGTGGATTCGGAAGTAAAATCCATGTTGGAAAAAATTTCCGCCGTCAAAGGTCTTGTTCCGAACTGGAAAGAACATAATCTTGCGCTACAAAATATCCAAGCCAGAGTCAGGTCTCCTTTAATCTGGTTACTTGCCAATCTGAATGGCCATCTTCTGCTTTCAACGGGAAATAGAAGTGAGGCGAGCGTAGGATACACTACAATGGATGGGGATTCTTCCGGTTCCGTTGCACCACTCACCGGAGTCAGTAAGGAATTTTTACTTTCTTGGTTAAAGAATGTTTATGAAGGAAAAGATATTATTCTTCCTCGAATACAATCGCTGGAAGAAATTCTCAATGCCAAACCTACCGCCGAACTAAAGCCGCTTTCGGAAAAACAAGAAGACGAGAAGGACTTAATGCCTTACCCTCTTCTCCAAAAATTAGAAAGGAATTTTGTATTCCTCGGAAAATCTCCGGATCATCTTTTAGGATCCCAAGAATGGTCCGATCCCAAAGAAGCGGAGGAAGGCAAAAAGAAATTTCTAAAATTATTCTCCGCAAGCCAATGGAAAAGAGAAAGGCTTCCGCCTTCTTTTCATTTGGACGAATACGGTTTGGATCCTAAATCCAGCTTCCGTTTTCCGATCTTGAGCGAGATCTCTTTTTAAAGTCCGGCTTGTTCGTAAGCTCTTTGTTTATCCTTCTGCACTTGTTCCAATTGTTGGATCATAGTTTGTTGGATGGTCTCTAATTTCTTTTCTTGTTCTGGATCTCCGGAACCTTTCTGCAGATCCACCAAGTATTTTACGATCTCCAATCTATCCTTGGATTGTTTTTCCATATAATCGTAATACGTTACCGTTTGCTCCTTGGATGCGGTACGGCTTAAGACTGCTCTAGTAGCTTCGGACACTCTTTGTTCGAATACTTTTCTCTGTTCTTTTTCCGCTGGGCTCATCCGGCTAGGAAGAAGCGAGTTATTCGGAAACTTCTCCTTTAACTGAGCAAATCTTTCCATCTCTTCGTTTGTATACGGTTTTCCTGTTTGAGGATTTACAGGGTTATCCGAATCGGCAATAGGCGCTCCCGGTTTATTTTCGGAAGAAGGCTCCCCCGCTTCCGGTTCCCGATATTCCGCTTTTCCCGCTTTGAAAAAAGCAGAGTCGGAATCGAATAAAGAAGGATCTGCGCCTGTTTTTCCATAACCAGAACGCCCGGATGTAGATCCCGATCCTCCGGCAAAAATACTGGCTAATGTTTCCGCTTCGCTTTGTTTATTTTTGGATTCGGATTTGTCGTCGTCGGTCCAAAATAGGACTACCAATAAGAAAATGAAGAATACTACAAAAACTACGGAAATTAATAATGTTCGAACTCTAGTCACGGTGAGGAAGCCTCAGTTTTTTAGTTGTAAGACCACTCCAAGGTCGAATTCTATCCTTGTGGGTTGTAAATTTAGAATCCAACAGACCCTAAAGATGGGCAACCTAAAAAACCCTGCCGTTCAGGCGGTTTTATTCTCGTTTTTTATATGTTTCGCCTCTTGCGGAACGAATACCGATGTAACCCAGTCTCCTTATGTGTTCCTTACACCGGTGGGTGTTCCCCAGATTTTTTCCATAACTGCTAAGTATGATAATCTAGATTCGCATCGGCCTGAATACGATCTGAAATATTATATTACCAACCTGGAACCTCAATTCGTAGGTTATAATCTTTATATCACTTTTGCGATTCCTTCCGCGGGAGAAACCATCAGTAACGCAAATCTATATCTGGAAAACGGGGTCCAACCTTCTTTTCCTCAGCTAGCGGTCCAAGCTTCCACATCCAATGTAGTAACTCATACGATCGAAAATTTGCAGCCATTCTCGCCTGTGCAGATGTTCCAAAAATGTGAGGTTTATACTTTTACATTAAGAGCATTATTGAATACTGGGATCACTTCGAATATGTCCACTCCGGTCACAAGATGTAGCTCCATCTATCCGGATCATTGCGGGACCAATACCAGTTGTAATCCTACTGCATGTACTGTGGCAAGCTGTTCTGCTTCCACCCAATCTCTTTGTCCTGTCGGAACCGCTTGTAATCCTTGTACTAAGGGAAATGCAGCTACCGGTTGCGCCTGCCCAGCGGGAGAATCTCCGCCGGGTTGTAATCTATGATCGAAGCTCCGACTTCTAAATTTATCGTCCGACCAGGTACCGCCTATGTTGTCGCCACCCCGATTGGAAATTTAGAAGATATCACATTCAGAGCGGTCCAAGTTCTTAAACAGGTGGATATTATCTATTGCGAAAATTCTTCACATAGCAGAAGACTTCTCCAAACCTACGAAATTTCCACCCAGACAAGGACCTTATACAAGGACCAAGGAACCGAACCTTATAAAGGTATTATAGAAGATCTAAAATCCGGGAAAACTTTGGCCCTGGTCTCGGATGCAGGAACTCCCGGAGTCTCCGATCCCGGTTCCCAACTAGTTCGAATTTTACGAGAGGAGAATATTCCGATCGTTCCGATCCCGGGAGCAAGCGCTCTCACCTCCATGCTTTCCGTTTCCGGGTGGCAGGTACAACCTTCTCTCTTCTTAGGTTTTCTATCAGAGAAGAAGGGCAAAAAAAGAAACCAGCTCAAGGAATGGGAAAACTTCGAAGGGGTGCTTACCATCTTCGAATCGGTCCATAGGATCCGAGACACCTTGTCTGCTATCCGCGAAATTTTTCCAAATTCTCCGATCCTTTTAGGAAGGGAATTAACCAAAATCCATGAAGAAATCCTGAAAATAGAACCCGTTCAGACGCTGGAATCCCTGAAATTCCCGGAAAAGGGAGAATTTGTGGTGCTAATCTATACAAATCCTAAAAAAATGCTTAACGGACGTGTCGGAGATGCCGATACTTTGGAGTGAGAGGGAAAACCCATGACTATCGATAAAATTGGCGGCATTGGTGGAGGATCTTACGAGCCACGTAAGTCGACTCCTGTACGCAAAACCGAATCTAAGGAATCATTCGACAATATTTCTATTTCCGACACGGCAAAACAAAAGGCTTCGGAAGCTCGTATCCAAGCGGAAGTGCAAACGATCGCACAAAAGATCGTAGCAAGTCCGGTGGATTCGGAACGTTCTAACAAGCTGAAAGAAGTGAAGGAAAAATTAAAGAACGGAGATTACGATAATCTCAGCCCTGAGATCTTAAACGCAGTAGCTGATCGTATCGCAGAATCCTTTTTAGGCCGTTAATCCATAATTAAATCCGGAATTGTTTCCCTTGGATTCCGGATTTTTCATACTTCCTCTCAATTAAAAGGGAGAACGACACAAAATGCCGATACTCCCTGACTGGATCAATTTTAGTTTTCCCACCAAAATCCATTTTGAAGTCGATTGCGGTTTTAAAATGGGGAACTTCGTCAAAAATATCGGCAATCGTGCGGTCATTCTTTCCACTCAAAGCGAGTTGGAGAATATGGACGAGTTCTCCATCATCAAAACTTCTCTAGAAAAACATATAGACGGTGTCATTCTCTACGACAATATAGAGAAGGAGCCAACATTAAAAGAACTAGATACTGCCGCCTACTTTGCCAGGATCTCCAACGCAAATTGTATCATAGGTTACGGTTCTTACGAAAGTTTGAATATGGCAAAGTTAGTCGCTCTACTTGCGAATAACGACGCATTCGCTGAAGACGTTTTTATCCTGAAAAAAAATCTTAGGCTGAAAAAACCGATCCCTCTTATTCTGATCCCTACTCATCCTGTAATGGGATTGGAATGTTCCCCGACCGCCACAGTATACATGGATGACGATAGGACTGTTCGTTATTACTCGAATGAATTTCTTTTTCCGGAGATGGTGATCGCCGACGCCAAGATCAGTAGTTTTATGACTTCTGCCGACGTGGCAAAAGTTGGAGTTGGAATTTTAGCGGCCGCAGTGGATAGTATTCTTTCCAAATATTCCAACGAACTCACAAACTCTTCTTCCCTTCGTGCGATAGAGATCATTTATAAGAATCTTGTGCCTGCGATCAGGGACCCTAAAAACCTACAGTATAAAAACGCGATCTTCGGTGCGAGCCTTCTTGTGGGGATGTCCCATTCTTCCAGTTCATTAGGACTTTGTTATGCACTTTCATTGGCTGCTTCTAACCTAACGAACCTGGACGTTTTCCAGGCAATGTCCATTCTTCTTCCCCACGTGATGGAATACAACCTCACTTCCTCCGCCGGAAAATACGTTATGATCGCAAAGGCCTTGGACGAGGACATCACCAATATTTCTGTAATCGAGGCGGCCATCAAAGCGGTAGAAGGGATCCGTAAAATTTATATCGAACTTAAGATACCGCAAAGGCTTTCCGAATACGAGGTGCGTAAGATAGATCTGCCAGGGATCGCAAGTCTTGCTTCTTCTTTTCCTTTCTTGGATTCTCTTCCTAGGGAACTTCCTAAAAACGAGATCGAAACAATTCTAGTCGCAGCGTTCTAGTTCGTTTCGCACGGAGAACACTGAGATCACGGAGAGTTTATTTTGTAGGAACTCCTACATCCGGTAGTCCCTTTTCCCTGTGCCCTCCGTGAGCTCTGTGCGAACCCAAAAAAACAGATTTATGTCTTCGAAAAACATTTGAAAGGTCCGATCGGGGTCCGAGAATGGAGACTCATGAGTGAAGAATCTATAGACACGATTATCGGGGAAGACATCCAATTCCGAGGCAAACTACGTTTCAATAACGCGCTAAAGATCAAGGGCCAATTCAAAGGCACCATTGAGACCACGGGTTCGTTGATCGTGGGAGAGACCGGAAGAGTCGAGGCAGATATCGAGACCGGGACCTTGGAAATAGAGGGAGACCTAAAAGGAAATATCAGTGCTGCCTCCAAAGTTTCCGTCCGCAAGACCGGAAAATTAGTCGGTGATGTTCGCACCCCGGATCTGGAAATCGAATCAGGGGCAAAATTCAGCGGAAATTGTATCATGTAATTATGCCCCAGCATGGACCGGATTTTCAAAACCTACCAAAATCTTCCATCCAAGGCCTGACCCCCCTCCAATACCATGTATTCGGGACAAAGTTCGGAGGAGTTTCCGATCCTTCCAAGATCCTGACCGAAACGATTGCGGATCTTCCTTCTCCGTTTTTATTGCCGGACATGGATGAATCTATCCGTATTCTCCAATCGGCCGTTCGGGAAAAAAAATCGATCTTACTCTATGGGGATAGAGACAGCGACGGAGTTTGCTCCACTAGCTTACTAGCCAATTTTTTACGAGAAATACATCCTGGAAAACTGAACGTAAAAACTTCCAGTGAAGAAGATTACGGCCTCTGCGAACCTGCTATGAAATATGTGAGAGAGGTTCGACCGGACTTACTTGTAACTCTCGACTTCGGAACAAGTAACAGCGCAGAAATAGAAGAATTGAATAAGGAAGGAATGCAGGTAGTGGTATTAGACCACCACGAAATACCGGACAGAATACCTTCTTCTTGCAAGCTTATCTCTCCTAAAAGAGGAGATTCTCTCTATCCTACCGAAAAGATCTGCACTTCCGTCATCGCTTGGAAACTGATCACAGCCTGGCTTTATACTACATTAGAACATTATAATTCTTTGGTCTGGATCCCCGATGGAGAGACATTTTTCAGCGGATCACTCGTAAAAAACGGGATCAAACTTTTTAAAGGGGATAAGTCGGAAGCCGAAAAACATTTTTCCGGAAATTTTATAGATTGGTCCGCGATTTCCAAGACTCAATTTCCGGAAAGGGAAGTTTTCCATTCTCAGATCTCTTCTTCTCCAGCGATCTGGGAGCAGGTTCTAAAAAATTTAGACCTTGCTTCTATCGGTACGATCACCGACATGATGCCTCTGGTGGGTGAAAATCGGATCATCGTTAAGGAAGGATGTTCCACATTACAAAAGATCAAAACGGGCGATTTTTCACATCGTCCCGGCTTGGAAAAACTTCTCTCTCAATTGGATCTAGATAAGAAGAAGGTACTCTCTAGAGATCTGGGATGGAGCATAGGACCGGTATTGAACGCTGCAGGTAGAATGCAGAAAACGGAAGCGGCCCTCGGGCTTCTTCTTTCCAACTCACAGCAGGAAGCGGAATCTCTTACAACGAACCTTCTAAAATTAAACGAAGAAAGAAGAGAAAGAACCAAACGAAATCTATTCCGGGTCGAAGGTTTTCTAAAAAGAAAAAGGGAAAGAACGGAAAGACCCATCCTTTTCTGTTACGAACCTGATTTCGAACCCGGAGTTTCCGGGATCGTAGCCACAAGACTTGTGGAACAATACAAAAGACCCGTAGTATTCATCGCACCGGATCATGGACATGCTAAAGGAAGTGTAAGAGCGTACGGCAGTGAGAACGTACTAAACCTTCTCAAAAAAGCGGAGAATGTGTTTCATCAATTCGGAGGCCACAAAGAAGCCGGAGGTTTTTCTCTTTCCATAGATCAGATCCCTAGGTTAGCAGAAATCCTTTTCCAAGAAGCGGGAAACTGGTTGGAATCCGAAAAAGTTTCCAGCCTCCACGAAGAAACTAAAAGTATCGTGAGTCTCCGTCCTCAAGAATTAAGAGAAAATTTATATACAGAGCTTGGGTTATTCGAACCTTTCGGAATGGAAAATCCAGCGCCGTTACTTTCCGTAAAAGGTGCGAGAATACTTTCTTATCGTCCTTTGTCGGACGGCAAACATGCAAGGTTTAAGATTCTGTCGTCTTCCGAATCCATCCAAGCAATTATCTGGAATAAGGCGGAAGAGTTCTCCCAATCGTTAAGGGAAAAAGGTGAGTTGGATCTCTGGGGTTGTTTGGAAGAGAACACTTTCAAAGGGAAAACCAGTCTTCAATTCGTGATCCAATCCTTCGAATAGATCAATATCAGTCTTCTGAGTCGGTAAAATCGGAATCCGTCGAATTTGCTTCCGGTTGCGGCTTCGAGCCTTCCCCGTTTTGACGGCCCTTTTTATTACGATCCTTAAATCTGCCACCACCGCCTTCTCTTTCTTTCCGGTTTCTATTTGGACGGCCTTCTCTCTCTTTTCGGCCTCCGCCGCCAATACTATTCGGTAAAACCGGTCTTTTTCGGAGGGAGATTTCCCAAAAAAATGCGGATTGCAAGGCTTGATCATTATTGTCCGCGATCCCATTGATCTTAAAGACATAAAATGCATCGTAGAAAAAATCTTTCTTTCGGAAGAAATTATTTTGAGAAGCTTTATCGTCCTCGGTATGAGTAAATCTTTCTTGGGAAGCGAAAACCTTGATCAATCTTTCCTTATCTTTTTTAGGAGTCCCTAATCTCTGAAAAATAGGCTCCAAGGATTGTTTTAAAGAAGCGACCAGGTGTCCCCCGCTCTTCTTCGTTAAAGATTCTTCCGCGAGGTCGGAAAATAAAAGTGCATAGAAAATCTGAGGAGTGAGTTCCTCTCTCTCGGACAATAATTTATCCGCGATCACCAAACGTTTTCCGATTCTGGTTTCTAAAAATTTGTCCCCAAAATCCGGATTTTTCTTTCTTTCTTTCTCAAAAGCTTCTTTGAACAGAACTTCTAAAAGAGAATTTTGGGCCATACCTTGGAAGATGAGAGAAGTCCTCCAAGTGCGGAAAATTTTATTATATTCTTCCAACATTCGTGAGGAAGAAGCTTTTTCCAACTCGTGGACATTCTTCTTAATAGACTTGGAAGTCCCTTTGTCTATTTTTAGGCCGAGAAGAACTGCAAACTTAACTGCACGCAACATTCTGACAGGATCTTCTCTGAAAGAAATATCCGGATTTCCGATCACTCTGAGTTGTCTACTTTGGATGTCTTCGTATCCGCCCACATAATCCACGATGGAATCGTTACGGATATCATAGTATAACGCGTTGATGGTAAAGTCTCTTCGTGCAGCGTCTTCTTGAGGCGTTCCGAATTTGTTGTCTCGTTTGATCAGATAGTCCTGCTCTTCCACATGTTTTTCGAAACGATGTTCCGGAAGAGAACGAAAAGTGCTGACCTCGATCACCTTTCCCTTAAAAAGAATATGAACGATCTTGAATCTGCGACCGATGATACGGCAGTTATTAAAGATTTTTTTAATTTGATTCGGAGTCGCGTTTGTGACTACGTCGAAATCTTTTGGTTTGCGTCCCAAGAGAAGATCCCGCACTCCTCCGCCTACGATATAGGCCTTGTATCCGAATTTGTGGAGACGATGGATGATCTTAACAGCATCCTCGTCGATCATGGTCTTGCGGATCGGATGTGAATCCCGATAAAATCTCCGTCCCTCCGGATAAATAAGAATGTCGTCGACGGATCCTATTTTTTTCTTGAAGAGATTGGACAGAAATTTCATATGATGGGATAGTTAAGTCCTATAATCCCTGTCGGACCCCTACCTGCAAGTAAAAATCTATGAACAACGAGGCAAAGTTCGAAGACCGCCCCAAAGCCGCAGAAAGGCTGAAGATCAAGTATCTTCGCTTTCGTTCTTCCTGGCTAAAAATCAAAGAAAAAGGGTCTCGGAAAATTTCTTTCCTACTCGTGCCTCATGATCACGAAGCTGTTCTGAATGTGGAGCTAAGTGTTTTTATGGCAGCATTCTTGGGAGTACTTTCCGTTCTACTTTTTCTGCTTGCGAGCGCTTTCGTGGTCTACATGAACTTCTTTTTCGTACCGAATCGTGAGTTGATCCGAGAGACTGATAATAATGTGGGACTCTTTCTCTATTATAACTCTCTTCTCAAAGACGCTAAGAAAGAAATTACCGGATTAGAAAAAAAGACGGAGCAGTTGAACCTAGTCGCTTGGGAAGAAGTTCCTTGGAAAAGAATTCTCACATTTGATTACGTACCTGAATTTAGTTTAAAGAAACATATTCCGGAATCTTCGACTAACATGGATCTATACTCCGATACGGTGGAAGGTTTTGCAGAAAGAAATATCGAATTATACAAGATCAAACATGCATTCCAAAACGCATTTGATTATTTGGAAGAAAGAGAATCCATTTTATACGCTATGCCGAGAGGTCGGCCTTTGAAACCGGGAGTAGGATTTGTGACTTCCACGTTCGGAGGAAGGGTGGATCCTTTCGGTCTAGTGGAGATGGGAGAGTTCCACTCAGGGATCGATTTTGCAGCAGGAGAAGGAACTCCTATCTACGCAACTGCTCCGGGTGTGATAGAAGATAATGGACAATCCGCAGGAGGGCTTGGAAAAAGTATTCGTATCAACCACTTGAACGGATTTTATACGGTGTATGGTCACTGTTCCGTCGTCTTAGTAGAAAAAGGACAATTAGTGACCAGAGGCCAGCACATCGGAAATGTAGGCTCCACAGGGAAAGCCACAGGGCCTCATGTGCATTATGAGGTTCATATAGGTTATGATCCTCCTATGGACCCGGCAGAATTCGTAAATATGGAATAATTTTTAATCTCTCCGAAACTTTCCCGATTCGGGGAACGAATATAAGGGAAAAAAGATCCAAAGAAGGAACCATGTATAAAGTCATAGATATTCCCGGACTCGTACCTTTCGTCCAGAAATACATAAGTAGCGGTTGGGAAGGAATTTCCACATTCAGCATTTTAGTAGTCATCGCATTTTTAGCGGCTTCTTATTTTTTACCCAAAGAATTAGAAAGAAAACATTTGGATCCGACCCATGCGGATTGGCTTTTGATATTAGGAGTTTTCGGAACATTCGTCGGTGCTAAGGTATTTTTTATCTTTGAGATCTGGGACCAAATCTTTGTAGATACTCCGGGTTTCGACGGAAAATACTTATATCCACTCACTCACTTTGACGGTTTTCCCGGTCGCCCGGGACTTTGGTCCAGTTTATTCTCCGGCAGCGGTTTGGTATTTTACGGAGGATTCTTATTCGGGATCTTATTCATCAGCTTGTATATGATCCAAAACAAATTGGATATAAAAGCTTATTTGGATGCAGCGGTTCCTAGTATGGCATTAGGATATGCGATCGGTAGATTGGGATGTTTTGTTTCAGGAGACGGCTGTTACGGATTCGCAACGCATGCGGACATTCCAATTTTAACATTCACCTACTGGCCTACGAGCGCTGTCCCAAGCGGGGTTCCCGTTTGGAATACTCCGGTCATGGAATCGGTTATATCTTTTCTATTCTTCGTCTACTTCCAAAAGTGGGCCAGGTTCCAGAACTTCAAAAGATTTAGTTTAGGCGCTCAATATCTGATCCTACATGGAATCGCAAGATTAGGTATCGAATTCTTAAGAGTGAATAAGGCAGTGATCCCATTTTTCGATCCTCCGGTCCAATCAAACATTCCAGGAGCAACCGGAGAGACTACTACCTTCTTGAACGGATACTATTGGCATGGATTTTCACAATCTCAGTATGTATCTATCGCGATCATACTAGTCGGTATTTACTTCTTAGTGAAATGGAAACTCTGGGAGAAGGAACCTGTTCCGGCTTAATTCAATAATTTTGCAAAGAGTTCACAACCGTAAGAATTCCCAGAAGTGAAATCAATAACTTTGTTGGAACTCCTACATGGAAAAAGGCTCACCCCCACCCTGCATTGGGATTGGGGGGAGTGGCTCGCGGGAAACCTGATCCTCCTTATCACAAAATCCATCCTTAGTCAACAAGAGGCTTTCTTCCAAATCCGTGTTGGAATTCCTACATCACATTTCTCTGTGAACTCAGTGGCCTCCGTGCGAAATTAATCCCTCTCTCCGGTTCCACGTCTCTGTGTGAAAAATCTCTGCGCCTCACTCCCCCGAGGCGTGGAACTTCTCACCTTTGATGGTGCGGATCATATCCGCCGTGTTTAAGTAATTCGTAGTTTTAAAAAGGACCTTCCCGTCCGAAGAGAAGATCACAAAAAAAGGAAGACCGATCTTTAATTCGGGAAATCTAGGATCGTTCTCATATATTATAAAATCCTTATCATCATCCTTGATCTTTAGGAGGATCGTTTTCCCTAGGGCCTGGTTCAAATTCATATCGGATAAGGTCAAGTCCTCGAAGGCCTTACAATTAGAACACCAATCCGCGTAAAAGTCCGCAAATACCAAACGATCTTCGTTACGAGCCGTCTCAAATGCAGTCTCGGAAATTCGATGCCATTCTAAATTTCCATGCTCTTCCACCAAATCCTTCTTGGTCCCGCCTGGAACTGTTCCCCAACCGGCAAGTCGGATCAGGATCGCGCTAGAACAGATCAGTCCCGTGAGAAGTAGCGCCTTCTTCATTCTTTCGGTACGAAGAAGCGACTTAGGTTGATAAAAATATGCGGTGATCAAAACCCCAAAGGCTGCAGCTAAGATCCAAAGACTCAAATCGAAAGGAACCGACCATAATTGCATTGCTTTGTTGTAATAAGACCATGCAAAATAAAAAACCACGAATCCCAAGACAAACTGAATCCATCTAGTCCATTTACCTCCGCGAGGAAGAGAAAGCCCAAACACTCCTAAAAACAAAAACGGTAACCCAAGACCAAGTCCGAATAATGCCATCTTGAAAGAGGAAACGGCCAACGAGTAAATACTGATACTTTGGACTCCGGCAGTTACTTGGATCAAAATAGCAACGACGATCGGTCCAACACAAGGAGAAGAAAGAAAACCTGCTCCCATTCCCAAGAGGAAGGTGCCTTTCCAACCTTGGCAACCTCTCCATTCTTTATTCGGGAAGATCGGTAAGTATAAAAATCCTAATGAAGCAAGTCCTAGTAAAAAAATAAGTGCCGCTAAAAATAAATTTGTTCCGGGATATCTAAGTACCGTGTTGAAGGCTCCTCCCGAAATTCCTGCCACGAGTCCGAAACAAAAATACATGAACGCCAATCCGGTGTAATACACCAATGGATGGAACATTTTGTTCGTGGCGGTTTCCCCCCTTGCCTGGATGATTCCTACAGTAATCGGGTATAAAGGGTAAACGCAAGGAAGAAGGCTTGCACAAAGACCTCCTAATACCAGGAAGATCGCGGAATTAAATCCGAATTCGGAACCAGAGATACCGGTTTCTAGCCATCTGTTCAAAGAGGAAATCCAGGACTCTGAGACAGCCTGGGATTGGGCTTGTAATGAGTTCGTTAGAAAAAAGAAGAATATGAAAAGTCCGGCTCTAAGCCTAAATTTTGGAGAGAGAAGGATCCGAATTTTCTTCATGGGATGGACGATTAGACCTAAATAGGATTTCTCTTTCTCCTAAGATTCATTATCGACACCATAACTTTCGAAACCAAGTTGCGATTTCTAAAAGTATGGTCAATCCTGAATTCCCGGATCTGTGACAACCCCTAGATTTGGTCTGTACTTGTTTGGACGAGCGGAAAGGGGGAAAGGATAGAAAAAGCCCGATCCTTTCTCAAAAAAAGGCCGGGCTCGAGGGTTTACCCGATTCAGATGGCAAACTGAAGAGTAAGTGAAAAATAGGTACTATTTTTATCGATATTGAATTGTTTTTGGTTTTTGATCGCATCTCCCGCATAAAGAACGGTAGCTCCGGCCCAGATAGAGAAGTAGTCGCCGATCTTCTTGATATAAATCAGGTCGTATTCCAATAAAAGCCTGTGCCCTGGTTGCCAATTTTTCAGGAAAGGATTATTGGCATAATTTTCAGTACTTCCGGTAACCGTCTTATTCGTTACAAAGTCTCCGTTTGCATCGTACCCCGTGCTTCCCGTAACTGCGTTGCGGTTACCGTCATACCACGCGTCTTGAACCTTATCCTTTCGAATATCGTAAATCGCGAAAATGAATCTTCCCCAAGTATCATCATAGTACTGAATATGAATGGAAGAAGTTCTTACATTCGACCAAAAGGCTGAGTTTGCGATACCGTTCCCTGAATCGAAATAAGGGAATCCACCCGATCTTGTGGCAAATAAAGGATCCCAGGTTGCGGATTTTCCATCGGTTCTATTCGGATCGCCGGAAGCTCTTGCGAATTGGACTCCTACTCGGAAACCTTTATAGTTATAACCTGTTTGAGCCAAGAAGAAGGAAGCGTCATGCTGAACTGTTTCCTTATAGGCAGCATGTTTGTTCGCTCCATCTCCGATCGTAGTATTCAATATGTCCCAAGAAGCATCGATCGTTTGACCGGTACTTCCTGTCTGGGCTGCATATTCCACTCCCCAGTCCCAGGATTTTCCTACAGGAAGACTTCTACCGGAAGCGGTTCTATTACTTAAACGAATACCGGTAGTGAAAAGATTGTCTCGACCGTTCGTTCTCTCATTCGGATCTACAAGAGGTCCGGTTGCTGTAGTAGTATTATACTTTTTGATAACACCGATCTCGTATAGATCGACTACGAGTTCTTCGGAAGGTTTCCAAGTATTATATAAGAAAGCGAGATACGTATCGTTCAGAGCTTTTGCTCCGCCGACTTTCTGATTATTTGCAGTCACAAATCCGTTCGGACCGTTACTCTCTTCTGCAAGAACTGTATAACCTGCATGAGTGGACCAGGTTTTGGTATCAAATGTAACTCTTACCCCATCAAAAGAGTTACCGATCTGACTATCGTTACGAGCGCCTATGATCCGAGAATCTCCGTATGAAAAAACCTGACGACCTAGATACAGTTTGGTATAAGGAAGGAAATCTTTCCAGATCACATAAGCTTCTCGGATATCCGTATTATTTTTTACGGGCACCGTGCTTCCGGGTGCATAAGCCGTTCCAATAGAATTCGTAAAAGAAGTTGGTCCGTATCCTGTTCCACTCGGATCCTTGTATTGCCCATATAAACGAGTATCTTGGATGGTCAATTTTACCGCGAATGACTCATTGATATCCAAAAGGGTCCAGAACTGGCTGTTTTGAGTGACGTAGTTCTTGGAATCGTTTGTGGATCTATCGAAATCCTGATTATTAAAATTTTCGAATCTAGGACGAATCTGTAAACCGAAACGAAGATTATCCGTAATCCATAGATTAGAATTTTTTTTCACTGCATCTTGGTGTTCCGGAGTTAAGAGTAAAGTTCCGAGTAACTCCCCCTCTAACTTACCTTTCCATGGACTTTTATATGGAGCGGCAGGTGCTTTCTCCTTATCTTTATCCTTTGTATCCCCCGCAGGAGCAGCAGTCGTAGCTGGAGTTTGGGTAGAAGGGGTGGAAGGTTTTTCTTCGGCGGCAGGCGCTTTCAAAGGAGTGGTCTCGGCCTGTGTCACCGTTTCCTGTTTAGGGGGCTCTAGCCCCTGGGCCCAAAGAGTTCCGAATCCTAAGAGTCCGACAGACAAAAAGAATCGGACCGGTAAAAGTGAATATCTTTTGTTCCGACTCGGAGGGCTTGTAACTGTATTTTTTAACATATATGGAGTCCCTTATTTTGGATAAAATCCAATATAACGGACATATATAAAAGTTTAACAGATTTTGTAAACAATTTAATTGATGTTTTCCCAGATTTCTTGCTCCGTAGTGGCTTTTTCGACCCCAAAATCAACCATTCTGTACAACAAGATAGAATCACCTCTGTTAAAGTAGAATGTTCCGGAACTTCTTTTCCCTTCCAGGATTGTAAGAAATGGCCGATAGAATTAGGTAGTATGTCGAGAAAGACCAAAATTCTAGCCAGAATTACCACCCTAGTCTTTCTGTTATTCTCCCCTACTTTACAAAAATTGAATTCTATCCCTGTCTCCATCAGCACGGAACCGGACCTGGATTATAATTACGAATACGAGAAGAATGGTGTATATACCAAGTTTTCGGACTGGGTCCCATACAAACTCCACAAATGGGAACCGAAGTTTTTGGAAGATTATTACGAAATGTATGGTCTCAAACTTCATTATAAAGAGAACGAACTGAGGCGAAACATATTCTTCTTAAAAGCAGGATTACAAAAAAGATTCCGTCACCCCAGGAATGCACTCTGCCGGGTAACAAACGAAGAAGAATATCATAAATACAGACTTCTGATTTTCATGCATATGAATCTACAGATCATGAGATCTTATATGAGGATCGCTTCTCAATTTGATAAAAGGCATTTATATTTCTATAATTTAGATTTCGCTCACGAGCTAAAACAGTCCTTCGAGGTAGCTGATTCATTTTACAAAGAAGCTGTTCCTTACTGGGAAGCTGCCAGAAAATATGCGGACCAGGCTTCCGAGATAGATTACGATCTGGATCTAGGTACCATGGAAACGGAAAGATACGAGATCATCACAGGCAAATTAGATTTCGGTCAGATCATTTCCGACCATAGGGAAAGATTGACTAAAAAAAGAGAAACTGTGGGAGAATACCTGGCTAAATATCCGGAAGCCGATAAACCGAATTTAGATCAGATCCCTTAAAAACAACCGGAACTTCTTCTTTATCTAGTTAAAAGAAGAGGAACTCAAAGTTGAATTAATTCCCAGTTATTTTCCGCGATCTTTCTATCAATGTCTTCCGAGGGATTTAAATAGATCGTAAGGACTTTGATTGACTCATTAATCGGAATCCAAAGCAATTTGAAAGATTGTATACTTTGCATTTCTTCATCAGAAATATGCGGGAAAAATTCCCTTAAAACCACTTCTCTTTTCATCTTTAAATTAGGCATTCTTGAACTTATAACGTACGCTTCCACGGGAAACTGATCTACAAAATCATTCGTTAAGTTAATAATGGGATGGCTGATAACCAGATTAATTTTCTTTTCCTTCAAGTAACTTACTTTGGAAAATCTTTTATGACCACTCTTCAATCTCTCATTCGTGAGGAACTTATCCGGATTTCTGACATTCGAATCCATTAATCCTAGCATGTCTAAAGTATAAAGTTTCGAATAGTAAGGAATCGCCCCAGCAGCCGTTACCGCCAAACGAACTTGCGAGTTCCCAAAATATTCGGCGAATTTTTTACCGATCGAGCTCCAATTTTCAAACGGAGACTTCAAATGTTTTTCCAGCATACGAGTGGTTTCCATTCCGGAAAAATTAGAAATAGGTTCTAGAAAAAATCTATCTTGCAATCGAAAATAATATGATGAAACGCTGGTTGCAATTAAGATAGAGGCAATTAATAAATTGGGCCTTGCCTGTTCCCGATAAATAAGGAACAAAGCTAAAATTATTGGCGGTAAAATAGGAGTCATAAACCTGAATTCCATAAAATCTCCACCGACCCAAATAATATATAAAGAAGTCAATCCGACTAACGATCCCAAATACCCGAGAAAGGAATAGGCTTTAAAATTCGATTTATAAAACGCTAATATAATCCCTAATATTAAAAAAGGGCCAAGTGAGTATATAGAAAAGAATAGATGAAAATATTCGATTCCTGCGAGTAGACTGTCCGTATTATTGCCGCCTACTTTAGCATTAAAAGTATTCGGAAAAATATGCCCATAATATTTTAATTTCCAGAGAAACCACAAACCAACGATAATTGCGAAGGGAAAACTTATTAAAAATAGAAAGCGAAATAATTCACGCCCTTGATTTCTTACTTTAAACAATAAAAATATACCTGTTGCTATGGCGACTAAACCGGCATCCATTCGAGTTAAAAACAATAAAGAAAGAGTAAAACTCAAAAAAATCAAAGATAAAGCCGAAAACTTCGGTTGATCATAAGTTCGCAAAGTAAGATAGGCGGTAACACTAATTAAAAAAGTAATTAAGGAAGTTTCCAGTCCACCTGTCGCATAAGAAGAAAAAGAATAATTAAAACCTAATATAAACAGAAATCCAACAATATGAAAAGTGTTAGATTTAAATAGTAATTTTGCTATTCTATACCAGACTAATAAAGAACCTGAATAGAAAAACAAACCCAATTGAATCGAAAAATTCTCAGGAGCCTGTTTAAACAGGATTCCTAACGACACAAACAACATCCAAAGAAAATTTGTGTACCCTTCAAGATATTCTCCGATATTGAATACAATTCCGAACCCGTTCACAAAATTTTCCGAATATCTAAACGTAATGAACGCATCATCCTGTAAAAACTTGTTTTTATTAGCAAAATAAACAGCCCATACGATGACAAAAAATGGAACAGCCTTAAGAATAATTTCTGTTATTCTTTTTATTTTAGGTTGATTTAAAAAATTATTGTTCATTGGGAGATATCCGTTAGCCAGTTCCATCTACTATTGGATGTCTATGCTTTTAACTTTATCGCATTTGTCAACAACGGGTAAACGGAAATAAAATGAGAAGAATGTATTTTAACCTGTAAATAGTTTAAAATAACAAAGAGTGAACTAAGATCCTTCAGTACAAAAAATAAAAAACCCCGAGAACATCTCGAGGTTTTTTAATCCATACCGTATTCTTACGATTAGCAAGAATAAGTTGTAAGGAACTCAAACGGGTGAGGACGTCCTTCCCAAGGCCAAATTTCGGTTTCGAATTTGTAGGCTTTGTAGGTTTGGATGAACTCTTCGGTAAATACGTTTCCTTTTTTGAAAATTTCTTTACCTGCCAACATATGCTCGACTGCTTCTCTAAGAGTGTGAGGCATTTGTTGGATTCCCTTCTCGCGGATCTCATCCAGAGAAAGTTCGAACAAGTCTTCTTCCCGAGGTGGTCCCGGATCGATCTTGTTCTGGATACCGTCAAGTCCCGCCATAAGCAATGCAGCAAATGCAAGATAAGGGTTCGCAGAAGAATCCGGGAAGCGGAACTCGACACGTTTCGCTTTTTCACCGCTTACGAACGGAATTCTCGCGCAAGCGGAACGGTTCTGAGCGGAGTAAGCTAAGATCGCAGGAGCTTCGAATCCTGGAAGAAGTCTCTTATAAGAGTTAGTGGATGCGTTAGTGAAAGCAGCTACGGTTTTTCCGTGTTTCAGAACTCCACCGATATAATTCATAGCGGTTTCGCTTAAGCCTTGGTATCCGTTTCCTGCAAATAGGTTTTTGCCGTCTTTCCAAATGGATTGGTGGCAGTGCATACCGTTACCGTTGTCTCCGTAAAGAGGTTTAGGCATAAAGGTTGCGGTTTTTCCCCATTTATGAGCTACGTTCTTAACAACGTATTTCAGTTTTTGAACGTTATCCGCTGCTTCGATAAGAGTTCCGAATTTAACTCCGATCTCTCCTTGAGCCTGAGCAACCTCGTGGTGAACCACGAAAGTTTCCATTCCGATCTTGTGAAGTGTCTTAACGATATCCGCACGAAGATCCACTTGAGAATCGACAGGAGCTACCGGGAAGTAACCACCTTTGGTTCCTGGACGGTGTCCTGTGTTAATAGAACCAGGCATATCTGTGTGAGAGTTCCAAATACCTTCGGAAGAATCTAATTCATAATACTGAATATTGATCGCGTCTCTTACCTTTAAGCTGTCGAACAAGAAGAATTCGTTCTCTGGTCCGAAATAAACGGTGTCACCGATCCCGGAATCTTTCAGATATTTCACCGCATTTTTAGCGATGGAACGAGGACATTTCTCATAAGCTTGGTTTTTATAGATGTCCCAAACGTCGCAGAATACTACAAGAGTAGGATCTGCAGTGAACGGATCCAAAAAGATGGAAGTCGGGTCAGGGATCAACTGCATGTCCGATTTATGGATCGGCTGCCAAGCAGGGATGGAAGAACCGTCGAAAGGAAGTCCTTTAAGAGTAGTTTCGTCTACGGAATCTACGTGGTAAGAAACGTGGTGCCAAGCTCCTTTAATATCCGTAAAACGGAAATCGTAGAAAAGAATCTTGTTCGCTTTTGCGAAAGCGATCACTTCTGCGGCATTTTTCGCCATTGATACTTATCTCCTATATGTTTGTACTAGGGGTCTCTAATTCGCACGCGAAAAGCGTGTCCTGCTTATGCTCATGCAAGAGATGTGCCAAATCCTAATACCCATCTTGCAAGTATCTTCCCTCTGTGTAAAAAAAGAAGGAGCCCCTGGAAAAGCAGTCCATGCTCAGGCTAAAAATCCTTGAACCTGAGGCAATCAGTAAAAAACTCCGATTGAATGGATTCGATAGATTTTTCAGAACGAAAGTTCTGCTTCTATTCGACCTGTCCCTTGCGTTAGTTTGGTACACTACGCTCAAAATATAATCATGGGAGAAACCATGCAGACCCTTGCCAAATGGCCTAATCCATCCGAACTTTCTTTTTCAGGTCAAATATATGCCGAAACGGAATTTCCGAACTCTAAAGAATATTTTCAATCCGTATTGGCATGGGCAAAGGAGAACGGAGCCGAAGAATACCTTCTAGTTCCCTTAGCAGACTGGGTCCCTTCTTCAAAACTTCTCTCCAGCCTTCCCTCCTATCCTGTCCGAACACAGGTGGACATTCCTGATCCAGTTTCCTTCTCCTATTTACTCCCACCCGTATTATTCGGGAAAAAACTCTGCTTTTGGATCTCGGATGAAAAGAGCCTAACGGACTCTTACTTTTGTGTTTTAGGAAAATTAGAAAAATGCCAAGAACACTTAAACAAAATTTTTGGACAAGAGATCCATTGTATCCCTGAGATCGTATGGAAAGAAGAAGAGAAACATTCCGATTCTCTATTACTCGAAAGAAAATTATGGGGAAGAAGAGAGAATGGAAAAAGATACTCTTTCTCCTTTTCCTTAGCAAAGGCGTTTTTTATAGGTTCTTTAACGGATATCAGAGAAATCCACGAATACGAATTAAATTCCCAAAGCTCTTCCGAATTAGAAATAGCGATCCAAAAGTTCATATATAAAAGAGCGGACTCCAAATTTTTCTCCCTTCTATCCGCATTGGGAAAGATAGAGTCGGAGAAAGGATTTGTTTTCAAACCAAAGTTCTATTTTTCCTTCGGACTACAACTTTTGATCCTCGTATGTATTCTTACGGAAGCCTATGAAGAATTAGTTTCTCGGTGGATCGAAGAAAGGCCGCAAACTAAAGATACATTGCGTAAATTGGAAGAATGGACCGAAAAAGAATCCCATCCGAAAACGGAAGTCGGAATGGAAGCGATCTTCGAGGAAAGAGTCGTCCGTTTATTGGATAAATATTCCGGCCGATCCGACAGATTCCTTCTTACAAGATTGGAAGAAGAATATTCACATTCTCAAATTCGCGTATCCGAACATTTCCAACTTAGAAAGAAGGAGCTGGAAGAAAAGCTGATCCCTGACCTTCTCACCCAAATGGAATCCCATTCTAAACTTTCCTTCCCGGATGAACTCAAATCTGAATGGGAAAATTTAGGAAAAACATTACAGTCTCGTCTGGAAAATCTTCTATTAGAAAGAAAAAATTTACCAACTTTTGAACAAAATGGGAATGGAAAAACGCCCGAAAGCTGGAACAATCTTCTTGGGCAAAGGTCTGATTAAAGAATATAAGGCCAGATTATCCTAGGAAAGGTTTCGGATCTCCCGGAGAGAAATCTTTGACAAGGCCGGTAATTCAAAAAAAATGACCGGTAAATACCTCTCAGAGGTATTTCCTAGGAATAACGGCGACGTAGCTCAGCTGGTTAGAGCAACGGAATCATAATCCGCAGGTCCGGGGTTCGAATCCCTGCGTCGCTAGGTCCTTTGGAGAAAACACACCCATGAAAAAAACAATTCTTGCGACCGTAATATTGCTAGCCACGGTTTTCACCGGATTCTCCTCCGTTTCCGCTCAAAGCCAAGCATGCAATCAGATCTGTGATTTTTATACAAACTGTGTAGAAGGGCAAAAAAAACTTAGCGCTGCAGATAAACAAAAAGTCGGAGCCGGATGTTTAAATACCTGCCGCAAAAATTATACAGCGGTTACTTCTTGTTATGAAACACATGCAGGTCAATGTACAGCCTTCAACTCCTGCTTGATGGAAAGTTATAAAGGAAAAAAATAATCCTTATCGTTTGCACCAAAACTTAAGTTCTTGATACGTCTATGATCCCGGGTATAAAGAGCCGGGACGTAACAGTAGACTCTTAGCCAATCCGATCGGGTACTTGAAAAAATGCCCGATCGAAATCCTTAAAGACCGGGTCCAGTCCCTTCTTCTTTAACATCTCCGTAAATTCTTGGATCTTTCTAGAATCTTCTATCTCGAATTGTTTTAATTCTTCTCCGCCGGAATAACCTCCGGGATCCGTTCTAGATTCCACGGACATATGAGTGATCGGCATTCCAGCCAAATGGTTTCGCATCCGAACGGATTCTCTGGTGGATTGTACAAGTCCACTGTCCGGTAAAAAAAGACGGAGCGCGAATAAAAATCGAACATACTCTCTATCGGATACAGAGATCGTTTTATCGAACTCACCTTCCGCCGGTCTCATCCGAGGAAGGGAAACTTGGATCGTAGTTCTCCAATATTTTTTAGAAAGATAATGTGCATGTTCAGCAAGACGGAACATTTCTCCGTATGGATCAGAAAGTCCGAGAAGCGCTCCTACTCCGATACGTCGAAAGCCGGCAAGCCCACCTCTATCCGGAGCCTCTAGTCTGTATCTCATATTCTTTTTCATCCCACGCAGATGATATTTGGAATAGACCTCCGGATCATAGGTCTCTTGGTAGACTACCAGACCTTCCACTCCTTCCCCGATCAATACCTCGTATTTTTCCCGGTCCATAGGGTAAATTTCTATGGAGATGGAATCGAAATATGCTTTTAAGACCCTCACCGCGGATTTTAAATATTCTAAATTTGTAATAGAGTAATCTTCTCCGGTTAATATCAGAACATGCCTGATCCCTTTGAAATAAAGAACTTCCGACTCGGCCCGGATCTCCGACTCGTTTAATGTTTTTCTGGGGATCTTATTCTCAAAACTGAATCCGCAATAAACACAGGAGGACCTACATTCGTTGGAAAGATACATCGGCATATAGAGAGAGATCGTATTGCCGAATCTTTTTTTGGTCAAGCTTAGAGAAAGCTGGGCCATTTCTTCCAAATAAAGATCGGCAGTCGGATGCAATAAAGAAAGATATTCTTCGAAATTGAGCGCTTTCCCGGAAGATGAGGTATGGAGTGCGGACTCTATATCTATATTAGATTTAGATAATACTCTTTCCTTCGCTTCCGAGAAGGAGATCTTGTCAAATAACTCCGTGTACATTTCTAGATTCTTCTTCTAAAAATCCTGTGAGAGGACTGGAAGCCGATGCTTTTTGGGATCGGGAAGTTCCGGAATTGGAGTATAATCTGGAAATCCTACCCGCTTCCGTTGCAAGTTTGAAAGCGTACGCTGTTTTGGCAGGACCTTTTGCGATCGCGATCGCCGTATTTACTAAAACCGCATCCGCTCCCAACTCCATTGCTTGGGCGGCATGGGAAGGAAGGCCGAGCCCTGCATCGACCACTACCGGTATATTGGATTGTTCTATAATAATTTCTAAATTTGCCAGGGTGCGAATGCCTTGGTTAGTCCCAATCGGAGAACCGAGAGGCATCACTGTGGCACATCCTGCTTCTTCCAAATGTTTACAAAGGATCGGATCAGCGTTGATATAAGGTAGGACATGAAATCCCTCCTTTACCAGGATCTGGGCGGCCTTGAGTGTTTCGATCGGATCCGGAAGAAGGTAAACCGGATCGGGGGTCACCTCTAGTTTTACCCAATTACCCCCGCCTAATTCTCTGGAAAGTCTTGCAAGACGGACCGCTTCCTCCGCATCCCGGGCGCCGCTCGTATTCGGTAAAAGTAATATTTTTTCCCGATCGATCTTAGTCAGAATATCGTCTTGGGGCGAAGACAGGTCCACTCTACGAAGAGCGACAGTCACTACTTCCGTTCCGGAAGAATGGATCGCTTGTTCCAAAGCGGTACCGGAAGAGAATTTGCCGGTACCCAAAAACAGCCTGGATTTGAACCTTCTGCCTGCGATGATTAGATCGTCTGATTCCGCCACAATTCCAGATTATACTGCTTCTGTCGCTCTTCCAGCAAAATCTCTGGCTTCGTCCAGTCTCAAGCTGATAATTTTGGAAATTCCAGGCTCTTCGTTTGTGACCCCGAAAATGGAATTTGCCCTGTGGATCGTAGACTGAGCGTGAGTGATCACCACAAACTGGGACTTGTCCTTGAACTTGTCCAAGATCTGGCAGAATCGAAGTTTATTCGCCTCGTCGAGTGCTGCATCGATCTCATCCAAGAAACAAAATGGAGAAGGTTTTACCATATAAATCGCGAATAACAACGCGATCGCTGTTAAGGATTTTTCTCCACCCGATAAAAGCCTAAGGTTCTGGACATGTTTACCGGGAGGTTCCGCCATAATCTCGATGCCGGCATTTAAGCTGTCTTCTCCGTCCACGAGTTCGAGCATCGCTCTTCCCCCATTAAACAAAGTGGAGAATGTTTCCTGGAAATTTTCTTTGATCCTTTCGAATGTTTCTCTGAAAAGTTTTTCGGACTCTTCGTTGATGTTTTTCAGGATCTCCGTGATATCGTTTTTGGATCTTTCGATATCTTCTTTTTGAGTACGATGGTGTTCGTAGATCTCTTTTACATTTCGATATTCTTCGATAGAAAGAGGGTTAATGGAACCCAACATCTGGATATCGGATTTTAAACGTTTGAGCTTGGTCTCGCTCTCTCCCTTTTCAGGTTTTTTGTCTTTGAACTCGTCGGCAAGTTCCTGTTCGGAGATGGAATAATCGTTGTACAATTCTTCGGAGAAGGATTCGAGTTGGACCTTATAAACCGAGACCGCCTTTTCCTTTTCGGTCAAGATCGGGAATAAGTTCTTATAATCTTCCTGGTTTTTCTGGATCTCGTTTTTTAAACCTTGGATCTCTTTTACGATATTCCTGAGCGCTTCTTTTTCGGAATCCAAAGCTCGGCTCATTTCTAAAAATTCATTGTATCTGTTCTCGATCTGTTGTTCCAGTTCGATCACTTCTTTTTCGAATTCCGTTTTTTTAAAGCCTAAAGTTTTAATGGACTCTTGTGCTGCCAAGATCCTCTTTTGGGTCTCTTCTATCCTTTCGGAAAGAGATTTGCCGGATTCTAATTTAGCATTCCTCTCGGAATTTAATTCTAAGATCCTTTTTTCTAAATAAACGATCTTTTCACGGATATTCTCAGCTTCCTCTCGTAAAGATTCAATGGCAAGTCCGGATTCTTTGATAGACCTGGTCAGATTTTCGTTCTCTAAGATCAGATCTTCGATCTCTTGGTCTAAACCTTCTTTTTGGGATAAAAATCCGTCTCTATCGAATAATAAACTGCGGATGCTGTCTTCCAAGGAGAAATATTCTCCCAATTGAGATCTGAACTTTTCCGTTTCCAGTTTCCCGGCTAGGTAGGAGATCTTGTTTTTAGTTTCTTCTCCGCTATACGAATCCAATGCGGATTTTAATTCCGCTTCTACGGAATGGATCCTGTCTGCTTCTCCGAGTAGGAGTTCCTTCAGACGATTTCTTTCCGCTTCCGTGGATTGGGCTTCTTTTTTACGGGATTCCAATTGGGAGATGAGATCAAAAATGACTTCTTTTAGTCTTTCTCTCAGTTCCACATGTCGTTTGTCATTGGACTGGATCTTTGTTTCCTTTTCTTGGATGGAAGTATTTTCCGCCTCTATCTTGGATTCTATCTCCGTTTTATTCTTACGAAGGTCCTCGATGCCAAGCTCTAAGGATTTACTTTCTCCTTCCAGATCGATCGCTTCTTTTTCCAGCTTTTCTTTTTCGATCTGCAGAAGACTCTGAGCGGATTCTTCCTTAGTTAAGGATTCTCTAATGTCGGATATACGATCGGAATAATCTAGGATAATCCCTTTATTACTCTCTACCTTGTCTTTTTGGATCTGGGTTTGGGTGAGATGATCCAAAAGTTTTTTATCGATCTCAGCGACCTTCTTCTCCAAGTCGGACTTTTGATGGTCCAACTCTTCGATCCTTCCGGTTTCGGAAGAGATCATTTCCAAAAGAACTCTGTTCTTTTCTTTGATCTCTTTCAACTCATTCTCGGAGGTTTCAAATTTTCTCGTAAGAGTGGAAAACTTGATATAACGGATGATCTTGTCCGTTTCGTCCAACTCTTGCTTGAGTCGGAAATATTCTTCGGCCTTCTCCGCTTGTTTTTCCTTAACTTCCATTTCCTTTTTCATCGTATTCATAATGTCTTGGATACGAAGAAGGTTTTGGTTGGTGTCCGAAAGTTTTTTGAGAGCCTCTTGTCTTTCCATCTTGAATCTGGAAATACCTGCAGCTTCTTCGAAGATCAGCCTTCTCTCTTCCGGTTTGGAATGAAGGATACGATCCACTTTCCCTTGTTCCATAATGGAATAGCTGGATTTTCCGATCCCTGTATCGAGGAGGATCTTTTCGATTTCCTTACGTTGGACGCGAGAATCGTTTATTAGATATTCGTTATTTCCATCCGCGTATAATCTGCGGGTCAATTTGATGGTTGGATAATCCATCTTGATCAGTTTGGAAGAATTATCGAAGACAACGCTGACTTCCGCAAAACCCGCAGGCTTACGAGCTTCGGAACCGTGAAAGATGACATCATCCATCTTATCACCTCGAAGACCCTTGGCGGATTTTTCGCCGAAGACCCATTTTAAAGCGTCGACTATATTCGATTTTCCGGAACCGTTAGGTCCTACAACTGCGGTAAATCCCGGATCGAGAAGGACTTCCGTCTCGTCCGCAAAGGTCTTGAATCCAACAATATTCAGGCTTTTAAGATACATATGTATTTTTGTGTTTCTTTGGGAAATTGATTGCAAGTGACCAGAATCGGGCGGACTCTGGAATGCTTAGGAGTATTATGTCTCACGATCTCCCGGAAAAAACAAGAGAAATATTCGGGAAAAAGCCCTATCTCAGCCTGTATTTCCAAAATCCTCCAACCGAGCCGTTGGAGTTCCGACTAGAGGCTGCCAAAAACCAAAACGAGTTCTTCCTCTCCAAAAAAGGGAGGGCCTTGGCAAGTTCAGTTTCTCCCCTTACCCAAGCAAAACGCCAAGTGGATTCCGTTTCCATTCAATCCACCGATCTCGTAGCAATTTTAGGGCTCGGAAATCCTCATTTGATCCGAGAAGTAGAATCCAAATTAGAACCCGGCCAAATTTTATTACTCATAGACAAGGACAAAGACCTACTCTTTCCACTTTGGGAAGAATGGCTGGAACCGGTGATGGAAGTCCCGGGAAAACATTTGTTCTTGGGAGAAAATTCACTCTCTCTTCTTTGGAATTATCTGGAGTCCCTTCCGGTGGAAAGAGTTTCCGGCATCAGGATACTACGAAACGCAGCAAGCGTTTCGTTGGAAGAAATGTTCTATGCGGAAACGGATATAAGACTTCGAAAAATTTTATCTTCTAAGATGAGTGACCTACTCACCAAATTCGAATTCGAAAGGATTTGGGTGAGAAATTCTCTCGTAAACACGGCAAACTTTCTGTCGCCGCCGAGCCCAAGGACAAAAATCGAGTTTTTAAAAGAAAAATTTAACGGAACACCTTCCCTACTCGTATCCGCAGGACCGAACCTGCGCAGACAATGTGAATGGATTAAAACTATTAGAGATAAGGTTTTTGTAATGTCCTGCGATACGTCTCTCAAAGTTCTTCTCAAATATGGAATCGTACCTGACGGAGTAATGACATTGGACGCACAAACGCATTCCGTATTCCATTTTTTAGGAGAGGATACGTCCTCAATCCCGTTATTCGCGGACCTGGTTAGTTCCCCTCCTATATTAAGAAATTTGAAATTTAAATCCATAGTCCATAGTATTACCGCAAAATATCTGGTAGATGCTTCCGGAGAATTAAAAAGAGAAGCGACCGCAGGAAGTTCCAGTGCGGAATCACTGCTTGGTCCGATCGGAGACATCCAATCCGGAGGAAGTGTCGCCACGACCGCATTCGATCTACTCAGAAGCCTTGGATGTAAACCCTGCTTTTTGGTCGGCCAAGATCTGGCCTATTCCGGCAGAGAGATCCATTCCACAGGAACTCACCATAACGAAAAATGGCTTACTTTACTTTCCAGAAGAACAAGTTTAGAAAAAATCAATGAAGCAGTGGTCCGAAAAAGAGATACAAGATACGTCCCTTCCGTCACTGGAGGAGAAGTATTGACGGATTATGTTTTGGACTTGTACAGACATTGGTTCGAAGAATCTTGTAAGTCCTTGGACTTTCCGGTATATAATGTAAACACACAAGGCGCCAAAATAGAAAATGCACAAAATATAGGACCGGAAGAAGCCACCCGGATCCTAAGCGGATTCCAAAATCACAAATACTTTTGGAAAGAATTCCCTGCCTGGAAACCGGAATTGATTAACGAAACCTTGGTGGGATCTCCTACGGATTTCAAAAAAGAATTATTAGAAACAATCGATAGGATCAAAAACGAATTCTCCAAATCGGAAAAAAAAGAAGAAGTTTATGCAGATCTACTTTCTCTTTTTCGAAACACATTAGGAAAATGGGAAGATCTCAGATATCTTATCCGAAAAACGGAAGTATATATTCTCCGCCATAAAGATAAACTGGACGAAGCCCGCAAAAAAGAACTTTTCTTGGGCGCAATACTCAAAGAGTTCACTATGCTCCGCAGAAAACTTATAGCTGGAAGCTAGTTTTCTCGCACAGAGAACACGGAGTATAGGAAGTATTTGCAGATAAAAAAACCGTATACCTTTTAATTCCTCCATGACCTCGGTTCTCTCCGTCCGAACTCGCCTTCTTATATCCCCAAAAAATCCTATGAATCCTCTTCCCTTCTTAAATACTAGTGGAGATGGAAACCCCTGGGAAAGAATTCTACAATCGACTGGATATAGACTCCGTTTTGTCGGCGGTAGAAGATGCGGGTTTTTCCGTTTCAGGACACTGCCTTGCCTTAAACAGCTTAGAGAACAGAGTCTACGATGTAGGCTTGGAAGAAGGCGGAAGGCTTGTAGTAAAATTTTATCGTCCGGGACGTTGGACTCTGGATCAAATATTAGAAGAACATTCTTTTCTAAAGGAGTTGGAGGAAGGAGAAATACCTGTAGTCGCTCCCCTGACTTTGGAAAACGGAGTCACAGTCCGAGAAACGAAGGGAATTTATTATACGATCTGGCCTCTACAAAAAGGAAGACTGGTAGAAGAGCTGGACAAAAACAATTTAGTCCAAATAGGAAGACTACTCGCCAGAATACACAATATTGGCGCCTCTAAACAGGCAAAACATAGGATACAATACAATCTGAAAAATTTCGGCGAGGAGCCATTGCGGTTTTTAAAAGAGAAGGAGTTCCTGCCCGCTCATCTATGGAAAAGATACGAAATAGCGGCCAGCAGGATATTTCACTCCTTCTCAGAAGCTTCCAAAGATATGCCGTTCCATCGGATCCACGGAGATTGCCATAAAGGAAATTTAATACAGACATCCGACGGACTATGCTTTATAGACTTCGACGATTTTGTGACCGGGCCGGCAGTACAGGATTTTTGGATGCTTCTTCCTTTCGGCGACTCCTCTTCCGAATACGAAAGAGAGATCTTTTTAGAAGGCTACCGCGAGTTTCGGGAATTTCGCCATTCTTGGTTCGATCTCGTGGAACCATTACGAGGTTTACGCTATATCCATTATTCTGCATGGATCGCAAAACGCTGGGAAGATCCTTCTTTCCCGAATGCGTTTCCTCATTTCGGGACCGAAGAATATTGGGAAAAAGAAACCCAGGATCTGGAAAGATTGGGTTCGGATCTTCCTGTATCTTCCGAGTCGGATGGCAGGAACTCTTTTGGTAAAACGGAAGAGTCCGAACTTACGAATAAGGACTTTTTTTGGGATATGGAGGATTAGGAGGTTAATCACTGAATATTCTTAATAAAAATTAAGATTTCCCTTCCTACATAATTACAAATTTTCTCGATTTTCTCAGTTGGAATAATTTGGTCATATAAACCAATTTCTTTTATTCCCGCTGTCCCCGTTTGGATTTCATAATTAAAATCATTAAATCTAATATTTAATGCGAAGCTATAATCGTTCCCTGTTTCTGAAGAATGTTTAAATCCCTTAAGCCTTCCCAAAATAATAACGGATCTCAGCATATCTAATTCTTGTTCGCTGTGGTCTACCCAATACTCAAAATCTACAAAATCCTGAAAGGTTATTTGATGGCCAGAATTCAAGGTTATAATTGACTCATTTTCGATTTCGTGATAGAATTCCTTAAATTTATAAGTAATTATTTCAAGTTTTTTCATTAGAGGAAATAAACTATTTCTAAATGTGTAATTCAGATTCAGCGCATCCTTCTTAGCTTTCACTATATCCTTTTTTGAGATTTCAATTTGTTTCAGCACAAGCTGTATTTCTTTATCTAAATCACCCGGTTCTTCTATATTTTCTCCTTTAACTCCTTTCAACATAATTTCCAAAGAACGAATCAACTGCTGTCCGACGTATTCTACAAAAGTATTAATTTCCCCTCCATCAGCAATTTGCAAAGCTCTAAGATAATTTTCCTTATCTTCCGTCTTAATAATTACAGGAGGATATTCATTCTTTATTAAAATTAAGTTCATTAGAATACGCGCAAGTCTGCCGTTACCATCATCGAAAGGATGTATTTTAATAAAAGCGTGATGAAAAGTGGCTGCAAAGACAAGCGGATGGAGCATTCTTTCTTTCATTTCTTTTTCATGCCAAATCAGAAGTGCCTGCATCTCTTCTTCGACCTTTAAAGGATCAGTGAAAGTTAAAGTTTCGCCTGTTATTGTTTTTACATGGTTGGGAAATTCCTTATATTTTCCCGGCTGGAACTTTTTAAGTATCTTTTTTCCGTTTTGATCAATTGCTTCCGTTTCGTATGGTTCTACCAATAATAATTTATGAAAGGAACGAATAATAAATTGAGTTAAAGGTTTATTCTCTTTAATAAAATCTTCCAATTCATGAATTGCTTCATTGTGTCCTTTGATATCCAGATGATCCTTTAAAGGTTTTCCGGCCGCAGTAAGACCGTGGAGCAAGAATGCCTTCGTTTCTCCGAAAGTAAGAGAGTTTCCTTCAATGTTATTAGAATGAAAGTTCCAATCTAACCGGAACTTTCTCATAATTCGATCCATGGTATCGTCCGGAATTGGTCGAAGTGCATCAATTTTTGATTTTAGATCATCGATTTGTTGGATCATTTCAGAGATCGACATATTTATAGATTCGTCATTTGTGAACTAGTAGCAATGAATTTAATAATGAAGTGCAGCTTCCAAACCTGAATTAGCCGCAAATGTAAGCTTATCTAATTCATCCCGGACCCTTTTTCCCTGTCGAAGTGCCTACAAAATCCCCAACCCACGAGATTCTGCCAAAATCCAATTTTTTGAGATTGACTCTCAAGTCTAAAATTAGAGATTTGTCACAGTATTGTCAGGAGAAACCCCATGAGCCTAGCCCAAGCATTAAGAGACGGAACCTCCGAATCTCATACCATCGCGGAAAATAACGCATTCATTCGCTGCTTCATGAAAGGAGTCTTGGAGCCCAAAAGTTACGCAAAACATTTGGAATCTTTTTATTTCGTGTATGCAGCAATGGAAGAAGAGCTGGAAAACAAAAAAGACCATCCAATCGTAGGAAAGATCAGATTCCCGGAATTATATAGAAAGGCGATGATCGAAAAGGACCTATCACATTTTTTCCAACCGGGACATTCTCCAAAGGCGACTCCTGCAACGGAAGCTTACGTAAAACATATTAGAGAAACTGCAAATACTTCCCCTGAATTATTAGTGGCTCATAGTTATGTTCGTTATTTGGGAGATCTTTCCGGCGGTCAGATCCTAAAAAGAGTGGCAGCTAAAGCTTTAGGGATCGAAGGAACATCCGGTCTGGATTTTTACGAGTTTCCCGAGATTTCTAGTCCGAAAGATTTTAAGGATAAATATAGAAACACATTAGATTCTCTTCCTTTGTCCGATTCCGAAAAACAAAAGATCGTGCAAGAGGCGAACGAAGTTTTCAAATTGAACGGAAAAATTTTCGACGAGTTGGAAGAAACCTTGATCTCCTCAATAGGCAAAGATAAATTCGAAGAAGTTTTAGCGAGTCCTGCGAGGCACTGATTTTTGTTAAAAGTATCTGCCAAAAAAGAATCCTCCTCCTTGGAGGTGGATTCTTTTCCCTGGATCACATTATCCTTCATCTTTTTAACTATGCTTCCGGTTACGATGATCGTGCCGGTATATAAAGAGATTATAAAAGATAGATTGGGTGGAACCGGATACGGAGTAGCCTGGTTCCAAAGTTCCGCCATGCTTGGTTCTTTCTTATTCTCACCTTTGGCAGGGTGGCTATCGGATAAATTAGGAACGAGAAAAAAATTAATCGGGACTTTTGCTATATTGGATGCGTTTTTGTTAGCCCTCCTCCCGTTTATGCCGAATATCTCATCTCTATTTGTTTTGAGATTTTTGGAAGGAGGGGCTCACATTTTTGTGATCGGCCTACTTCTCACCTGTATTTCGGACAGAGAAAAAGACCAAACATCTAGTTTTTATAATAAAGGAATCTTATTCGGATTAGGCGGAACACTTCTTACATTAGGAGGAGGTGTCGGCCAATCTCTCGGATTTTTAGGGAATAAAGATCCTCTCCTACCGTTTTTTGTAGGCGGGTTTATTCTTTTGGTTTTGGGAATTTTATCCTTCTTCTTCTTGGAAGAAGGTAACCTAAAAAAATTAGAATGGGAAGGGTGGCAAAAGACTAAAACTGCACTAGTTCTTTCTCCTTTATTACTCGTTCCGATCGCTTTCCATTTTGTGGATCGATTTACTGTTGGTTATTTTTTAAGCTCCTTAAATTTACATCTCAGAGAAGATCTGGGATTTTCCCCAGGTCAGGTCGGCGGGCTTTTCGGAGTAATGTTTCTGTTAATGAGTGTGTTGTCACTTCCTGCGGCACTTATTTCCAGAAGATGGAATTCCATCTCCTTAGTTTGGATCGGCTCTTTCATTTACGGGGTCGCTCAAGCGAGCACTGGCTATTTAAACAGTTCATCCGGACTGTATTTGTCTATGATTGCATGCGGTATAGGTGCCGGGATCATGTATGTCCCTGCTATGAGACTTGCTTCTTCACTCGCCCCCATCGGTTTTAATGCAGTGGTAATGACTGTGTTTACCGGGCTTGGTTCCTTGGGATTTCTTTTGGGACCTATAGTTTCCGTTTATGCTCAAGAGTCACTTAGTCAATTGTACGATAAAACTTCCGCTCTGGAATTCACAGGGATCTTGTATGGAGGTTTAGAAGTTTTATTGGTTTTAAGCACTCTTCCCCTGCTATCTAAAATTTTAGAGAAGGAAAGATGACTCGATCGATACGATCTATAAAGTTTTTAGAATATATTTCGTTCACCGACTTTGTTAATCTCAATTCCTGAATAATCAGGCGTTAATAATATCAAACAAATTTAGTTATATTAACGTATTTCCTCTTTAAAACGAGATTCGTTTTAGATTTAAGTTTACTATAGCGATAAAAACATCTCATATAACGGATAATGATCTTACAAGCTAGGAGAACGGAAATCATCCCATTCTTCCAACCGATCTTGTCCGTAGAAGATGGGCGAATTTTCGCCCATGAAGTTTTGGCTCGTAAAAGAACAGTAGATGGTTTTGTTTCCGCGGGCTATTTATTTTCAACAGAGGCAGGCCTATCCGACTCGGAACTGGGAGAACTGGAAGAAGGACTCTGGAGAAAAGCTTTAGAAATACTTAAAGTTTATCCTTACCAATCCAAATTATTTCTGAATATTTCTCCCAATCGTCTTTATAGGGAACTGGAGAATGAAAGAATAGATTCTTTTAGATTATTACGTTTAACAAGAGAATATGGAATAGAGCCGAATCGTATCATCTTAGAGGTAACGGAAGAAGAGTTTTCAGGAAGCTTGGATTCGTTAAGGATAGCAGTGGACCTTTTGCGTGCATATGGATTCAAGATCGCATTGGACGATCTAGGTTCAGAAGCATCCGGAATAGAAAGAGTGGGACTTCTTCGCCCGGACTTTTTAAAATTAGATCTGAGATTGATCAGAGCTTCTTCTCGTTCTCCTTCCGTGAGAAAAGTTTTGGAACATATCCGTGACCTTGCATTCTCCTTAGGAGCTTCCGTTTTATACGAAGGTTTAGAAACACAAGAAGAATTGTATTTTGCATTAGAAGGAGGAGCAAGATTTCTACAGGGATTTTTGCTATTGAGACCCGGCGCGGAGCTTTCCACCGGCAAAGAACTGTCTCTATCCATCAAAGAGATGGTAAAATTTTTCCATCAGAAAAAAATGGAAACTCTACGCCAAGAGTTGAATTTCGAGAATAAGATCAGACGGACTTTAGGTGAACTTTTAAATCCTTTTCCTGTATTAAAGATAGCTAATAGATATCTGATTGACGCTTATACCGTATTCCAATCCTCCAAAGAGATCCATAGAGTTTACATAACCGACTCCAAGGGAACACAATTATCCCCTTATTATATGAGGACAGGACAAGATTCCTTTCGGGAAACGAGTCATGGGATCGGTAAAAACTGGTCTTATCTTCCCTATTTTTATAGGCAACTTAGGGACTCCATGAGAAAACCCGATGATTGGGGAATGAGTGAGCGTTACTTTGATAGCGACGCCGTAAAAGATCTGATCGTTTTCAGTAAGGAAGTGGAATCAGGTGCGTACGTATTTTTGGACGTGACCGCTCCTCGTGTGTATTAAAAAACGGCTTTCATGAGCGGTATTGAAAATCAAATCCTACAAGATATTTATAGGGCGTCTTCCCAAGGAGGATTTCTTACTATGAGGGATTTGGAATTGAATACTTCCCTTTCCGAATGGAAATTACGACCTCATTTAGAAGATCTGAAAGAAGCAAGTCTAATCGTAGAGCACCCGGAAGGTTTCCAGGTTGCTCCGAAAGGTAGACATTTTTATCAAAGTAATTGGGGTTAATTCGGAACTTCCAATTCTTCTTCTATCGCCAAAACTTCTTCTTTTTTTACCTGCGTCCTATTCAATATGATCACGGACGAAATCGCGAACACTCCGCCGAGTAAGGTGCTTAATTTAGGCTCTTCTCCTAAAAAGATCCAACTCCCCAAAAGTGCTGTCACAGGTACAAGGAAGATAAACGAACTTGCAGTTCTGGATCCCAATCTGCTGGAAGCGTAAAAATACACTGTGGTCCCAAAGGTTGTAGATATTACGGAAAGATAAAATAGTTGGAGCCAGAAGTTCCAATCGTTATCCATCACTCCGCTCAGATCATAAGGAAATGCGAGAAATAGATCGAACACCGTCCCAATGCTGAACACGTAAAAACTGTAAACCATCGGAGACATCCTTTGTCCTGTACTATGACTGTTCATGCTTAGAACGGCCCAACTGAATGCGCAAAGTAAAAAGTAAACATTCCCCGATTGGAACAACATCGTCCAATCTCCTTCCCAAATTTTTAAGAGTAAAAATCCGCCGGTTAATCCTATGAACAAACCTATGAATTCTTTTCCGGAAGGTAGTTTTTTTTGGAAAGTATGGACCAAGATATACGTAAAGATGGGATTCATCGTGGTCACTAATACCCCGCCAGCTCCCGCTAATCCCTGACTAAGTCCTAATAGGAAAAATTGATTGTATATCGTGTATAAGACAGCACCAATCGCAACTTGTAATAAGCCTTTTTTGTCGGGTAAGACAATGGATTCTCTTCTGAGGATCAGGACCGGGACCAAAGAGATCGCAGTCGCTAAAAATCTCCAGAATACGATCACGATAGGAGGTTCCGTGCCCACGATCGATTTGGCGGAAGGCCAAGCGAATCCCCAACTTACCATGGCGATTACGAGAAGGATAAAGAATTTTATAGATTGATTTTGGAACATCCCTAGTTCTGCCTCATTACCAGTTTTTTTGTTCACCTCTTGAAGAGGAGTATAATAAAAAACCCGGCCTAAGTGCCGGGTTTTCCTTTCGACTTTAGTCTGTATCTGAAAGATCATGCATTAAGATCGATTAGATAACCCCTGCGAGTAATTTGATCGTCGGTATTTACGCCTACCTTGGCGAGACTCTTCGGCGCTGTAACAACTGTATCCATGTTACTGAGCGGATGAAGACGATCCGGCATATTACGGATGGTGAATTCGGATTGGGAGAATTGTTGGGCTGCTCGGTTATTACTTCCAGCCGCGTTGATTTCTTGTAACATAACTGCGAATCCTATTTTTACAAAATTTAGACTATTTAGGGAGTTCTGTAAAGAAATAAATTTTTACAGAGCCTCGCCTTCCCAGCGAGGGTAGACCATCTCGTCTTCCTCTTCCGGGATGGAAGAACCTGCCTCATCCTCGAGTAATGTGAATCCCTTCGGCTCTCCAATGAATTCAGGAAAATATTCGAAGAATAATTTGGCTGCGATAATCCTTTTAGCAGCCGGATAATTCTGTTTGAATGTATCCGAGAAGTCCAACTCGGGTAATTGATGAAATTGGATCCTGTCTTCAAAATTAATAAAGTCCTGCTTGGTGAAACCGACGTTTCTGGAGACAATCTCGTCCTTGAGTAAGATCCAATCCAATTTGAATCTCATTCGATATCCTTGGAATGCGGAAGATCGTTGGATCAGATTTACGATTCTCATCAAAGGATATTCCATATTGTAATAAGGTGTAAGATATATCATTAGATATCTTTGGGAAAAACCTAGAGGTTCCCAAACATTTTCTGGAGAAATATTATGATCACCGTCGAATCTTAACTCTTCTAACATAGAGTGAAGCTCCGGAGCGTTCTTTTTTTCGGTATAAAATTCCTGGATGGCGACCTCTCCGAATTCTCCGTAATAGAGCCATTTGTATAGATCTTGGATCTCTGCCAAGGGATGGGCCTGCAAAAATCTATTGAGACTCTCGATCTTCTCTTCCCTGGTACGGTTTTCGTCTATCTCCTTATGAATCATAAAAACCTTAAGGAAGATTTTTAAATCCGGTTGCTTCCGAATTCAAGCTTAAAACCGGCCTTTGGAAATTTTAGAAAAAGTTTATTCTTGGTCTTTGGAATATTTTTCTTTGTCCGAAGCGAATTCTTGTCCTTTGAGCAAACGGATCAGATTGGTCCTATGAAGTACTAAGATCGTGAAACTAATACAGACGATCGCCCAAAAGATAGGCGTATTATAACTTTTTCCGTCTATAAGAGAAAGTAGATAGTAGGAAATAGGCAAAGTGATCGCTCCCCCTATGGAACCGATGGACACAAAACCGAAGATCTTTTTTAGAATTAAAAATACGATCAACGTAATGAGGATCGGACCGGGAGAAAGCACTGCAAATACTCCGAAGCTGGTCGCCACGCCCTTCCCTCCTTTAAATTTTAAAAAAGGAGAAAACATATGACCAAGGACCGCAGCCACTCCGCAAAAAAGGGAAAGGTATTCTTGGGAATCTTCGTATAAAAATCGTATCGCAAGAGGAAAAACGGCACCTTTTGCAATATCTAAAAGTAAAACGGGGAGTCCTATTTTCCAACCTAGCAAACGGGTAACGTTTGTGGCACCTATATTCCCGCTTCCTTTTTGTCTGATGTCTATTCCTTTCAACTTTGCGGCTAAAAACCCAAAAGGAACGGAACCTAAAAGAAAAGACGCAGGTAAGAAGAATAGATACAGTTCGTTCATTTCCGATCAGACCTCAATTCCAAACGGATCGGGATTCCCTTTAAATTATACTTTTCGGTCAGCTTCTTCTTAATGAATGTCAATAGATTGGATTTAAAATAATCCACATGGTTCACAAATAAGATCAAATGAAACGGAGAAACGGATACTTGGGTACAATACAACATCTTAGGAGGTTTGTTCGCGGAGAAAGACCTACCGGCTTCCGCCATCCATGCTCTGAGTGATTGGTTCAGTTCCGAGGTGGAGATCTTTTTCTTAGAACGGGATGCCAGATCGATGGTCATCTCCATCATCTTATGGATCCGCTGTTTTTCCTTAGCGCTTAAAGTGATGATCTGAATTTCTTTTAAAAGAGGAAACCTCGAATACAAACGTTCTTGGTAATTTTTAAAGGAATCGTTATCCTTATCTTCGATAGCATCCCATTTATTTACCGCGAGTAAAAAAGGTTTCCCTTCTTCTTGGAGCATTCCTACGATCTTTTTGTCGAATTCTCCGAAACCTTTGAGCGCGTCCAAAAGATGAATGACCACATCGGAATTCTGGATGGTTCTTTTAGTCCGTTGGTAAGAATAAAATTCCAAGGCTTCTGCCTTATCCGATTTTCTGCGGATCCCTGCAGTGTCCGTGATACGGATCTTTTTGCCTTCGAACGTGACTGTTGTATCGACGGAGTCTCTGGTTGTTCCCGCAACTTCACTCACAACCGCTCTATCATATCCGCAAAGTGCATTTAATAAACTGGATTTTCCAGCGTTCGGTTTTCCTACGATCGCAAGACTGAAGTCTTCAGTAGCCCCAGAGGAAATTTCCCCTTCTTCTGTGGTTTGGACTTTTCTTTTTGCGGTCGGCAGTAAGAATGCTATCTTTTCTAATAGAAGAGGAAGGTTCCTTCTTCCTATCGCAGAAATCGGGAGGATTTCCGACAGACCCATCTTATAAAAAGAATCCAGGTCTTCTTCATCTTCCGGATGATCCACTTTGTTTACACAATATAAAACGGGGATCTGATTTAACTCCGGATCCTTTCTGAATTTATCAATGAGTCTGGAATCGTACGAAGTAACCTCGTGTAGATCCAAAAGAAAAACTACCAGATCGGATTCTGCGACTTGCCGGAAAGCATTTTCGAGAACCGCTTCTTCCAGACTTTCAGGCCTTTCTATATCCAAACCGGGTGTATCGCATAAGACGAAGTCCAGGCCCTTCTCCGGATTTAAAACACGAGCACGAAGAACATCACGCGTCACACCAGGATAATCCTCGGTAATCGCTAATTTCTTTTTCAGAAGTGCGTTGAATAAAGTGGACTTACCAACATTCTGGCGTCCTACGATACTTATAATCGGAACTCTTTTTTTAGAGGACATTTAAGAGTAATTCTTGGCCTTCATCGCTCTCGCGATTTCCAGTTTTGCGTCGCTTTTTTTCATATCTTCCCGTTTATCGTAGAGTTTTTTAGGTTTTGCTAATGCTAACTCCACCTTGGCCCAACGGTTATCCTTAAAATAAACTTTAGTAGCGACGAGCACCAATCCCTTTTCTTTGATCTGTTTATCTAACTTATCTATCTCTTTTCTATTCAAAAGAAGTTTGCGAGGACGGATATCCGGATGATTTGCATATCCTCCGTTCTTGTATGGAGTGATGGAAAAACCATCTAGGTAAACTTCTCCGTTTTTTATTTTTGCAAACGCATCGGTAAGGTTTGCTTTTTTTTCTCGGAGACTTTTGACTTCGGATCCGGACAAGACGATACCCGCTTCGATGAATGAGATCAATTCGAAGTTGAACTTGGCCTTTTTATTGACCAGAGGTTGAGGGCTATTGTCTTTTTCTTTTTTCGTTGCCATAGTTCCCAGGAGCGGGAATTCCCCGCGCTTACCGCTATCGGGAAGAATGGTGAGTGAGGATCAATCTTCCCAGTTCTGCTCCGATTAAATTCGGCATATTATAAAAGTTTTCGGAAGTGATTTGGATGGAATCCGGAAATAAATGCTCTGCAATATATCTGCGTCCCAATCCCACACCCAAAAACACGTAATTTTTATTCGAATGTTTTAGGATCTCGGCTTTTAGACGTTTATTATCCCGGGATTGGATCTCTTGCTCGATCTCCGTTTTACCCCTTTGTCCCCTAAAGTCCGAAATCATTACCAGTATTTTCGTCTGTGCCTCCGGGGAAAAGTAGGATTCTATCTGTTCTAAGAGCTGGTATTCCTCAATCGAGTCCCCTTGCCAGTCGGAACGGAGGGAATCGAACATCTCCTCCTCCTTTTTAGAATCAAAGTATTCGTCCATTCGTTTCACCTGGACGAGATCGATCCTGTCTTTTCGGTTCATTCTATCCGAATAAGCCGTTACGGAGAAGTTTACGTCATGTTCATCCAGGATATGAGCGCTAGAGAGCATAGCGGATAATGTGGCGACGGAATATTCGAAGTTGAAGATCCTACGCGACTTGGAAACGAGAAAGGCCACTTCTACACCTTTTAGTTTTTCCTCGTCCTTATCGATCGTGGTCTTATCAAATACCTTAGAGTCTCCTTTTCCGGAGAGAAAGGATATATATTTTCGAGTGTCGATTCGAGAACCTTCACTTCTATACATCCGATTGATGTCTATCGCCGGATCAAAAAGTCTTTCCAGGTTCAGTTCCACTTCTTCCAAACTACGCCCGAAAACTTCCTTAAATTCTTTGATGCTGGTTTGGATGGTGTATTCCCAAAGTATCCTACGTTTTGCTAAGAATGCTTTGTATAATTCTTCCGTGCGATACCCCCAGGCTCCGCCTCCGCCTGCAGGTTCTCCTTGGCCCATATTCCCTCTGGTCTCTTGTCCGTACCAAGCGTCGGGCCCTTCTTTTCTTTGGCCGCCGGTTTCAGGAGTATTGATCTCCAGGCCTTCTCTTAATTCCCTTCCGGAGTTTTTGAGTTCCGCCTTTCCTGTTAGAGGCTCTCTTTTATGTAGTTCCGGATCCCACCAACGTTTCTTTTCGATTTCCGTAGAAGGGGTCAGAGTTTTTTTTTTCTTATCTTCCAAAGTTTGGAAGAAGTCCGATACGATCTCGATCCCTGATAAGGAGAATTCTAAAATTCTCTCCAATTCTTTTCTTTCTCCAGGATCGGAGACTTGGTTAGAGTAAGCGATCTTTCCGCCTCTAAAAGCAATCTCGCGCAGGCCCTCTTTTCCAAGAGACTCTTCCGCATAACGCAGTATATGATCTTTCCATTGCAGAAGATTAGAAAGTCCGAATGTATAAGGCATCAAATTCGCGGAACCGATCGTTCTCTTTTTGGAAAGATCCTTAATTTTAATATGGAACTCCGCCATTTTAGAGACAAGGTCTCCTTCAGGAAGATAGAAGTTTAGGATCTCTTGTAATGTCGCATTGTCTTCTAATTCTGGAAACAAAACGGAAGTAAACCTGTTACGAAAGGCTCTGGAAATGGTAGGTGTAGACTTGGTCTTTCTGAATAATTTCAGCGCGAATATGCGGGAATCCTCCTTCAAAGAAAGGGGTTTTTCTTCCGAACTTTCCGGAGGAAGAACGAGAGCCCTTGCATCATCCGTAAGCATATTCAATTTTTCGACTAGTTCGGCGCCAGCTGCTTCCAGGTTGGTGATGAGAATATTCCCACCTTCTCTAATTCCTTTGGTAAGTGGGCCGTCCACCCAACCTACTTGGGAACCGGCGATCGGTTTTAAAGCCCCTATAATATCCGCAGTATGGATCCCTTTACAAAGATGTACCGCTTCTAGAGGAACGCCGCTGATCTCTGTAAACAAAGGTAGAATGAGCTGAGGATCTTGTTCTTCGGAATATTCGATCAGAACATTTTCCTTAAATTGGACTGCTGAGTAGACCTTCTCCGCAAACTCTCTTAGCTTTAAAGGCATCGGAACCGAAGATAGAATTTCTTTTGCGGTTTTTTCGTTGGTAACATGGATCTCCTTATCGTTACAAAATAAGGAACTCTTATGCACTTCGAACTTAGGCTCCGGAAGATTCGGTTTGGATTTTAATCCGGTTTCTTTGAGCAGAAGTTCTATTTGGGAATTTCTATCTTCTTCCTTGCGGAAAGGTTCCACGTAAAAATTCCAAAGTTCTCTGAATCTAAGCTCGGGCTGATCCGCCTTTAAAGCCAGGATACGATTACAAAGTTTTTTTAGATTTCTGATATTGAAGTGATATTTTTCTAGATCACCTTTTCCTAATGTACCGGAGATCACTTTGGATTCGGTCTCCAAGGAAATACGGATACAGGATTTCAAAATATCGGTGTTCATGTTCGGATATAATTTTCCCAAAATGAACAGGATCTCGTCGGGAGTATGAGGATCTATGAATACTGTGGAATAATATCTGGTGATATCGAAAGGAAGCGGTTTACGTCCCTCGAATCCTTCCGAAGGATTTTGGGTTCCTATAAAATTAAAACCATCCGCCCCGTGAATGCGTGATCCGTCTCCTTCGATCAGTTCCAGATAATTGGATTCGTACACTGTGGAAAAACGTTTGATGATATGAGGTGGACAGAGGTTCATCTCATCCGCCACAAAACTTGCGCCACTTCTGACAGCGGAAGTTAAAGGCCCGTCTCCCCAAGCGAATCCTTTTCCGTCCAATAGCAAACGATAAGAACCGATCAGATCTTCGGGAAGAGTGTCCTCGTTAAAGCTGAATCTTGCAGTCGGATGATTTCTCTTGAAGTTGATATAATAGATAAGTGCGTTTTTACCGACCCCGGCATCTCCAACAAGAAGCACAGGACGAGATTCCAGAAGAGGATACAGAATGTTTTGCAAATTCCGGATCGTGGAATCCGTTTCCACCAGATCGGAACCTAAAGAGCCGGAGTTATTTCCTAATTTAGACTTAGGTACTTTGATGCCGGCGATTGAAATTGTATCCATGTCCCCAAGATCCGGAAAGTGGAATTCCGAGGCAATCTCATTTCGTTATTTCTGAGAACGATTGGTTGGGAACTCCAACTGATTCACACGGAGACCACTAAGGAATTTCGCACAGAGGCCACGGAGTTTGAAAGAGACTCAGAGTTAGGTTCACACAGAGACACAAAGGCGCGGAGAGGAGTGATGTTGGAGTTCCCACGACAATCCCCCAAACTTATCCTATTCTCTGTGCGCTCTGTGACTCTGTGTGCCAGTATCTTAGTGTCTCATTCTTCTCTGTGTTCTCCGTGGCCTCTGTGCGAAAAAATTCTACTCACAAACTCAATTTCCGTTTGTTCATCAAACGGCTTCTACATTAGCGTATTTATATGAGCCAGAGTACCCTTGATTACGTACTAGCGCAAAGAATCCAAGGTTTGGATTCCTCAGCCATCCGAAAAGCATTCGAACTTGCCGGGACATTAAAAGACCCGATCAACCTTTCCATCGGACAACCTCATTTTCCCTGTCCTCCGAATATTATAGAAGCCGGGGTCAAAGCTCTACGTGACGGAAAAACCGCTTATACATTAACGGCAGGAATTCCGGAACTAAAAGAAGCTCTTTCCCAGAAATACAAACAGGAAAATCAGATCGATTACGCAAGTCCCGATCGGATCTTAGTCACTTCCGGGATCAGCTCCGCGTTTTTATTACTATTCAATTCACTTCTGAACGAAGGAGATGAGTGTCTAGTCGTTACTCCTCACTTCTTGATGTATCCTGCTTATATCAAAATTTACGGCGGAAAGATGCATACCGTTTCCGAAGATTTCCAACCGGAAGACCTGAACGCATTCAAGGATAAGAAGTTGAAGATCATCATTTTCTCCACTCCTTCCAATCCGACCGGAACAGTTTTAACTAAAAAACAACTAGCTGCACTTGCAGAACTCGCGGAAAGAACGGGAGCCTATCTCATCTCCGACGAGATCTACGAGAAGTTCGACTACGATAAATCATTCTTATCCGTCGGGTCTTTTTATGAAAGAGCGATCACTCTTTCCGGATTTTCCAAAACCTATAGTATGACCGGACTTAGACTCGCATCCATAGTCGCTCCTGCTCCTATTATAAAAACATTAACCACTTTGCAACAATACACTTTGGTTTGTGCACCTTCCGTCACCCAATGGATGGGAATTGAGGCGCTCAAAACGGAAATGCAACCTTATATCGACGATTATAAGGAAAAAAGGGATTATGTTTACGAAAATCTAAAAGACCATTACCAACTGAAAAAAAGCGGGGGTGCGTTCTACTTCTTCTTAAAAATAAAGGAGAAGGACGACGATTTTATCGTACGAGCGGTAAAGGAAAAAAGCCTGATCCTCGTGCCCGGTTATATATTTGTAGATTCCAAAGAATATATCCGTATCAGTTTTGCTTCCGAATGGGAGAATCTGAAACGAGGTATAACCGCCCTAAAAGAATTGGCTTCTTAAGAGAATATTTTGGCGGAGTACTATAACGAATTCCCAAGTTTACTCTTCTTTATATGGATAGGAGGCGTATTAGTCTCCTTTTCTATGGGAAGTTTTTATTCTACCCTGGCTTATAGGATCCTCAGATTTTATTATGGAAAAGAAAGAAAAATCGGCTCCAAACTTTTTAGACTTAAAAAGATCCTAATAGAACCTTCTGCCTGCGAGTCTTGCGGGACAAAGATCAAAGGAGCCGCTATCATTCCGGTATTCGGATATTGGATCTCCAAAAAAGAATGTAGTAACTGCAAGGCCCCGATCAATCCTCTATACTCTCTTGCGGAGGCGGTATTCGGATTATTATTCGTAGTTTCTTTTCTCTTTTCCGGAAAATTACTCGGAAGTTTTACATTCGTAGCCTTATGCGGACATTTGCTCATAGCGGCAAGTACCGACTTTAAAAAATTTTCCTTAGATTATGAAAATTTGCCCTTCATTCTTCTGTTTGGAACCTTAGCAAATTATCTACTATTCGATTCTGTTCCTGGCAAAACCGAATTAATCGTGTATGTTTCTTTCTCCGCCGTATTCTTTTTAGTGTATTTTATCTTTCCTACAGGAATGGGATTTGCGGACGCAATATTCGCGCCTGCATTCGCATTCTTATGCACCCATCCTTGGTGGATTTTTTTCTTAAACTCTTCTTACGGGATTGCGATCATAGTAACGGTACTAAAAAGAAAAAAAGGAGAGACCTTAAGGCAAGTCCCGATCCCGATGGGTGTATATTTTTCGATCGGACTAGCATTGACATTTCTGGCTAGAATGTTTTCAAATTCGGGTTTACTTCCCAACTGGGCGGATCTCATTCTATAGCAGTATGCAAAATAAGATCTCCGATATTCGAAACGAATATAGCAAAGCTTCTCTGGACGAAAAAGATATAGCAGATTCTCCCATCGATTTTTTTAAAACTTGGTTCGACCAAGCGGTCCGTTCCGAAGTCAGAGAGCCGACCGCAATGACTTTAGCGACTGTCCGAAAAGACGGAATGCCCGATGCAAGGATCGTTCTACTCAAAGGGATCGAAAAAGAGGGCTTCCAGTTTTATACCAATTATGCTAGCGCCAAAGGAAAAGAATTGGATTTTAATCCCAATGCTTGCCTTGTTTTTTTCTGGGCTGAATTAGAAAGACAGGTCCGTATCAGAGGAAAAATCTCCAAGGTTTCCAGGCAAAATTCGGAAGAATATTTCCACTCTAGACCTTTCGCAAGCCAAATCGGCGCACTTGCTTCTTCTCAAAGCGATCCGATAGATGACAGATCTATTTTAGATAAACATTATGAAGAACTAAAACTAAAATACGAAGGAAAAACAGTTCCCCTGCCTGAAAACTGGGGGGGATATATATTGGAAGCTTCTGAAATGGAATTTTGGCAAGGGCGAAGAAGTCGCCTACATGATCGGGTCTTATTCCGAAAAGTAGGCGCCGCTTGGACAAAAACCAGACTACAACCTTAGTTTAGTCCGAGTAGATGCCCCATTCTCATTTTTTTAGTGAATAAATAATGGTGATTATTCCCCGTAGGTTTGATCTCGATAGGGATACGATCCGTAACTTCCAGACCGTAACCTTCCAAACCCACGATCTTACGAGGATTGTTGGTTAGAAGTTTCATCTTACCGACACCAATGTCTTTCAAGATCTGAGCGCCCACTCCGTATTCTCGGAGATCGGGAGCAAACCCCAATTTCTCGTTTGCCTCTACAGTATCCAAACCTTGGTCCTGCATATTATAAGCCTTGAGCTTATTGATAAGACCGATCCCTCTACCCTCTTGTCTCATATAAAGAAGGATCCCCTTCCCTTCCTGAGCGATCATAGATAGAGCGGAATGGAGCTGAGGTCCACAATCGCAACGTCCGCTTCCAAAAATATCCCCGGTAAAACACTCGGAATGTACACGGACCATTACAGGTTCGTCTTTATCAATTTTACCTTTTACTAATGCAACATGGACCTTATCGTCTATGATGGTAGAATATGCTCTGACGGAAAAATCCCCATACTCGGTAGGAAGAGTTGTCTCCACTTCCAGATGGATTAAATTTTCCTTTTTCCTTCTGTAACGGATCAGATCCTCGATGGTGTAAATATTTAGTCCGTGTTTCTCTGCGAATTTTTCCAGATCAGGAAGACGAGACATGGTTCCGTCATCGTTCATAATCTCGCAAATCACCGCGGCAGGATAAAGTCCCGCAAGTTTTGACAGATCCACCGAAGCCTCGGTATGACCCGCTCTTCTGAGCACTCCTCCGGAAACGGCCTGTAAAGGAAATAAATGACCGGGTTTCATCAGGTCGCCCGGAGTAGTATTCGGATCAATCAGGACTTGGATGGTAGTAGCTCTATCCTGGGCGGAAATCCCGGTAGTAGTCCCGTGTTTTGCATCGACGGAAACGGTAAATGCAGTCCCGTGTTTGTCACCTAAACTTAGGTCGTCCACCATTCTGTTCAGGCCGAGTTGCCTGAGTCTGTCCCCCTCCATCGGAAAACAGATGAGCCCCCGTCCGTAGGTGGCCATAAAATTCACCTTTTCTTTGTCGGTGAATTGGGCGGCACAAACCAGATCCCCCTCGTTTTCCCTATCTTCGGAATCAACGAGAATGATCATCTTCCCCGCTTTTATATCTTCGATTGCCTGTTCAATGGAGCCGATCATGATTCCACCTCATCTCTTGGACTGTTTTTTTTCCATGATAAATCCGGGCCAACTCGGAAAAGTGAGACTGATAGTTGGTAAATCGAACCAAGAATACCTGTCGGGGAATAAACTTCCGACCCTCTAATTTCGCACAGAGGTCACTGAGGGGGAAATCGGAAAGTTCTCGATGTAGGAGTTCCTACAACTCTTTCTCTCCGTGCACTCTGTGTTCTCCGTGCGAACCCCTTAGCTGTATTTTCCGAGTTGCTCTAAGTATCTCGCAATCAGGTCTACTTCTAAGTTTACCTTGGCTCCGACTTTCCAGGCTTCGGAGGCGTTTGTGACATGTAGAGTTTCGGGGATTAAAACTAATTCGAATTCTCCCGGCTTGGAATCCACAATAGTGAGAGAGATCCCGTCCACAGTTACACTACCACGGACCGCAAAATATTTGGTGAATGAAGGATCGTGAGAAATTACAAACCTTCTTACATTGCCTGAATCTTTTTCCTCGGAAAGTAGAATCGTCCCCGTTAAATCCACATGGCCGGTCACGAAATGACCTCCCATTCTTGTATGGGGTTGGACTGACCTTTCTAAATTGATCTTTGTCCCGACTTGAAAACTTCCGAAATTGGTAAGTTCCAAAGTTTTGTAAGAAGAATAGAATTCGAATTTGTTCCCATTCTCTTGGAAAGAAGTTACGGTATGACATGCTCCGTTGACCGAAATAGAATCCCCATTTTTTAGGTCAGGATCTTTCCAAACGGTGGCTACTTTAAAAATTTTACCGTCACCTGTGTCTTGGACGGATTCGATTCTTCCGGTACATTCTATCAGTCCTGTGAACATCTTCCCACCCCCCAAAGATCGGAACCGAGTTCGGTCTTCCATTCCATGGAAAATTTCCCTGTCCATTCCGGCAAGATTCCTTTTGGAAAAGAAACAGTATTCGATTGGATCTCTAAGATCGCATCATCATCGATAAGGGCGGGAGAAAAAAGTCTGTATAGAAAATTTCCCCCTTCTACAAGCGCTGTGTTGATCTCCCAAAAATATAAAACTTCAAAAATCCTGGAAACATCCGAGTAGTCGACCTTCTCCAAAGAAAACTTGGAAAGGGTTTCTAACTTGCCGACAAAACTTGCATCGTACGTTTTTTTCTCATCCATAAAGAAAGCGGCGTTCTTCTTTCCAATTCTATCGTTGATCCGATCTTGTTTTTCTAAAAAATTTTCACTGACGGAATTTTGTTCCGGCAAAAAGAAAACTCTTAGAGGTTGGTAATCCTTCTCTTTTTCTTTATGGATCTGGAAAATATCCGGATCGGTAGAATGTTCCAAAACCGCTGCGACCAATCCGGAAAATCCTTTGTAGGAGTTCCTACCGAAGCTTTGATCCGCAGCGGCATTTAGGTTAGTATTTACATTTTGATGAATACCGGAATTTTCGGGCCCATACAAAATTTTCGGCGCGAGCTGCGGTAAAGCAGAAGGTATTCTAAAATCCAAACCCGGTTCATCCACTTTTACAGTATTCGGCCCGACCAAGATCGCATCCACCTTAGCTCGGATCATAGAGAGAAATATATCCGACTCAAGCGAGGAAATTTTCTCCCGGAGCCCTTCTCCTGAACTGAAATAACCTTCCTTGCTGAGAGAAGTTTTTAGCAATAGAGCCGGTCTTTTTCTTTCTATCCTAGACTTAAACCCGAATAAAAATCCGGAAGCAATTTCGGCTAACTCAGGATTTTCGAAAACTTGGATACCTATTTCTGCGAGTTTATTCAAACCGGAATGGGTAGAAACCAAAGGATTCGGATCCTTCCATCCGTATTCCAAACGAACCGGTTTTTCTTCTAAGAATAGATCGATACAAGGAGGGGTTTTACCGTAATGAGAACAGGGTTCTAAGGTCACATACGCATTATGAGAAGGTTTTTTTCCGTTTGGGAATTTTTCCCGAAACAGACGATAGGCTTCTCTTTCAGCGTGATTCTGTCCTGTTTTTTGTGTGGAAGCGGAAGCTAAGATCTCTCCGGTGTTGGCATCCTCCAAAACGCATGCCACCGGAGGATTCGGACTGGAATATCCGGTGGAGACAAAGGAATAACGGATCAGTTCCTCCCGAATTTTTTCCGGGAGGAAAGAGTTCAAGAGCGTTTCCACCTCTTGTACAACGAATCGTAGATGTCAACGAGAGGTGCTGCGATAAACACCGAGGAGAATGTTCCAAGGATGATCCCGAAGGTAAGAACATAAGCAAAGTCATACAACTCCACAGCTCCCCCGATGATAATCGCAACCACGGAGATCAATGTAGCCACGGAAGTATTAAAGGTCCTCGCAAGAGTTTGGTTAATCGAAATATTGATCACTCGGGAGAAAGTATCTCTCAAATTTCCGGCATTTTCGCGGATCCTATCGAATACCACGATCGTATCATTGATCGAATAACCTAATAAGGTAAGAAGCGCCGCAATGATAGGAACGCTAGGTTTGATCTGGAAAAATCCGATAAACGCGATCGTAATCACTAAGTCGTGAATGAGAGCCAAAATCGCACCCAAGGCAAACTTGAATTGGAAACGGAAACTCAAATACAACATGATAAAGAAAAGAGTTAAACTTAATAGAGAAACCCCTGTGGAAGTCAACTCGGCTCCTACTACGGAACCGACTTGATTCGCGGAGAGGATTTTCTTTTTTTCTAATTTAAAGTCTTCTTGTAAAAGTCCGATCAAAGCATCGATCGCGGATGCTTGTTTTGCTTCTATACTGTCTTTCCCTTTTCTTTCGTTATAAAGTTCTTTGATCTGATCTACGGAACCAAGGCCAATATCGATCTGGTAATCGTTCTTTTCCTTATCCATTAGGACCAAAACAGCTTCCAATTTTTTTGAGGAGAAATACTCCTCCAAATTTTTACGTTCCACATTTTCAGGAAACTCTACAACGGCTCTTAAACCGCCGTCAAAATCCAAAGAAGTAGCGAATCCGCCGTATTTTCCGAAAGTAACTCCGAATCCGACTATCATCAGAATAGCAGAGAAAGTAATGGATACGTATTTATATTTTATAAAATCAAACATTTTTGGACTCCAAAGTTCTGAATCCGATCCGGAGATTACGAACTCCGAATTTGTTTACTAATAAATCCATGATCATTCTACTCAAGAACAAGGATGTGAACAAAGAGGTTACGATACCCCAGCAAAGAGTGATCGCAAATCCTTTGATCGGTCCGTTCCCTAGTTTGATCATCAAGATCCCGGAGATCAAAGTGGTTACGTTACTGTCCATGATCGTCCAGAAAGCGTTCTCAAAACCTTGGGCAACCGCGGCCGAAACATGTTTTCCGGATGCCAATTCTTCTTTGATCCTTTCATAAATAATCACGTTCGCGTCCACCGCCATACCCACAGTTAGGATGATCCCTGCAAAACCGGGCAAGGTCAAAGTGAATCCCATCAGTGAAAGTAGAGCCATAAGTATGATAACGTTCACAAGAAGCGCGATATCCGCAACCAAACCGGACAATCTGTAGATGACCAGCATGAACACGATCACAAGAGCAAATCCTAAAAGGACCGCTTTTAATCCTACTTCGATGGATTCGATCCCTAAGGTAGGACCGATAAATCTCATCTCTAAAACGTTTAATGGGATCGGAAGCGCTCCCTCACTGATCACATTTGCGAGATCCGTGGCTTCTTTTTGTCCGAATTCTCCGTCTATCTGAGCGTTACCGCCAGCGATCGGACTACGAATTACAGGATCTGAAATGACCTTGTCCCCCCAAACGATCGCAAGTTGTCTTCCTACGTTTTTAGAAGTGATATCAAAAAACTTTTCCGCACCTTGAGAAGTTAAGGAGAAGGAAACGTAATACGAAAGTCTGTTCTGGTCGTAACTCTCTCGAGCATTTCTCATGTCCTTTCCGTCTAGGGAAATCGCTCTTTCCAAAACCACAAATTCTCTAGGAAGAAGGGATGCCTTAGGATTATTCGCTCTGGACCATTTTACGTACAGTTTATATTTTTCAGGAATATTATACTTCTTCTCCATAGCTACCAGGAATCTGTCCTGCTCGTCTCTTCCTAGTTTCTGTTTTACGATATTCTGGAATTTTACGATCTCGGTTTCTTCCCTTTTTCCCTGGCTCATGAGTTTCATTTCTTCAAACTCAATGGCATCGTGGTACGTACCTCTGGAATTCGGATTATTAGGATCGGAAGGCTCTCTCAATCGGTATTCTACGGTTTCAGTGTTTCGGATAATGTCTAAGATCTGAGAAGAGTTGCTTACTCCCGGTAAAGAAACCTCGATTGAATCTTGGTCCTTTTGGATACGCACCTGAGGTTCGGTCAGGTTTTGGTTGGTTAACCGATTGTCTATGATCAGTTTTGCTTTTTCCAACTCTGCCAGTTTTCTGCTAGGAGTTAATTCGAAATAACTTTCAATCTCCTGCAGTTTGTCCTGAGCTTCTTTTCTTTCTTTTTCGGAAAGACCAGGATCGTCTTTTTTACGAGTAAGTTCTTCGATCTCTTTCGAATAAGAATCTTTTAATTTGGAAGTATAATCGTCGAAATCACCTTTCAGAACGACTCTCATTCCACCTTGTAAATCCAATCCTAAACGGATCGCAAGCGGTCTTCCGCCGAAAATATATTCTTCTACCCAAGTAGGCCTAAGTTTGTTCTTAGGTTCTAAGATCAATTCTTGGTTTTCCTGGGAAAGCTGGTTGATCTTTGCGGAAGTGATAAATCTTCCTTTGACTAAATAATAATCCTGCTCCGGAAATACGCTTGAATCAGGCTCGATCTGCCATGCGCCTTGCGGGTTATAATCGGCTTTCCATCTTTCCGCAAAATTGGAAAGTAATTCTTTGCGGGTATTTTCCGGTAATTGTTTAAATTCTTTTCTTACTGCTAGTTCCAACTCCCTTTCGGCGAAGTTCGGGTAAAGAAGCGTCAATGACGCTGCCACTACCAATATTGGAACGAAAATCCATTGGACAGATTTCAAATTCGGACTCCTAGTCTCTTCTCACTTTGTTGATGGTCACCGGGGAACGCCGAGTGACGCGTGCGCCTTTGGCTCTGAATTGGTATAAAGCAAAAGCAAGTATAATGGCGATGATGATGATCGCTTTTTTATGTTCCGAGAAAAATCCGGCTATAGCTCCCTGCTCTTTTTGTTCCGCAGCCTTTTTTTTCTCTTCTTCTTTTTTCTTATCGTCTCCGAGTTTTAGGATCTCTCCCAGCTTCTCACGGATAGAAATATCTTCCTTAGGTAAAGAAGAAACGTTTGCGTTATATCCCGGAAGATTTCTCGGACTTAAAGTTGTTTCTTCATTGAGCCAGTACGGCTTTTGGATCTCCGCGGAAACTTCCGGATTAGAAACTTCTTTGTTTAAATTTCTCTCGGTGGTCTCGTTCGGTCCGTTGGGATCCCCGGAATTTTTTCCCTGAGTCGGATCTTCCGGTGCGATTTCCGGATCTACTTTTTTCTTAGGCTCGGATTCTTTCTGCTCGGTCTCTTTGGACTCTACAGCCTTCTTCTTTTTGCCTGCATTCTTCTTTACTTTTTTCTTTCTAGAAGCTTTTGCAAGAGGAGTTTTTTTGGAAGAAGTGGTTGTCTTCTTAGGTTCGGAAACCTTATCCAAAAAATCGATTTCTTCTCCGTCCTGTCCGAAAATCGGAAAGGCCAAAGAGATGGAAAGAAGGAAGCATAGGATCTTATTCATGATACGCACCGGTTATACTGATACTATCGGAAAGACGGAAATTACGCCTCTTTCTCTTTTTCCTTCTTCCTTAAAATCGTGCTGGAATTGAAGGTAACATTGGTGTCTTTCGCGATTGCCAAAACCACTGACTCGTTATTATCCTTAAATTCCACGACCTTGCCATGAATCCCGGAAGAAGTGATAACCACGTCCCCTTTTTGTAGACCCTCGATCATCGCCTTTCTTTTCTTTTCCTCGTTTCTTTGAGGACGAATCACGATAAAATACAGGATGATAAATAGGATCGGGATAAATAATAGAGTATTAAATCCACCTCCCTGAGCTCCTGCCGGATCCGCTTGGGCTAATAAGAATACATTTTGAAAATTGCTAAGCATGTTGAAACCTGTGCTTCCTTTTTTGGTCCTTTTTGAGACCAGTATTTTCCTTTATTATCCCTTGGTAATTAAATTTTGAAAGAAGGCGCCCGTTTTTCCGGAAGCCAACTGTTCTAGTGCAATTTTGTATCCATCTAGGATAGATGGGGCCTTCCCCAAGGTAAAAAGCCCTGCTCCCGCATTTAAGGCGACCGCATGAGTGCCGGCAATCTTCTCCCCGGCTAGGATTTTTCGAGCCAAGGACTCCGCTTGGTCCGGGCCGCTCGTAAATACTTCCGCAGGATTTAGATCTTTTAGGCCTAGATCTTTCGGATCAAAGTCTTTTCGCGAGATAATTCCATCTTCCAATAGAGTATAGTCCGTTTTTTCGAAAATGGAAAATTCGTCCAAGCCGTCTCGGGAATGACATACTAAGGCCCTTCTCAAACCTAAACCTTGTAGAACCCGGATAAAAGTTTCCGTCAATTCGGGTTCGTACACTCCAATAATCTGGTATTGAGGTGAGAATGGATTACTTAAAGGCCCGATCATATTGAATAAGGTCCGAAACCCCAATTCTTTTCGGACCGGACCTGCAAACTTCATGGACGGATGCCACATCGGAGCGAATAAAAAAGCAAATCCGTTTTCTACTAAGTGGGTCTCCACTTCCTCTTGGGTCTTCTCCGTATTATAACCTAATCTTCCGAGTATATCGCTGGAACCGGTATGAGAAGAAACGGAACGATTTCCATGTTTTGCCACCTTGATCCCTAAAGAGGAAAGAGTGATTGCAGAAAGTGTGGAAATATTCACGGTTCCTTTTCCGTCTCCGCCTGTCCCACAAGTGTCCAGCATATCGAAAGGAAAAACGGTCTTCGGTTTAAGCGCGTTCCTGCGAAGCGCTAGACAAAAACCCAAGAGTTCGTCTACGGTTTCTCCCTTTGCTCTCATTGCGGTCAAAAAGGATGCAAGAAGGATCTCCGACACTTCTCCCTTCATTACGGAATTGATCGAAGTTTCCGCTTCCGAAACTGTAAGATTCTTTTTTTCCAGGACTTTGATGATAGCTTGTCTAATTTCCATTTTTACCGAATGCCCTCCGTATAGAGCTGTAACGGATCACTTCCCTGTTCGAGATCAAATAACGTATTCCGGAAAGTACAGTGATTAGAGTGGTCAAAAGCATTCCGAAATACGGAACAAATCCACCCAATCCGAAAACCAATTCGTTCCAGCCGGGCGCACCGTTTTCCTTCCAAACCTTCACGAATGCAACCGCGTTTTCGGAAGCGATCCCAAAAACGGTCATACCGGCAAGTTTGCCGCTTTGATAGACCTCGTTGATCAGTATTCTTTTATTCGAAGAAACTAATATGAAGAAGATCAAGATCAGAATAATCGCTCCCATCTGGAAGGCGGTTTTTACCTTTCCAAGCATGGTAGTCCGGATGGATTTACCCAAACGGATCGCAAGATATCGTAAAGTGGTAATAAGCATATCCCTTCCGATGATCAGGATAACCATCCATAGTTCGATTTGTTCATGCAGAAAAATGAATGTGGTAAAACAACCTACAACAATGATCTTATCCGCAAGAGGATCCAGGAACTTTCCGAACTCGGTCTCTTGTTTCCATTTTCTGGCCAGATAACCGTCTATAAAATCGGTGATCGATGCCAGAGAAAATAAGACCAAAGCGGCAATATGATACGCCTGTTCCTTCTGGTACAAAAACCAGATAAAAAAAGGAAGAGATGCGACTCTTAGTACGGTAAGAGTGTTGGGTAAGTTTATATTCGGATTCAAGATTCCAACCAAGTTCCCATCATGTCGTATTCGTAGAAGGATTCGATTTTCACTTTTCCGATCGTTCCCGGCTTCAAGGAAGGATCTTCCACATACACCACTTCGTCTATTTCGGGAGCGTCTTGTAAACGTCTGACGATTGTGGTGTTTCCTTCGAGTCCATCCACGATCGCAGTATACGTTTTTCCGATCCTAGATTCATGGATCTCTTGCAGGATTTTCAGATGAGCGTCTCGGATCAGATTGATCCTTTTGGCCTTCTCTTTATCGGAAACCGTTTGGGTTAGATCCGCACCTTTGGTTCCTTCTTGGGGAGAATAAGAGAATAAATTCAGTTTTTCCGGGCGAGTTTCTTCCACAAAACGTAAGATCTCATCCACATCTTCTCCGGTCTCTCCAGGAAAACCTAAAATGAAAGAAGTTCTGATCTCCAAGTCCGGTCTCACTTCTCTTGCAAGAGAATACAGATCCCTGAATTGGGAATATCCACCGCTTCTATTCATGTTTTTTAATACTCTTTCGGAAACATGTTGGAGAGGGGATTCCAGATAAGGAGCGATCTTTGGAGTTTCTCCCATAAGCCTCAGGATCTTTTCCGTCTTCTTGTCCGGATATAAATATAATAATCTTAATATTTCCAGGTTCTCAATATCCGAGACCGCTTTGATCATCTCCAGAAGTTTGTCCGAGTCCTTTCCGTAATAGACAGTATCTTGAGAAACAAGACAAATCTCTTTTGCTCCTGCCGCGATTGCTCTTTTGGTATCTTGGATGATATCAGCCAAAGGAGAATCCACGAATTTTCCACGAAGAGAAGGAATGATACAGAATGCACAACCTCTATTACATCCGTCGGAAACTTTTACATAAGCGTAAGGTTTGGAGTAATTTTCTATCTCGGGAGAAAGTTTCATTCTCTCAACGATATCCGAATTAAATTCGGTTTTTGCAGGAGAAGAGATTTCTCGGCGGAAAGCTTCTTTGATGATCTTTCCGGCTTGGGAATATTTTCCGGTCCCGAAAACCAGATCCACTTCCGGAATTTCTGCGGAGATATCCTTCGGATATCTTTCCGCAAAACATCCTACAACGACCAGTTTCTGGCCTTCTTGTTTTTTAGCTTGGGCAGCGCCCAAAATTGTTTGGATGGTTTCTTCCGTTGCCGAGCGAATAAAAGTACAGGTATTGATCAGATGGAAGTCGGACTCTTCCGGTTTTGTAGCCGGAAGAAAACCCTCCTCCAAAAGAGAATGGTGCATGCTCATGGAGTCCACGGTATTTTTGGGACATCCAAGAGTGGTGATGTAGAACTTTTTATCCAACCGAAGCCTTACTCGCCCAACTCCTTAATGATAAACTGTGTGCTATCGTAAGGGTTTGGCGTTTTTATATAAACTTTCTTCACTAATTTTCCGGGACGGCCTAAGACAACTTTCGGTTTGCCGTTTTGGATCATCTCCACCGCGGAACCGTCTCCTACCTTGATCTCAAGACGATCTTTCGCTTCTAGGGCTTTGTTCTCTCCACCTTGAACAAGGCCTCTAAATCCCATCTGACCGTCGATGATGAACTCTGCATAACTTGGTTTAGAGAAAAATAATGTGACTTGGATCGGAACATCACCCAAAGTTTTTGTGGAATCCTCCCCCTGAGGGTTGGGCTGAACGGTCGTTCCTTGTCTCTCTTCTTCACTTAAGGAAACTAGGACTTTTGCGGAACTTCCGGTCACACTTTGAGCGGAAATACGGATACTTCTGCGTAAGGAAGAAATTTCCGGAATAGAATAGCTAAGGACTTTTTCCTGTCCTTCGGATAATCTGAATTTATAAACAGTCAATTCAGGATACACATTGAAGGCAAGAACGGCAGTATTCGTATCGGATCCTTGTTCCACGGAGGAAATGAAAAGTTTACATTGTTGGTTGGAAGCGCTAAAGCTCACACCTTGGTTCGCAGTTAAGATAAAACTTTCCGGTCTCGTTTCCGGAACGGAACGATTGATAAAATCTATATTTTCGGGGATCTCCAACTTTCTTCTACTTTCTTCCGTAATCTCGTCATCCGAAGAAGATCCGTCGATAAACGTATAAAGTAAAACCGCGGCAATTGCCACCATCAGGACCGAGATAGCGGTGATCAGTTTGTTCTTATCGAAATTTAGATCATAATAAAAATTAGAAGTAGGTTTGGTTAATTCTTCCAAGGGAGCTTGCGACTCTTCGATCTTTTCCCCTCTGTATAAATTGATCAGCATCCCCGTGTCTAACTTCAAGTAACTACCATAGTTCTTTAGAAAACCGATGGTAAAAGTTTCTCCCGGAAACTGAGCATAGTCCTCTGTTTCCAACGCGAGAATGTATTTAACGGAAATATTCGTATCCTTGGATACGTCCTTTACAGTGAGCTTTTTTTCTTCCCTAGCCTCTCTAAGGATTTGCCCTACTCGTTTCTGATTCAATTTCGCTCTCCTTTCCTAGGAAGATTTATTCTTCCGAAACCAAGGGGTTATTTACGATTTTAGAATTACCATCCGGACGGAAATTAAATACCCCGTCCTCGATATCCGCATTCGGATCTACTCCGAAAAATTCCACGGTTGTGGTCTTACCTCTTCCGTCGCTTGCCACCGCTTTTTTTATAAAAGAAGTCTGGGCATCCACGTAAAGAGTCATTGTTTCGTATCCGCCGATCTTTTCTCTTTGCTCCAAAGCCAAAACGAAATATTGGCGATTGTCCTTAGGAGAAATCTGAGGTTGTTCTATGGATTCGAATTTATAATGATATTTTCTGAAAATCCTGGAAAGCCCCTCTTCCGTCATTGGCGAAAAGATAGGACCGGATTTATTAGATTTATTTAATGTAAGGTCCTGTTTACCGGCAGCATTCAATCTTTTTATAAAGATCCAAAGAGTTTTGCCGTCGGAAACGATCTCGTCTCCGGCAGGATCCGAAAATTCGTATTTGATCTTTCCGCCCTTCTTATAATAGCAGATACCTTTTTTAGTGACTACCTTTTTGTTCGCTTCCGTTTGGATCACGAAATCGGCCTTATAGGATTTCAGGTCCGAAAAAGTTTTTCTGACTTTTTTAACCACTTCCGATGGGGAATTCCAATGGTGTTTCGCGGAGGACTGAGCGCCTAGGGAGAAGCTGCCGAATAAAACGACAAGGCCGAGGGCGATAAATATAGAACGATTGCTTCTGTTATCTTTCATTCTCGAATAATGCAGGGATTTTTTTCCAGGGTGGCGGGTATCCGCCCCCCTGTCACTTGGTTTCTTTTCCCGGCCTGGAAATTCCTAAACCGGTCAATTTTTAAGCGGACCTTAAAATTTCCCGTCCCTTAGATCCCAGGATCGGAGAAACATATCCCCGTTCTTCCATTAATTCCATGATCCGAGCCGCCCGATTATAGCCGATTTTCAAACGTCTTTGCAAATAGCTTGCACTTGCTTTTCTATCCGTTCTTACGATTTCCCAGGCCTTGTCGAATAGCTCCTCGTCCATCTCTTCGCCGGATTCCGATTCGGTTTCTTCTTCCAGATCGAATTCTACGTAGGTAGGAGCTCCGTATTTTTTGGCCTCTTCCACGATCTTCTCGATCTCTTCTTCCGAAATAAACGGAGCCTGGATCCTTGCTAGGTCCGCGGAAGTAGGAGATTTGTACAACATATCTCCTTTTCCTAAAAGGGATTCCGCTCCGTTCATATCCAGGATGATCTTGGAGTCCGTTTTTTGGGCCACATGGAATGCGATCCTGGCAGGACAGTTGGCCTTGATAAGACCTGTAATCACATCCACGGAAGGCCTTTGGGTCGCCATCACTAAGTGGATCCCCACCGCTCTGGACTTCTGGCTGATACGAGTGATCGCATCTTCCAGATCTTTCCCGGATACCATCATCAAATCCGCAAGCTCGTCTATGAACACCACGAGATACGGCATTTTATTATAACCTTCTTTGTGATAATGTTCTTCGACCTTCTCGTTATAAGAACGGAAGTCCCTACATTTCAATTGGGAAACGGCCTCATAACGTGCTTCCATCTCCTGGATCACCCAAGAAAGGGATTTGGTCGCCTTACGGGCATCCTTGATCACAGGCATAAGAAGATGAGGAATATCCTCGAACAGAGTAAGTTCCACCATCTTAGGGTCTATCATGATAAACCGGACTTCTTCCGGAGAAAGATTTAAGACCAGAGAAGCGATCATCGCATTCAAACAAACGGATTTACCCGAACCTGTAGTTCCCGCTACCAGCAAGTGAGGAAGTTTATTCAGATCGATGGAGACAAGTTTACCGGAGATATCCTTACCGATAACTATGTTCAGGTCCTTTTTAGGTTTAGGAGCTAAAGAAGAACGTAAAATATCTCCAAGGAAGACATCCTCTCTATGTTTATTCGGAACTTCTATACCGATCGTGGATTTGCCCGGGATAGGAGCAACGATACGTATATTTTTAACGGCAAGATACATCCTAAGCTCGTCCGTCAAAGAAGTGATCCTTCCCAGTTTTACACCCGGAGGAGGAGTGAGTTCGTAACGAGTGATGATCGGACCTCTTTCCCAACCCACAACTTTGGCTTCGTAGCCGTACACTTTCAGAGCATTCTCGATCTCGAAAGCCACCTTTTCGGATTCCACTTTAAAAAGTGCATCCTGCACTTTTGTAGGATTACTTTTCAAACGGTTTAAAGGAATATGATATACGGAACGTTTAGAACGGAATATCGGTACCATGGAAACAGGTGCAAAAGGAAGTTCGGATTGTTTTGGTTTCTCCGATTTTTTTTCGAATGCCGTTGTGGGAGTTCCAACAACAGGAGAAGGTAACGTATTTGGGACTACCTCCTCCGGCACGGCGATCGCCTCAGGCTTTTCGACCTCCACAATTTCTTGCAATTCGTCGGATCCTTCCGTTTCTTCCTCATCGTCTTCTTCCGAGTCTTCCAGTTCTTCCGAAAAATCTTCCTCTTCGGTCCATTCTTCAAACTCCTCGCCTTCTTCTTGAAAGTCTTCCTCTTCTGCGGAAACTTCCTCTATAATTTCTTTGTTAGAAACGAACGGCTGGACTTCTTCTTCCAGCTCTTCTGTCTCCGAAGCGACAGACAAAACTTCCTCTTTATGGAAAGAAGTAAGAGAAGAAGTTTCACTCCTAAGATCCAGGATCTCCCAGGCTTTTTTAGAAACGGAAGGAACTTCTTCTTTTCTTTCGGGAGCTCCGTACACCTTCTCCACCAGACGAGTGGAAGCGCTTTGAAATTGGAAAATTTTTCTATCTTCTTCAAAAAAGCCTTGGAGAAGACCGGAATTTTTATATTGCACGTTAGCTTCTCTTAAGGAAGCGACCTTAGAGTTCCCTTTTACTTTCTGAATATACGATTCTAAATTTGCGGGAGTTTTCACAGAGTTCTGCTTGTCCGAAGAATGACCCGAAACCTCTCTGCGAAACCAAGGAGGAACATTCTCTTCCGAAATTTCAGAGTCGGTTTGTTTCCATGAATTGATGGAACCCATCATACCGGATAATCCTTTGGACCAATCTGTAGTTTTGGTTTTCGGAAATGTAGATTCGAAATTTTGGATTTCTTCTTCTTTTTTGGTTCTTCCACTCATATAACCGGAAAGCCATTGCTCCTTCCAGTCCCGACCGCTTTGTGCAAGTAGCCTTCCTAAAAAATGGACCGGAGATTCGTTCAGATACACAAGAATGCCGTAAAAATAGACCACAAAATGGATGAGAAGTCTCCCCGTTGAACCGAGAAGATATTCCAGAGCAACAGCTAATGCTTGGCCAAGCACTCCACCGTTAGATGCAAAAGGAACCGTGGAAATATTTCCGAAAACGTTCAGGCTCACCGCGACTGCGAGTAAGAATAAAGGAATCGTAAGAAGTTTGTTCGTAATATCCTGAGCAGGTTTCGCGAGAAGGATCCCACCCGTAAGAATGAGCATGATCCCGGGAACGAAGGATGCATTCCCGAATAGATACAAAAATCCCCAGGAAAGGTAATGACCAAGCCTTCCAAAAAGATTGGCCTGTACCCCATTTTCAGCGATGGTAAAAGAACCCAAGGAAAGGGTCAGAAAAATCCCTGTAAAAAGAAGAAGATACGGCAATGCGGCCCTTCCTTTTTCCCAAATCACAAAATTTTGTCCGACTATTTGGTCCTTTCTATCCATACTCCCTAAGCATCGGCAGAAAATTAAAATCCGAAAAGAGACTTAATCCGTGAAAAAGTAGCTAAATACTCAAAAAAGAAAGCTACGAATTTCGCACAGAGCACACGAAGAACACAGAGCTTTGATTTGTTCAAAAACCCAAAATAACCCCGCTCCGTGGCCTCCGTGCGAAACATTTTTCTCGATTCATCCGGAATCAGTTTTCCGGTCTTGTTTCTGTTTTTTAGTTGAAAATTCGAATCAACCAGTTAATAGACTAGTGTTTACGATGAACGTAAACATGGAATCGGTTTCCGCCTTCCAAGCGAAGACCCATTTATCGGAATTACTCAAAAAAGTCCAAGCAGGAGAGGTTTTTGTGATCACTCATAGAGGCAAACCTATTGCAAAATTGGTCCCCTTTTCGGAAGAGATCGAATTCGATCCCAAAGAGGGGCTTAACACTTTAAAAAAGATCAGAGCTAGCATTTCTTCGAAGGTAAATATTAAAGAATTTATCAACGAAGGCCGCAAATGGTAAAACTCTGGGTATTAGATTGTTCCTTAGCAGCCGCAAGTTTTCTACCGGACGAAAAGTCTCCCAAGGCCGATCAATTTTTACAATCGATCGGTAAGACCGTCCGTGCGGTGGTTCCCAGCCTTTGGTGGTACGAATTCAATAACGTACTGCTAGTTTCTAAAAGAAGAAAAAGACTCACAGGTCCCCAAAGCAAACAGATCGTTTCGATTTTCGAATCGCTTCCGATCGAATTCGATATCAATCTTTCTTTCGAAGTGTTTCGACATATCCAAGAGTTGGCAGTCAACTACGAACTTTCTTCTTACGATGCTTCTTATCTGGAACTTTGTATCCGTAAAGGCGCTGGTTTAGCGACCCTTGACGAAAAAGTTTCTGCGGTAGCTAAAAAATTAAAGATAGAAGTTTTTAAATAAGAGACGTCCGCACGGAGAGCACAGAGAACACGGAGTTTTTTGGAAAATAAATTCGGGATCTTTTCTTCTTTGCGGCTTCGTGTAAAATAAGATTAGAATAGATTTGGATTCGCGCTAAGATATGAAGGGCTTTAATTAACGTATCCAAAAACTTTCCCCTCTGTGAACCCAGTGGTCTCTGTGCGAAACAGACATTTCTAAGTTTTAGAACCCAGTGCTACCGAAGCCGCCTGCTCCTCTTTCGGATTCAGGTAGTTCAGTTACAAGTTCCCAATCGGTATGCCAGGTACGGCGGATCAAAAGTTGTGCAATCCTAGTTTTATCTTCTAGTAGATATGGCTCTTTTCCCAGATTTAAAAGAGGGACCATCAATTCGCCTCTATAATCGGAGTCGATCGTACCTGGAGTATTCGGGATCAGGATCTTAAACTTAGTGGAAAATCCGGATCGTGGCCTGATCTCAAAATGAAATCCGTCCGGGATCGCGAAAGAAAGCCCGGTAGGAACTAAAACGACTTCCCCCGCCGGGAGCTCCAGAGTGGAATCCAAACAAGCTGCAATATCATAACCTGCGGAACCGGAAGTTTTGATCTCCGGCAGAAGAGCCTTCTCTTTTAGTTTTTTCACCGGAATTTTCATATTAGTACGAGTAGGATCCGAAAATGGATTTTATTTTTTGCTCTTCTTTCGCTTTTAGTTTCGCCAAAACGGAAAGATGTAATTTAGGAAGTGCGAATATTTTTCTGACAGTTTGATTAATTTCCTCTTCCGTAACGGAATGGATCTCTTTGATCCTGTCTTCTAAGGAATTATACTTTCCGTAATATAATTCCTGGAAAGCGATATTGTTCATTCTACTTTCGGTGTGTTCATAACCGATAGAAAGACTACCTTCGTGGTTGGTCTTTGCGTCCTTCAATTCCTGGGAGGTCACGCCCTTATCCACGAATAGCCTCAATTCTTCCAAGATCAGTTCCAAACTTTCCGCAAACCTTTCTTTGGAAGTGGAACAAACAATCGAATTGATCCCCACATCACGATACGAAGAAGGATAACTTGTGATATGATAACAAAGTCCTTTTTCTTCCCGAACTTTTTGGAATAAACGAGAAGACATTCCCCCGCCTAAAACATGCGTGAGAAGGGATAATCTTGTCGCATCATGAAAATTTCGAGGAAAACCTTCGCCGCCTAAAATGAAATAGGCTTGTTCCGTCTCCTTATTCCCTTTGCGAAAATATCCGAACTCTTTTTTAGGAGTTTCGAATGTTCCTTCTTTTCCTTTTTTAACGGATTGAGAGAAGTATTTGGAGACTAGATCGAAGACGAACTCGGGCTCGTAATTTCCGGAAAGAGAAAGTATCATATTTTCCGGATGATAATAGGTCTCGTAAAATTTCCGAAGACTAGAAGGAGTCACTCCTCGGATAGAAGTTTCCGTCCCGATAATATCTCTTCCTAAAGAATTTCCCGAAAATAGATTATTATAATAGAAATCGTGAATCGCGTCTTCCGGAGAATCTTCATAACCTTTCATTTCTTCCAAGACAACTTCCGCTTCGGTGCGGATGTCCTGGTCCCTGAACAAAGGACGGAACATCATCTCCGAAAGTAATTCCAATCCTAATTCCAGATCTCTGGAAGCTAAGGTTGCATGAAAGTAAGTGTATTCTCTAGAAGTGGCTGCGTTGGAATAAGCGCCTACTCTTTCCCAATCTTCCGCTTGTTGTTTTGCGGTCCGCTTTTCCGTGTCTTTGAAAAGCATATGTTCCAAGAAATGACAGTAACCTGCGGTTTCCAAAGTTTCCGATCTGGAGCCTACTTTTACGTACACTCCCATAGACACACTTACCGAATAAGGAGCTCTTTGGAACAGAACCGTAAGTCCGTTCCCTAATTTTATTTTATGATTTTTTTCTTCTAGAAAAACCAATGTACTACCCGGCGAAAAAAATTCGCCGGTCTAATTCGTTTTTTAAACTTCGAGAGCGTCTCTTCTGGAAAGATCGATCTTTCCGGTTTTATCCACGTTCAACACGCGGACACGGATGATCTCACCTTCTTTCACGATGTCTTTAACCGAATTCACACGCTTTGAATCCAGCTTGGAAATATGGCAAAGTCCTTCTTTGCCCGGTAGGATCTCCACAAAGGCGCCGAAATCGGTAATACGTTTTACTTTGCCTTCGTAAATTTTCCCTACTTCCACTTCTGCGAAGAATCCTTCGACCATTCCTGCGGCTTTTTCAGCCTGCTCTTGGTTGACACCCGCGATAGTGACTTTTCCATCATCGTCTATATTGATATCCGCTCCGGAAGCTTCGATGATCCCGCGGATATTTTTACCGCCTGGACCGATCAGTTCCCCGATACGATCTTTCGGTATATATTTTACGATAATTCTCGGCGCTGTGCGAGAGACTGTATCCGCAGCTTTGGAGATGGATTTTTCCATCACATCCAAGATATGGAAACGAGCTTTTTCCGCTTGAGTAAACACCGCTTCTAAAACGTTAAACGCAACACCCGTTACTTTTAAGTCCATCTGGAATGCAGTGATCCCTTTCCTGGTGCCTGCAATCTTACAGTCCATATCGCCGAAATGGTCTTCCAATCCTGCGATATCGGATAATACAGCGAATCTTCCGGATTCGTCCGAAAATAATCCCATTGCGATCCCGGAAACAGCAGACTTGATCGGAACCCCTGCTGCCATAAGAGCCAATGATCCGGAGCATACGGAAGCCATGGAAGAAGATCCATTGGATTCCAAAATTTCGGAAACCACTCTGATCACGTAAGGGAAATCATCTTGCTTAGGAAGTACGAGTTTTAACGCTCTTTCCGCCAGATTTCCGTGACCGATCTCTCTACGCCCCGGCCCGGAAGACCTTCTAACTTCTCCCACTGAGAATGCAGGAAAGTTATAATGAAGCATGAAGTTCTTTTCTTTTTGACCTTCCAATGTTTCGTAACGTTGATTGTCGGCCGCAGTTCCTAAGGTTACAGTTCCAAGGGATTGGGTTTGCCCTCTGGTAAATACCGCAGAACCGTGAACTCCGGGAAGAGGACTCATTTCTACGCTGATATTTCGGATCTCGTCCAACTTTCTTCCGTCGAAACGAACTCCCTCTTTTAATACCTGCTCTCTTACGATCTCGTATTCGAGTTCATGTAAGAAGTTTTTGATGTCCTTGATCTTTTCGGATTCGGTTACGGTCTCTTTGAAGTGTTCAACCACTTCTTTGTTTACATTAGAGATCTCTTTATTGCGAGAAGCTTTGTCGGCAGTTTTATTTGCTGCGGAGATCTTATCGAAAGCGTATTTACGGACTTCGCCTAAAAGAGTTTCGTCTTTAACTTTAAGTTTAACTTCTTTTTTGACTACTTGCAGTTGTGCAGCCCAGGTTTCCTGAAGCTCTACGAATTTTACGATATGTTCGTGGGCAAATTTTAATGCTTCCAACATTTCGGAGTTGGATAATTCCTTCGCCTCACCTTCAATCATTACGATATGGGTTTTAGTACCTGCAACTACCAGATCCAGATCCGAATTCAGGATCTCCTTATTGCCTGGGTTGATTACGAGTTCTCCGTTAATTCTTCCTACTCTGGCTCCTGCAATCGGACCATTGAAAGGAATATTAGAGATCGTTAATGCTGCGGAAGCTGCATTTAACGCATGACCTGCAGTGGAAATTTCATTGTCCGCGGAAAGAACGGTTACCTGCAATTGTACTTCGCAGAAATATCCCTCCGGAAAAAGAGGACGGATCGGTCTATCGATGATCCTGGAATTTAAAACCTCATGCTCATAAGGTTTCGCTTCTCTTTTGAAATACCCGCCAGGAAATCTACCTACAGAATAAACTTTTTCGGAATATTCGCACGTTAGCGGAAAGAAGTCTTGTCCTTCTTTAGGTTCATCGGCGGCACAAACGGTTGCTAATAGAACGAGATTTCCGGTTTTATATACGACGGACCCGTGGGCTTGCTTCGCCCAATCTCCCGTTTCGAGAGTGATGGAATCACGGCCAAATTGGCCATTAATAGTTTTAGCCATGAACGGACCCCTTACTTGCGGAGTCCGAGAGTTTCAATTAGCTTTTTGTAACGTTCTAGATCTTGGCGTTTTAGATATTCCAATAATTTTTTACGTTTGCTTACTAATTTAAGAAGGCCTGTTTTAGAATGAAAATCTTTCTTATGAGTTTTAAAATGCTCGTTCAGATCTTTAATTTGAGCATCTAGGAGGGCGACTTGAACTTCCGTTGAACCGGTGTCCCCCTTTCCTTTTGCAAATGTGGAAATAATTTGCTGCTTTTGTTCCGTAGTTACCATAGTTTGATTGTACCTGTTGCCAATTTTCGGGGGCCTAGGCCCCTGTCCAAGCTAAATTTTCGAAAAGACCTTCAAATATTTATAGGAAAGGCTGCCAGGCAGACCTTCCCTTCTGCAATATGCCAAAATCTCTCCCTCAGGAGAGGTGAGTAGGAACTCCTGGGCCGGGATCCAGTCCAATTTGATCTTTTTTCCATGAAAAACGTCTTTTACTTCGGTGCTTGGGATTTCAACCGAGGGAATGTCCAGGATCTCTTCCGGGGGGTGGATGATCGCTTTCCCGAGCAATAACGCTTCGTAGGTATCCGCTTGCTCTAACTTCAGTTTTCCCACTTTGGTTCGGTTCAAGGATTTGAGGCACATCGGGATCCCAGCTACTTCTCCGATATCCATCACAAGCTTTCGGATATACGTCCCGCCCGAAACCCTGGCCCTCAATTTGAAACCTTCCGGGCAAAAGTCTCCCGCTTCGAATTCGAATATTTTGATCTTACGAATGCTTGGTGGAACTGAAATTCCTTCTCTAAACAATTTAGCCCTTCTCTGTCCCTGAACCTTAAGTGCGGAAACCTCGGGTGCAATCTGTTCTTCCCAACTGCAAACCTTGGAAAGTATTTCTTCCAACTTGGGCATGAATTCTTGGTACCATTTTTGGATCTTAGAAGTTTCCCAATCCTCGACTACCAGACCTTCTCGATCACCAGAGTCGGTGGAAAAGCCGAACTGCACATCGGCCTCATACTCTTTGTCTTTCCCTAAAAATACTTGGGAGAAGCTAGTAGAAGTTCCGACAGGTAGTACCATTAAACCGGAGGCTGCCTTGTCTAAGGTTCCGGTATGACCTATTTTCCTTAGTCCAAGAGTCTTTTTGGCTTTTAAAACCAGATCGGAAGAAGTCATTCCAACCGGTTTATCCAAGAGAAGAAATCCGAATTCAGTCCGGATTTGTTGGTTTTCTCGTAAGTCGGAGGGATTCATCTAAACCTTGGATATATTCTTCGTCCCAAACAAAACTCATCCTGGGTGTAACTCTAAGATTGAGTTTTGTGGAAAGAGTAGCGGCAAATTTACCCGAGGCACTATTTAAGCCGGCGAGTAATTTTTCCTTCTTTTTGTCCGTGCAAATAGCCGTAACGTATACTTTCAGATTTTTGGAATCGTCCGAGAGTTCCGATCTATGAACGGAAACCATGTGGACCCTGGGGTCCTTGACTTTTCCGGCCAGGATCATCATGGCGACGGTTCGAACCGTCTCCGCTTCGATTTTCCTTTTACGGATCGGATTCACTCTAACACTACTCCAGCTTCCGTTTTACTACTGTGACAGTATAAGCTTCGATCGTATCGCCGACTTTGAAGTCGTTGTAGTTCTCCAACTGGATACCACATTCGAAATTGTTCACCACTTCGTTTACTTCGTCTTTGAATCTTCGAAGAGACTTGAGTTTTCCGTCGAATACTTGAACTCCGTCGCTGATCACACGGATACCGGAAGCTTTCGTGATCTTTCCGGAAGTAACCATACAACCCGCGATATTTCCGATCTTGGAAACCTTGAAAACTTCTCTGATCTCTGCGGTTCCGATAACTTCTTCGATCCTTTCCGGTTCGAGAAGTCCTTCCATCGCCATCTTGATCTCGTCCACAACTTGGTAGATGATGCTGTAATACTTGATCTGAACGCCTTCTTTTTCGGCGAGTGCGATCGTTTTCGGATTCGCACGAACATGGAATCCTATGATGATCGCATTGGATGCAGATGCAAGCATCACATCCATATCGACGATAGCTCCCGCACCGGACTGAATTACGTTCAGTTTTACATCCGAAGTGGAAAGTTTTTCCAGAGCTTCCTTGATCGCTTCCGCGGAACCGCGAACGTCCGCTTTGATGATAACTTTCAGTTCTTTTAATGCACCCTGTTTGATGAACTCGTTCATGTTTTCCAGTGTGACTTTGGAACCTGTAGCTCCTGCGTTTCCGATCCTTTCGAATTCGATACGGTGTTGAGAGATATTTCTCGCTTCTTTCTCGTCTTCTACGGAGTCGAAAGGTGCTCCCGCATCGGGCACTCCGTCAAGTCCGGTTACCTGCACTGGGAAAGCAGGTCCTGCTTCCTTGATCAGATGACCGTAATCGTCATACATCGCGCGAACCCTACCGGAGAATACCCCGGCTACGAATGGATCTCCCACTCTCAGTGTTCCGTTTTGGATCAGAACTGTCGCAACCGCTCCGCGGCCCGGATCCAGTTTTGCTTCAACGATTGTACCTTTAGCTCTACGTTTAGGGTTAGCTTTCAGATCCAGAACTTCCGCTTGTAGAAGCACTGACTCTAAAAGTTTATCGATCCCGATATTTTCCTTCGCGGAGATCTTACAATACATCGTATCCCCGCCCCATTCTTCCGATTGGAGTCCGTGGTTTGCCAGTTCCTGCATGATCTTGTCCGGATTTGCAGTAGGTAGATCCACTTTATTGATCGCAACTATGATAGGGACTTTTGCATCTTTTGCATGAGATAATGCTTCCAAAGTTTGGGGCATTACTCCGTCATCCGCAGCAACTACCAGGATTACTATATCCGTAACCTTAGCTCCCCTTGCTCTCATAGAAGTAAACGCTTCGTGACCAGGAGTATCCAAGAAGGTGATTTCCCCTCTGGAAGTTTTTACCTGGTAAGCGCCGATATGTTGTGTAATTCCACCCGACTCGGTATCGATGACCGAAGACTTACGGATGGTATCCAATAGTTTGGTCTTACCATGGTCAACGTGACCCATGATGGTAACGACCGGAGGTCTATGGATATAATCTTCCGGGCTGTCTTTTTCTTCGTCGATTAGGGTTTCTTCATATAGAGAAACTACTTTTACCTTACAACCGTATTCGTCTGCGAGAATAGAAGCCGTTTCGGCATCGATGATATTATTGATGGTCACCATCATACCCATTTTCATGAGTTTTCCGATAACATCTCCCGGCTTAAGATTCATTTTCTTAGCCAGTTCTCCTACTTGGACATTCTCCAAAAGAGTTATCTCTTTCGGTACGGATACGCCGGTAGGTCCGCTTACTTTAGGTTTTCTGAATGTTTGTCGGAAGAATTTAGAATTTTCAGAACCGTCCTGTCCATCCGGTCTTCCGCCTTTATCTTTATCATTACGTTTTTTGCCTGAAGGAACTCCTCTTCCTCCCTCAACAGGTCCTAAACCTGGAGGTGGGGCTCCTGCACCAGGACCGCCTCTAAATCCGCCACCCTGGCCGCCTGGACCACCACGGAATCCACCACCTTGGCCTCCACGATAACCACCACCGCTTTGACCACCCTGGCCCCCGCGATAACCACCACCGCCTTGACCACCTTGGCCTCCACGATAACCGCCACCGCCTTGACCACCTTGGTATCCGCTACCTTGGCCGCCTTGGCCTCCACGATAACCACCACCGCCTTGACCACCCTGGCCCCCGCGATAACCGCCGCCGCCTTGACCACCTTGGTATCCACTACCTTGGCCGCCCTGGCCTCCACGATAACCGCCGCCGCCTTGACCACCTTGGTATCCGCTACCTTGGCCGCCCTGGCCTCCACGATAACCGCCGCCGCCTTGACCACCTTGGTATCCACTACCTTGGCCGCCTTGGCCTCCACGATAACCGCCGCCGCCTTGACCACCTTGGTATCCACTACCTTGGCCGCCTTGGCCTCCACGATAACCACCACCGCCTTCGCGATTCTGACCACCTTGATAACCGCCACCCTGGCCGCCACGATATCCACCGCCGCCGCCTTCTCGGTTTTGGTATCCACCACCTTCGCGATTCTGGCCACCTTGGTAACCACCACCCTGGCCGCCGCGATATCCACCGCCGCCGCCTTCTCGGTTTTGGTATCCGCCACCTTCGGGGCGATTGCCTCGATAATTACCGCTCGATTCTCCAGACTCTCTGTTCTGATTGGAATAAGTCGGTCTTTGGTTCGGACGAGATACTATAATATTATTGTCTTCTCTTTGAAAAGGAGTTCTACCTTCTCCTAATATATGTTCCGGAGGAGCAGATCTTGGAACCGGAGGTTCTTGTCGAGTGCTTGGTTCAGGAAAGAGAGGTTCTTTTTTAGGAGGATTAGGATTAGATTTCGGGGCACTTGGACCGGAAGAAGCCGCAGCGGCCGGTTTACCCGAAGCCGGTTCGATGGGAGCTTCTTTCTTTGCAGAGGCAGAAGGTGTCTTCTCATCCGGCTTCTTCTTGATAACCAGCTTCTTCTTCTTACTTGCGTCGGTAGAAGCAGTACCCTGGAGCTTTTCCTTGATTGATTTATTCTTTTCTTCCATATAATGTCCTGGTCAAGTACGGGATGTACTGAAAACGGGTCTTAAAGCCCTACCCTCAAATTGAGGAGATCAGCTTTCCTCCACCCACTCTACAGATTCCGCCAATATCCTTAAGATCTGAGCGGCGGTAGTCTGTCCTATGCCGGGGAGTTTTGCCAAGTCATCCTGGCTGATCTCGATCAACGTCTCGACGTTATTGATCCCTGCGCTCCTTAATAGGCCAATCAAGCGGGTAGAAAGTCCAGGTAGATCCTCTAGAGCAGTTGCTCCATCGTCGTCTTCTTCTTCCGTAGTGGCAGCTGGAGGACTGAATAGTTTATCCAATCTCTCTCTTGCTTCCGGAGAAGAGAACTCTTCATTGTACTGGGCTATCGTTTTGATATCGATCCTAAATCCGGTTAATTGTGACGCCAACTTTACATTGGAACCGTTGATCCCGATTGCAAGAGATAATTGTTCCTCTGGAACGATTACCATTGCTTCTCTACCCACGGAATCCGCCTTTACATCGTAAGGTTTTGCCGGAGAAATCGCGTTTGCAATGAACTCCGTCGGGTCCGAAGAGTATTGAACGATATCTATTCTTTCGTTTCCTAATTCTCTGACAATGGATTGGATACGCACCCCTTTCATACCAACGCAGGCACCCACAGGATCTATATCTCCTCTGGTAGCATAAACTACAACTTTGGTACGAATGGACGGTTGACGAGCCACGTTTACGATTTCTACGAGTCCGTCGTAGATCTCCGGGATTTCCATTTCGAAAAGTTTACGAACAAAATCCGCAGAGGCTCTTGAAAGAGTGATCACAGGGATCGGTTCTCTAGGACGAAGTTCCACTTTTTGTATAATTGCTTTCAGGCGGTCCCCGCTATGATATTTTTCTCCGGGGTTTTGCTCACGTTTCGGCATGATACCTTCGACCTTACCAAGATCGATGGACATAGCGTCTTTTTTCCAACGTTGGAAATATCCATGAGTCAGTTCGCCTTCTTTTGCTTTGTATTCCTGATATAGAAGTTCTTTTTCCATATCTCTCAAGCGTTGGAATACCATTTGTTTTGCCTGAGAGGAAATGATCCTGGAAAGCTCCATCGGCTTTTCTTTAAAATCCAGAACTTCACCCACAGTTGCGTTAGGATAGACAGCTTGCGCGTCTTCCAAAGAAATTTCCAAACCGTTTTTAGGAGAGGATTCCACAACTTTACGGGATACTACGATTACGACATTTTCCCCATCTCCGGAGGAAGCAAATTCTACCTTGATCGGATTCTCATCTTCTTCCAAAGTTTCGATGCCCGACTTCTTCTTGTACGCGGTAATCAAGGAATCACGAATGACTCCCATCACGGCTTCCCTGTCTAGGGACTTGTCGGCACAAAATTGTTGGATTGCTTCCAACAGATTGACTTCGGCTTCTTTCTTCTTAACTGCCATAATCAAATACTTACGTACAAATTTCCTTTCAGTATATCCTTCAATTCCAGAATGACTTCCTTTTTTTTAGAACCTTTGGCCTTCCTTTTGGAAAACGGCTCTAAAAAAATCCTGTCTTCTTTCCTATCCAGAATCTTAAAGATTCCTTCCTTATCGCCCGACCCTTCCGCTTTAAAGACGAGTCGTACCGGTATTCCACGGAATCTATCCAGATCCTCGGGAATCACCAGTTTTCTTTCCGCACCGGCGGAAGAAACCTTGAGAGTATAGTTCAGATCCGGTGAGATCCGTTCCAACTCTTCATTCAGTTTTCTGGAAACTTGCTCACATTCCAGAAGGCTGACGGAACCGTACGGGTGCTCGAGGTGATCCAGCTCTACCTCGATCAGCGTATGGTTTGGCCTTTGGCTAACCATGAGTGCATACAGCTTGACGGGAGCGAGAAGGATTCGATCTAAGATCGTTTCGATAACTTCTTTACTGACTGTCACGCCGGCCTTACAGAGAGTCTCTGAACCGCTTCGTTTTGCCTCAAAAAAGAGGAAAATACAACCTACAAAAGTTCGGATCATCCGAATTTTTCAGGCTTCCCATACAAATTCAATGGGTGGTTCCCGATACCAATTCAAAATATTTTTACCTTACCCTAGTGTAAAGTAAAAAATAACCTCACTTCCGAGCCATCCTCTTGTTACGAGCGAAATTGCTTGTTTTCTTATACTAAAAAGAAGGATGGTAACGAAATGTCCCGGGCAAACCGAAAAAAGGCTCGGGTTTTTATAAGAACCATGCAAAATTCCTCCACTTCCAAGATCGGGACCTCATCTGTCCGCAAATACCTTTCCTTTTTCTTATGTTCTATCTTAGTGATAGGGGCTTGTTCCAAATTCCGAGTGGATGATTACAATCCATATCTATATGGAAGAGTTAAATTAGGAAAAGATCTAAAAGAATTACAAGTGAGTATAGTCAATCGGGTTCCGACGAACGTTCCGAACCAAGTAGCTGTCGCTTCCGGAGTAATTTACGTTCCGGACTTCGAACAATCTTTGATCAAAGCATTCAACTCCGACGGTGATCTCAAGTTTGTGATCGGTAATTCCAAAGAAAAACAGGACAAGGTCAAAAATTTCAATGTCAAATTAGGAAGGATCGGATTAGTTACCGTTTCCGACAACGATGATATTTATGTTCAGTCCAGAGTTTCCAAAGAAGATGCAAAGTCGGACAAAGTAGCTGAGAATATTTACGCTAAAAAATCCGGAGAATTCCGCACGGACGCGGAAGAAGCCATTCCTTCCGTGATATTAAAAATAAACGATTCCGGAAAACTTTCTCAAACGATCTATGCGGACGGTACGGGAGGTTCTATTCCTTTCGGATATGTGGAAAGAATGGAAGCCGGAAATAACGATCTATTATTCGTATTTCATAGACACAACGGAGCGATGAGGCTTAGCGTTTTTGACGAGTTAGGAAAATTAAAACAAAAGGTAGAAGGTATCGATTTCAAAGATTCTCTAAATCAAGGAGAGGCTTACACTTGGTATGTGGATTCATTCTTTTCGCATCCTGATGGAGAATATATACTCGGTTCCTTTAGTTTTTACGAAACCAAATCCGGAAGATTCAAAAATCGAAAGATCCTAAAATACGAACTTAAAGACAAGAGGATCATTCCGATAAAAGAGATCCAAGATCCGTCCGAAACGTTATACTGGGTCCTAAACAACGATAATTTTTTTATCTGGGAAACGGAAGTGGAAGAAGGAAATTCCATCCGGCTCCAAGTGCATGACGAGGACGGGAACCATGTGAATAATATCCGCCTAAACTATCCTCCTCCTCGCGGACTTTGGAGAGAAACTTGGATGGATACGAACGATGAAATCTATTCCATGAAGATCAGATCCGGTTATTTAGAGATCCATAAATGGAAATAAAATGAACGGATATCCTAATTTCCAGGTATTATTTAACGAAGAAGAAGCAAAAATCCTAGATGAGCAAACCATCCGAGATAGAAACATTTCGGGGACTTTACTCATGGGATTTGCCGCACTTTCCATCTTCCAAACCTGGGAAAAAGTTTTTAGATCCGCAAAGAAGATCATTGTATTTTGCGGATCCGGAAATAACGGAGGAGATGGATACGCCTTAGCCCAATTTTTAAAGGCAGAAGACCTCGAAGTCGAGATTTATTCAAAAGAGGGCAATTTCTCCGAAGAAACAAAATATTATAAAAATCTAACAGAAGAACTGAAAATCCGAAATTTCCCTTTAAAAAAATTTAAAGCGGATCTCGTAAATCCCGGAGAAGTATTAGTGGACTCCCTTTTAGGAACCGGATTTAAGGGCCCATTATCCGGAGAAATTTCTACCACAATTATCGAGATCCACTCTGCCAAAGAAAGATTAAAAGATTCTTTATTAATCGTAAGCGTAGATGCGGTTTCCGGCTATTCTCCGGATGAAAAAATCCCATTTGCCGCGGATATTTTAGCGGAAATCGGATCACCTAAACTCAAAAACGTATTCTATCCTTTATCGAAAGAAAAAAAATCGTTTCATCCCATCGGGTTCTTGCGACAAGAATCCCTTACTTCCAAATATCTTTTACCGAGAGCGAAGAGAGAAGAGTTAGTATCTAAACTTTCCAGAGAAAAAGATTCCCATAAATATAAAAACGGCTCGGCAGTATTTGTAGGCGGATCCGAAGGAATGTCCGGAGCAATCCTATCCTCTGCGCTTGCATTCCAGGAATTGGGAGGCGGGATTTCCCAAATACTCACTCCGTCCGCGAATACTCTTACAAAAGTCCTAAAAAAAGATCCCTCCTTTATGGTCTCCCAATTGGAAACTTCTAAAAAATCTTCGGATTATCCGTTTGTCCAAAAAGCAAGTGTAGTATGTGCCGGGCCAGGGCTTGCCCCCGCCGATCTTCCTTCATTCTCTTTTTCTAAAGAAACAACCCTGGTGTTTGATGCAGGCGCATTCAAGTATTTGGATGAAAAATATTTAGGTCCTAACACAATACTCACTCCTCACTTAGGTGAATGGTCTTATATCATTGGAAAAAAATACCAAAGCCAATATTCGGCATTGGAAGATGCAAAAGTTTGGGCAAAGGAAAAAAGAACCTACCTACTTTTGAAAGGATCGGTTTCTATTCTTTTCACTCCCGAAGGAGACTCTTACTTCTGGGAATTCCAAGAACCCAAACTGGCAGTTATGGGAACAGGAGATCTTCTTGTTGGAATTCTAACATTCTTCTTATCCAGAGGCGAAGATATAATAGAATCGGTCAGGTTATCTCAAAGCTTACTACTTTACTGCGCAGAATTGTGCAAAGGGTATCCTACTGCAGGTAGGATACGTAAGAAAATCCGAACGTTGATCGATTAAAACTTGGCCTGCATTCCCACACTGATCAAAGGAAGATAATAAACGTTCCCGCTTCCCGTTTTGGAATTGATATAATTGGAGTTATAGATCGGTTCCGGGTTTGTCGGCTGAACCATATTTCCAGTTAACGGATTTTGTAGGGAGTATGTGGAATAAGGATATAAATTATTGAAGTTCTGACTGATCTGATTTCTGTTTCCGAAGAAGTTTATGAATTCGATATAAACGTTCATATAACCCCATTGATAATTATAAAAGCGGTCCAAACGTATATCCAATTGGTGAAAGTCGGGCCATCTTGCGGAATTATAATCCTTGGAATACGTAGGCAGATACAGATTAATCCCTGTGGAACTTCCCGCGGAAGCGTTTTCGGAACCTACGATGGGAGTGATAGGTACGTTGGTAAGGTACATGTATTTTCCGCCGATCTGCCAATCATCCAAAAACTTCCAACCTCCCACGAAACTTAACATATGAGTACGGTCGTAATCGTAATATTCCTCCTTATCATTATCGTATAAAATTTCGTAATTTCCATCGTCATAAAAATTGATATAGTTCCCTTCATAATTCGTCTGGTAAATAAGGGTCCTCATACTATTGTCGATCGTTCTTTGCCTTTGCTCGTCGTCCGTTAATCTGGCCTGATGATTATTCCGTTTCGAGATCGAATTCGTATAGGAAAGCCAACCGAATATCCTTTTTATACCGTTATGATTCTTTTTAAGGAATATCTCAATACCTCTGGAATATCCGTCTCTTAGATTCGAATAATTCAAGTTAGTTACTATATAAGGATTTTCCACCACGTAAGTCGGATCGTTCACGATATCTCGGATCTGATTGTTGGGTGTATAGGGATTTTGGATATTGGAATCGGGAGTCACCAAGTTGGAATAAGTATTATGGAAACCTTCTATCTTTATCAGATAATCGGTCCCGATACTTTGCTCGATGCCTACGGAAGAATGGACAGAATATTCCATTTTTAAGTTAGGATTTCCCGATTTGGAGGAATATTGTTCTATTCTAGTCGGTGCGTTATAATGTTCTCCCGATCCTGCAAGAAGTTTCGTTCCGGTTTTAACAAATTCGTATTCGATCCTAGCTCTGATGGAATCTTTTTTTTCACCGGATTTATCATAGTAGTCGTTGCGATAACCCGGTAAAAAACGAAAACCTCCCAGCCTAAATTCTAATTCCGCAAATTGCGCAATCTCCTTGGTATGGATACGGTCACCCTCGAATAAGGCCCTGAATTGACGGTTGGAATCGAGCAAGTCGTTGAAAATTTCCAGGAATTGAGAATTATTCGTTTCGATATCCTGTCCGTTAAGCTTGATATTTGTTTCACGATACTGGGCACCAAAACGAAAATATAGATAATTTTCCAGGATCCGGATCTTGTTGTTGTTTTCCGCAAAAGTAAGATTTTGCCTCGTAACGTTCCCAAAACCGAATATCCTCTCACCGCTCAGGGGATTATCGTATTTCATTTCATAATTTTCTTTAAAAGAATTATTTGAAATAGAGAAAGAACTCTCGATCCCGGAACCATTGTTAAAAACGTATCTAAGTCCGCTCGTTCCGAAACTTCTATCGATCCCTACCGGCGGACGGCTTAGGGCGTTTCCCAGATCGAACTCATTTTCCATCGTTTTCGAATATTTCTGCAGGTCCTTTGCTCCGAAGAACATTGCTGTGATCGTATGATTTTCTCCGGGTTTCCAATTAAATTTAGTCTGAAAGTCCTCGTAATCAGCATACTTTGCGTCTTGAGGGATCCCGTCCGGATAAAACTGCATGAGAGTATAATTCGGATAAGACTTTCTTGCGGAAACTATCGCAAATGCGTTTTCGGAAAGTTTATGCTGATGATAAACGTCCGACAAGAATGTATTCACATTTATAATAGAATGATTTTTTTTAACTTCATCCGGAGTCCTTATATCGATGATCCCTCCCGTCGCGAATCCGTATTGGACAGGAAAGGCCCCCGAATATACGTTGATCGATCTTATGATATTATTGTTTAATACGGACGATTGGTCCCCTAAGTGGTACGGATAAGACATCGGGAACCCATCCAAATAATATCCGTTCTGCAGAGTTCCCCCTCCCCGAATTACCAGGAAACCTCTATCGCTATTGGAATATGGACTGGAACCTGCAAGATTACCTAAATTGGTTAGATTGGAAAAACTGGAGGAAGTCAAACCGACCGGAGGTACTGCAGAGATCCCGGGTAAAGTTTGTAACGCTTTTAACGAATCGTTTTGTGCTCCTGGAAGTCGTATAATCTCTTCTTGCTGTAGTGAATATCTGGATAAGGACTCGGATTCTTTTTTAGCAACAATATGGATACCGGAAGGAGTCTCCGGCTTGATCGTAAGTATGATTTTTTGCCGATCGGAAGTTACGATGATCTCCTTACTTATGATCCTGTCCGAAGAAACGATTCTCAATTCGTAAGATCCGAACGATTGGACCCCAATAATCGCTTTTCCGAAAGGGTCCGTACTATAGGACCTACCGGTCTCCTTCAATAAGAACCTAAGGTTCGAAATCGGAGATTTGTCCCTTTCGGAGAGAAAGAACACTTCGACCGTAACTTTGTTTTCCGAAAACAATGGAGTTTGGACCAGAAAAAGTAAGACACCCAGAAGAAATTTTCTTTTAACTATGTTGTTTTTCTCTAGGAATTTTTTTACGAACATTCTCCCTCTTTTTAGATCCATCGATAAGATTCGTAAATATGAAAAATCCAACGAAATCCCAGATATTAAGATAAATCTCCCGATTTCTTTTAGAAATTCAATCTTCCACAAGTTTCCCAAAAATTTCAAAAGCCGACCTTAAATAGTAAGAGAAAGTCCGGAAAAAGGGGACATACTCAATAAAAGTAAAATGGAGAAGTTTTCCCGAAACAAAGTACATTTTTCGTAGTCGATTTTAACTCAATTGTATCACTCAGAATAATCCTCTAAGCCCACTTATACTAAGAAAAGAACTGCCACATTTCATTACTCGTATTGTGACCGCACATGAAAGAAATATACCACATAACAATAGTTATATGAAACTTGAATAAAGATTTCCTCTTTATAACGAACGCTATAAGATTCGAGGCGAATCGACAAAAAGCCAGGAGAAAATTATGGGCTCGATGAAAAGAATATCACTAGCTCTTCTTCTTTTCTTCTTTGCATGCCAGGGAAGTAAAAAGAACGATATCAACGGTTTTCTGGGGATTGTGATCGCGCAAGCGTTAAGCAATCATTGCGCGCAAGCCACGTATAGGAGCGAGGTGAATAGATATGAAGTTACTCTCACCGGAGTTCCGAATGCGGGCTGCAATCAAGCGAACCTAGAAGGAAACACTCATACGGAATATGCCGCTAAAGAAAGAGCGGACTACGTAAGAGCCAAGGCGATCACGGATGCAATAGGATCAGGAACCGGGGAAGCATGCGAAAGAACATCCGCGTTATTCGCAACTTGGATACAAGCCATCGACGATCAGAATTGGAATGCTCTACCTGATGTGAATTCGCCCGACGAGTTCGCAGCAAGAATGACAAACACTAGATTCTATCCGGTCACAAGTTTCCTTACGGAAAGCCAAACATTTCTGACCAACGGTTTGGGTGCAGGTGATCCGTCTGTAGGAGATGCTTGGGTGGTTTTACATGCACCGTTAGGCTTCGGAGGTCCGGTAAAAGCGACGGCGTATAGCCAAACACAAGTGGATGCTTCAACGGTGGCTGATCTGGGCCTGTACCAAAACGGAGATCTGACCGCTCATCTATTAGCGATCGGCAATGCTTTTAGTCCGCTCGTAGGAGGCGGAGTGGAAAATCCATGCGTCCAAGCGGTCCATGCTTTGATCCAACAAAAATATGCAGGAGCATTCGCGGCAGTCAGAAGAAATTCCGAAACAGGAAACTTGTTCACCGTTAGTGCCGCTTACCAAGATCCAAACGTTTTTGATACAAGCTTAAGTCTGAATCCTTTTATGTATCTTAGCTATTGTGAATATGGTACGGATGCGGAAGCGACTCATTTATGCGCTACCTTAAACGATAGATTCGCTGAATAAGTCACTCGGACTTAAATTTGATCTTGCGATGAGTTCCATCGCAATACGGTTTATTGGAAGAACCACCACAACGACAAAGGTACGTTTCGGTGGTTCTATTTGTTACTTTTCCGGTCCCGGAACAAATTTCTAAATTCCCGCTCGCCTTCAAAGGACCGTTTTTAGTGGGTTCTATTTTTAGAATTCCATTACGAATCGGTAGAGATTGAGATTCTTGGACAGGCGGTTCTCCAGTTGCCGTAAATCCGATACTCACATGAGTCGCATCGCAAAAAGGTTTATGGGTAGAAGCTCCACATCTACAAAGTGTGAGTCTAAATTGTTTCTCCACACCTTCTAACTCGATGTCCGCATGGATCGCAAGAGGGCCATTTTCTCTCACTCTCAAAACATTTACGAACGGAGCAGCTTCTTTAAAAGAAGGATCATTCGATTCGAAACGGATCGCACCAGAAGGACAATTCAAAGCTAAAGATTTAATCTCTTCCACACTTGCTTTGTCAGGATAGATCCATTCTCCTTCCACATTCGGAACGAATACATCCGGTCTACTCAACACACAGTTTCTGGAATGAATACACTTCTTTCCGTCGAAAAGAATGGTAGCTTCTTTTCCTTTTACGATTTCCATGTCATTGCTCCCGACACCAAGTATGCACGATTTTTAAGAACAATGCAACAGAATCATTTAGGAACATACCTGGATAAAAAGGTAGAATTCGCCTTATTCCATTGCGCAATCAAAGTGGACCTTTGCTTGTTTAATGTCTGGTTGGTCTTATTGAACTTATCCGCCAATTGATTGGTCTCGGCTACAAGTTTATTGTATTGATCCACATCTTCTTGGGTTTTATCCTTGGCACTTTTCAAATCGAACGCTTTTTTGTATTTTTCGAATTGTTCTTTTTTTAGTAAAAACTCGGTTAAAACAGGAAATTGTTCGGACGCCTCCGTTTTATAAAAAATTAAGGCATTTTTGCAAGCGACAAGTAAGCTGGAATCTCCCTCATACGCAGGAATTTTTTCCAATTCGGAAAGACCTTCTTCTGCATATTTCTCGAGAGTTGAACGGTTCTGCTCTATACCGTTTAGATCGTTCTTATTAAGAGCATCCAATAGATACATTTCCTGTTTGTAACTTTTGAAATCGACCAAGTAGACTACTCCTTGGTAATTCAAAACTTCCGACGCCTTTTTCAATTTAATGCTAGTAGGGTCCTGTTGTTCTATGAGTTTAATATTATTATTAGAGGCGAATTCTTTTTCTTTTTCTTTCAGCTCATCGCCTATCTCTTTCAGTTTTTCGTTGGCCTTTTTTTTGGCCAACATATAGGCCTCCATCGCGTCGTAAGATTCCTCTGCAACTTCCTGTAAGTTGACTAGTTTTCCGTAATCCTCTCTTAGAATAGTGTACATGGTATTCAGATATTTTAGTACAGAATTTTTATAGTCGGAATTTCCATCGTATGGAACGGCTTGATTCGCATTTAAGATCGCTTTTTCGACGGAAACGATGATCGCTCGTCTTTTGTTTTCTACCAAAGAGGGATTTTTACTATGAGCGATTGCCTGCACATAAGCTAAGGTTTCTTTTCCGATCTGCTCACTCGGGCCGGTGAGTTCGTTCATATGTTTTAAAGCGGACGCGGAGTCTTTAGCGAAAATTTTTCCAGTGAGAATAAAACCGAAGATTATGAATAGAATGAATGTTTTTTTAAGTGATTGTTTCATTTTTGACCTTTCCTTACGTATGTTTGCATATAGTCCTGCATAATTTTATATGCTTCGTCTATGTATAGATCCTCTTCCAATCTTGTTTTTCTTTCCGAATTGATCTCTTTCGTATAAGAATCCATCTTTTCCAGACTTTGATCGAAAGAATGAGTATCTACGGTAAAACTATTCGATTTCCTCCTGGTTGCGGCCTGATACTCCTCGTAAAATTTTGCTAATTCCGAAAATTCTTCAAAAAAATCCCCACTATCCAAAGAGATGAGATCCATAGATTTTATTTTTTTGCGAAGTTTAGAAGAAAGTGAACCTATCTTGGAAAAATTCGGATCGTCGTCGACTCGATCCTCACTATCGTCTTTGATATCCGAAAGGCCCAGATCGGGGAATTTTTTATAAGTTATTTCTTTATAGATCTGTTCCGTTCGGATCGCTTCCGGCACGTCCTTTTCCCTTCCGGACAGATCGGAAAGATCAGGCAAAGGAATATCGGGAATGACTCCCTTTTGCTGGTGGCTCATTCCCTGGACACCAAAATACAAATGAGTGGTCAATTTTAGAAAATCAGAATTTCCTTTCCTATTCTCTTCTAGAGGGAGAAGGATTTGAGAAGTTGCCTTTCCATAACTCGGACTTCCGATCACCAAAGCCCGATTGTAATTTTGTAATGCAGAAGCTAAAAATTCGGAAGCGGAAGCGCTTTGCCCGTTCAGCAAAACGAGCATAGGCCCGTCATATATAGTCCCCCGATTCGTATCCTTTATTATGATCAATTCTCCATTTGATGATTTTTGCACGAATAAAGGCCCTTGATCTACGAAAATCCCAGCAAGATCTATCGCTTCTTCCAAAGAACCTCCTCCATTATTTCTCAGATCCAGAATCAGCCCTTTAATATTATCTCTTTTTAATTTAAGGATCTCTTTTGCAATATCCTGAGCACAACCTCCCCCCTCCGTTTCCCATTCCGTATAAAAAGCCGGTAAATACAAATAACCTATTTTGTGTTTACCGTTCAAAATGTAACTGGAAATGGAATTTTCTTCCAGACCCATTTTTTCTTGGATCAGGTGAACATTTAAGACTTGTCCGTCATTCTTTCTGACTTTAAATACTGCCTTTTTAGTCTTAATCCCGGAAAGTATGGATTCCATTTCTCCAGGAGAAAAATCGGAGGTAACAACCGTTCTATTCTTATCATCAGGAAATCGAACTTCTAAGATCCTATCCCCCCGGTTCATTTTTTCGGACCTCCAAGCTGGACTTCCCGGGATTAATCTTTCTATCTTTGTGTCGCCAAAAAAGCTACGATTAAAAACGATCCCAAAAGAATATCCTTTTGAAGAAAGAGAAGATTCAAACCTTTGTTTTTCGGATGCCGAAAAAAAAGTGCTATGAGGATCAAATTTTTCTAATATAGAATTTAAGAATATAGATTCCAAATAAGGCTCAAAACCGTCAGGATGCTCCAGAATATTTTTGATCCTTTCTTTCTCCCTTTGGATGACTTCCTTTCTAAGTATTTTTTCCGAGGCAAGCAAACCGTTTTGAAAGTCCTCCTTTTTGGAAAAAGGTTCCGAGTAAAATTTAGAAGATAAAACCTTGTATCTAAGATAACTTACCCATCTATCCTTCCAATCCTCCTTATTTTTAGGAAATACCGTTTTTCTTTGGGGATAAAATTCGAATTCTCCTTTCGTAACGAGAGGGGAATTCGATTTTTCTAATTCATTTAGGTAATCCTCAGTGGCCTTAAGACGCTCTTTAAAGAGATTTAATGAATTTGAGAAGAAGGAGGAAATTTGGCCTACTTCTTCCGACTCCAATCGAAAGGACCTTCTTCCCAATAGATCCAGATCTTCTTTGAGAAAATAAAATCCCTGCGGATCCAGACTCATCCAAAAGGAACGTTTGACTTCCTCTGATAAACTGGGTTGGATCCTGGATCTTGCCAAATAGTGATGCTCTGCCACTATGGAAAGGACCTTTTTGACCTTTTTTTCCGTGTTTGAACCCTGGCCGGTCTGCGCGGGAGCGGAGATAGAAAAGAGAAGAAGTATAAGTAAGACTTCCTTCTTACGTAAATATGAAAGTTTGGAAAAGTACACTGAAATACGTATCTCTATCGGAGCAAAAAATTCGATCAATCCATTTACAGGTCCACTCTTTCCAAAAACGGATCAGGAATGCTTGCAATCTTTTCTATTAGAAAGTATTGTATGGAAAAAGGACCTAGGAATATCTAATATGAGTAAAGGTTACCATTCCCGCTCTCCGGAAGAATTCCAGGATTTCCTGCGCAAAAGTAGGGATGCAGGCAAATCCAAAAACCGTTCCAAGTTAATCCTTTTTTTTGACGTTATACTATTACTGTTTATTTTCTCCGTAGTAGCCAAACTTTTAAATCCTTTGGCTTTTAGCGGACAAACCGAGTCCAAGGAAATTTCTTCCGGTTTTGTGAGTTATCGTCTTTCCTCCAGTAAGGAAAATTCTAAGGAATTTCCGATCTTCTTCCTTTTTTTGAAGAACAAAGGAACGGAACGTCTATCTTTTCCGAACGAGGGAACCAGGATCCGGGTTTTTATAAAAAGCGGAGATCTGAATTGTTTGGAAGATTCTTGGACCTTAGCATCTAAAACTTTGGAACCTGGTAGTACGAATTTTTTCCGATACGAAATTTCTTCCGAACGTTTCTCCGCTCTTCCTCCGGAATGCAGAACTCACGAAAAGTCCATGTGGAATAATATTAGCGGCGCCTTCCAAGGGGTAAAAAAAAGGTCCTTTCATGCGGAAATTCTACGAAAAAACGAAAACATTTCTTTAGAAATCCCTAATTTTTGAGATATCATGAACGAAGAGATCCAAACATTAAACAAGATAGTCGCCATCGTTGACGAAAAAGCTTCCTTATTCAAAAAAGATTGGAGTCATATGCCTAAGATTAGGGCTGTAACCGAGAAAAAGTTGATCTTGGATTTGATAGAGAATGCTCTTCAATTAGCAAAGAATATCCGTCCAACTCCCACGGATCTTTTGGGAGATTTGCAAAAATTAAAGGCAGAATTTTCTAGACTTCCACTTTGATGATATCGATGTTGGAATTCCAACAAAAGTAAGATCTAAAATTTTGTTGTATAAATTTGAATTGTATGATACAGGAGCAAGGGCTCTCCCACGGGCCCTCCTCCACCACCCGAACCTGGGCGGGGGCGATCTCCGTACCCAAGTTGGATCTCCTACATCGAAGCGACACGATTATACTTTTAACAGTAATGTTTTGTGACCTTCTTCCATTTTTTTTCCGTATCTTCCAGATAATCTTGGATCTCCGAGTAGGATCTTTTTCCATCTAGATAATCCAGAAGGAACCGGTCTCCTACCAAAAGTTGGATCGCCGGTAGATCGGATCTGAATTCATAAGGGCCTTGTAGGAATTCAAACTGATTCGGATAGAATTCTCTCAATATGCGAATAAGCGATAATCCGAATAGCAAGCTATGGAATTTTTTAGGTTTATCTAATAAGATCTGGTAACCTCCGCAAACTTTTCCCGCATGTTTATGGAAAGTCGGAATAAACTTTAAAGGTCGAAGTCGAAAGATCCCTTTTTGTTTTTCTTGCAGTTTTTCCAATAATGATCCGTCCAGATCGTCGATATATGGTGCACCGAATGTTTCGAATGGCCGAGTTGTCCCTCTCCCTTCCGATAGATTGGTTCCTTCTAAAAGACAAAGCCCAGTATAAACGTAACAAGTTGTTTGGGCGGGAATATTAGGAGAAGGCGGGACCCATAAGAACTCGGAACTCTTTTTTGGATACAGATCCAATCGATACAGTTCTAGATCCAGTTGGAATGTATCTTTATAATATTCTAGAAGGCCCGCGGCAGAGAGGCCATGTCGGTGTAATGTGCCTTCTACGCCGACGAATGATGAAAATTTTTTTTCTAAGGGAGTCCCTTCTATTTTGGGGCCTGCGGGATTTTTTGCATTCGATATTAAAATGCGAGGTCTTGGTTTTCCTTTTTTGGCGAGTCGATCCGCCGCCTGCATCGCGTACAATGCCGAGGTCAAAAACGTATAATAACGAGCGCCTACATCTCGGATGTCTACGATCAATGTGTCCAGATCGGATAGGGCATCTTCGGTAGGAATAAGAGTTTCCTCGTTATCTCCGTACAAATTTAATACTTCCGTTTCTCCCATATTATAAATAAGCCCGCTTCCGGAGACCTGGTCTTGCAGCTCTGCAAAAAGTCCATGTTCGGGTAAAAAGAGTTTTTTGAGTCCGTACTCTTTCTGAATAATCCGGAAATGATAGTCGCCTTTCCAACCGTATGCGCTTTGGTTGGTGAGCATTCCGATGGATTTGGCATCGGAGAGAATTTTGTTTTTTTTCATTTTCTAAAGAGGTTTTTTCCGGGAATCTATAGGAGTCAAGCAGGACTATCTAGCGCCTTAGTCTTGGAAATCTTTTGCCTTATCCGCAAGGTCCTTTTTAGAGATTCCTTTAAAAAAGAGTTTCCATTCTTAGGGAAGGATAGTTTTCTTCTTAATTTGCCCAACAGCAATCGTATGGCATTAGATACAAGCGTACCAAATCAAAAAGTAACAATAAAAGCCGGGACGGTTTTATTTCCGGAAGGAAGCGCCGCGAATTCTCTCAACGTATTGCATAGCGGAGCCTTGCGTTATTTGGTAGAAGCTCCCGGTTCCAGAAAACTGGAGTTATTCAAAATTTCAGGAGCGAATTTGACTCCTGGTGCCTCTGCACTTTTCGGCAGCGGACGTTATCCGTTTACTATTGTTGCGGAACAAGACTGTGTGCTCTCTACGTATGTTATGTCCCAGTCTACTGTTGGTCGTTCTCTCGCAGCCAGAAGTTCCTTGGGCATCATGGTGGGTCGTTCCCTTTTGAGAGAGATCACCGAGTCTTTCAAAAGAGTGAACCAACTCAGAAAGATCGCTTCCGACATGGGAAAGACGAACGATAATCTTTCTCTTCTGTATTATCAATTCAACCCGAGTGTTTTTCCGGATATCAAACCCGGACAACCGATCGCGGATCCAAGTTCCGACATTGTGGATCCGGTACTCCGACTAACTCGGGAAAATTTAAAACATTATTTCGATAATGGTGGAATTCTACCGGAGAGACCGACTGCAAATTATGTAGAAGAAGATCATTCTCAGCTTTTGGTCAAATATTATCCGGAAGAAATAGAATTCCAAGACGGGGAATTTAATTTTGTCCGTAAGATCATCTTAGCGGACCCGAATCTTCTGGCACAATTATTCGCTCCCGACCCGACTATGGTTTCCTATGTTTGCGACAAACTCGGAAGGGTGCAGAACAATATTACGGAAAACGCGAGAAACATATTAGAAGAATTAGATGAAAATTTCTCTCTTCTATTAGGCGGAGTAGAAAGCCTTACTGAAAAATATTTCCTAATCTTGGATATGGCGGCGAACGGTTATGCAACCGCTCCTCCCGAGTTTGTGGTCCCGATCTTACAGGTTGTTTCCCAAAAAATAGAAAGGGCTCTTGCAGGTCATCAGGCACTTTTCGGTTCTGCGGTCCCAACCCCTTCTCCTAATATTAAACCGTTTTTAGAAAAGACAATCGGTCTTGCTAAAAAATTCGAAACATCTAATCCGACTGCAAAAGCGGCCTCGAACGGGGGTGGAGTTTCCGTCGATGGTTCCGCAGATGCGACTGCAATTCGAAAAGAATTGGCAAATTCCGCATCCACGATCATCCAATTCTCAGGTATGGGTGGAGATGCTATCAAAGAGTTTTCCGCGATGATGGTAAAACTCAAGTCCTTAAAGAATCCATTGGATTCCGACAACGATACTCGTAAATTAAGAAGGTCCATTACAAAAACTTACTTCGATATTTACGCTGCATGCTTCCAAAAGTATATCAACTCAGGGAAGAATGTCCCAAAACCGGTAGACCTGATGTTGAAATACGGTTTCTTCGACGAAACTTTACTAGATGATTCGCAGTTGGTATTCATGTCCACGTTCAAGGACGCGATCACCTCCGCTTCGGATATTCCGATCCATTACGGAACGGAATGGTTGGAAAAAATTTATAAAAGAGAATGCCCAACTTCCCTGGACGAACTCGGTCAGAATTTCTTCGACAAAGTCAAGATGGACAACCGAAATGCGGTTTTCAAAAAAGAATCCGATCTTCCCCCGGATATAGATAATCCGGAAGCCAGATTAAAGTTCGAGTTCGGTGCAATGTATGAGGCGAACGTTAGACTCACCACCGGTTCCTTGGCGACTTATTTGCCGATCCTCACAAAGTATCACTCTCAAATCCCTCTAGGCAAAGCGTACGTGACTAAAAAAATGCTGACGGATACGATCCACGATATTATGGCTGTGGACTTCTCCGTATTCAATAGAGAGGTGATCTATAATAATCCGGAAATGGGGATCAATAAGGAGTTCGTTCAAAGGGCGATCGTTCCGGATTTTGTGATCGTTCCTTCGATCGGCAGCAAGATCATGATGTGGCAGGAACTTTCCATTCACAGAGGTTCCGGTTCCAAAGAAAGTAGAGGTAGGATCGTTCTCCCTATTTTTGTCCAAGGTGATCTAAAGTCCCTTTTAATCGATGCGTTTGCAGCATTCCGATGGGAGCTTTGTAAAACGATCTTAGGACCTGAATGGAATAACGTAGGAAATCCATCCATCACTGCAGACTATATGGACTATGTTCAGTTCTACAAGAAGAACAAAGACCTTTCCATAGAGATCAAAGAAAAGTTAGCTGCCGAATTCAAACGTTTCCGAAACGAAAGAGATATTTTTGCAAACGATTACCAACTTTGGATCAAGTACGAAGCGGAAGGTGTGCAACGGTTGAACCGAGTGGTCCGCGGGATTTTTTATCGACATATTCCGTTTGCAAGAACGATCCGGGAGAAGGTCTCCAAAATGCCTGCCTTCGGAGAGATCAATAATAGGTTCGTGAATATTCGGACCCGAAAGTTTACCGAGCTGGAAAACAGATATAAAAAATATATCAATGCTTTGGGTAGTCTTCCGGATCCGCTTCGCGAAAATTTGGAATTCTATCGAGTTTAATGGGGCGACTCTTCGCTTCGCGAAGATCGCGCTGCTTCGATTTCGCTAACGCTCATCCCGGGCTTTGCCCGGGACTAAAGATCTACGCATCGCTGTCGCTTCTGAACTCCAAGATACAACTCTCAATACCGTGTTGGAGTTCAGACACTTCATTTGGACCTCTTGTAGGAACTCCTACATACGATAATTCTGTCTAAACTCCGGTTTGTAGGAGCTCCTACAACTTAATCGAAATCTGTTTTCTATCTTACGAGACTAAAACTGATTTATTTTCTTTGAGTAACTCAGTCACGTCCTGAAGCGCTTCTCCGATCAGATCTTTTGCGGACGAATTTACTTCTTTCAAATAACCTTCTCGAATAGAAACGTCGAAAGAAGCCAAAGCATCCGCCATCGGTTTTGGAATTCCAGCTCCGATTAAGGCCTTCGAAAGGTCTTCCGCAGAAATGTCCACGTAGGAAACGGGTTTGTTCACTAGATCCGAAGTGAATTTTGCAAGTTCCGAATACGTCCAAGCCTTAGGTCCGCCGATTTCTAAAATTTTATTTCCGGAATCGGAGGAAAGTAAAGCAGCGGCTGCCGCCTTCGCACAATCCTTCCTGGATATATAGGCACAGGCCCCATTTCCACCCGAACCGTAAATGGAACCGCTTGCAACTGCATGTTGTAATTTTGGGATCAAATAATCAGAATACATATTGTTCCGAAGAATTGTGTATGCGATTCCGCTTTGTTTGATCTTCTCTTCGGTTCCCTCGTGCTCGAATGCAAAAGTGACCGGGATTTCGTCGGCTTTTGCCAGAGAAGTATAAAGAATTCGTTTTGCTCCGACTTTTACTGCGGCATCGACCGCATTACTATGTTCTTCTATCCTATTTCCGATATTGTCCGTGCTAATGATCAGGATCCGATCCGCGCCTTGGAATGCGGAAACAAGACTTGTCGGATCGTCAAAGCTTGCCTTTCTTACAGTTACCCCTTTTTTTGCAAAGTCCGCTAAACTTTCCGGCTTACGCGTTGTAGCAATGATCTTGCTATGACCTTTTTTTAATAATTCCTCTAGGATAATTCTTCCCAGATGGCCGGAAGCTCCGGTCACTAATACTGATTCTGAAGTAATACTCATTTGGATCCTTAAACCTGATTCGGTCTCGAGTTAGATTTAATTTGTTAGACTACTTGAAACAATAAAAGTTACAAGTAAATTTTAAGCTTCCTGAGCTATGTGTGAGATTGTTCCTCTTTTTTAGTTCGCACAGAGGGCACCGAGATCGCAGAGTTCTTTTCGCTGCGGCCAAATTCAGAGTGTTAATTTTAGCAAGGCTTTCGATTCAGATGAATGGTTTTGATTATAACTCTTCTCTCGTTTGGCCTTTGGCCACCGACTCGCTAAAGCCGTCGGTGCCTCGCTCCCTTTGGGTCGCTGCGGCAGGGATACGAAGGGCTTTAGTCCAGGCAAAGCCTGGATGAGCGTGAGCGAACCCGAAGTAGCCCGGTCCGAGCTTTGCTCGGAGCCGCCCCGTTACGTTTGCAGGAACTCCTACAAGCGCACTTAAAAGGAGGTTAAACTTCTTCCAATAGATAAGGACGAGTGTATTCTCTTACGATCTCCACCACGAAACGTCCCCAAGACTTAGGATCTTCTTGGGAAATTTCTACCTGGCGGACTTTCGGGAAATATGCCTGAGGTTTAAATGCAGTATGAGTGAGTTCCATGGCTCTTAGATAATTATCTACTCGTTTGACCCGTACGAAGTTCAGCAATTCACCCTGGATCTTATCTTGCGGGATGTAACCGATGATGATCAACCTGGGAAATAACGACTTTTTAAGAAGATTGATGAAATCTCCGAAACTATCCACACGATCTATAAATCCCTCATAAGCTCCACCGCCCAAGTTCATGATCTGGGTTACGATATCCATGGTGAAGGAAACACCTTCCGCGGAGGTCATGTCGGAGATGATTACGATACCTTCGTCAGGTTGGAACGTTTTGAATTCGCTGGTTGGTTTAAAATGACGTCTAAGTAACTTTGCAGTGGAGATATCTATCTCCGCCGCTTTTGGAACTAAAACTTTTCCAGCGGAATCGGAGATTGGTTCTCTAGTAATCAGGTATCTTTTTTTGGCTGCGTTCTGGTTCATCACCCGGAAGGCTTTCACCTTCTCTTCCAGCTCGTCCAGAGTACAATACCCTATTTTTAAAACGTTTTCTCTCGCGCGTTTTTTGAGATCTATGTCTTCCATACGAGTTTTTGGTGGCCCGGAGGAACCAGCTTAAACGAGGTTCCGAATTTCGCGAGAATTTACCGGGGATCCGGGGAGAGTATATAAAAAAAAACCAAGTCTGAAAAGCCCTCTTTTGGCTATGCAAAAAAACCGCTTGTCCCCGGAATGTGCGCTCCTTGAATGGGGAGGAATGGTCATTCTCCCCATTTTAACTCGCTCAAAAGCCGGAATAAAGATTCAGTTTTGGAAGGGAATCCTCCTTCTATCCTGCCTAACCATGGTTTCCTGCTTTTCGGTGGAATTTATCCAGGAAGGAAACCCGGGAGAGACAACACTTGTATCCCATAAAGCGGGATGGGAGCAGATTGAGATCCTGAAACATCCCCCAAAACGTAGGAATTACAAAACATACGGAAGACTGATCGTTCGGAACTTCGGGGACGGTCGGATAGAAAAATTCTATTACGAAAAGATTAAAAAAGAACTTTTTGACAGAGGTATGGACGGAATGTATCTCGCAAATGTAGGAATGGTCCCCATTCCCCCCACAATTTTTCAAACCGGCTCCGCGGAAGGGTATACTACTAATATGGCGGAGATCTCAAAGGATGCAAAAGTTTTGGAAGGGGTCGCATTCCGTTACAGAGAAAGGGAAGAAGAATGACGGCGAGACGTTTGGACAGCGAGATAAAGGTTTTGCCTAACGGAGATTGGATCTTCCGCGAGGCCAAGATAGAACAAAAAGACGTACTCGAGTATTTCCGCAAGAATCTAAAGGAGGCGGAAGACGGGATCTACATTGACAATCAGTACGGAGAATTTTCCGAAAACGGATATTTGGAATTATTCGGTTATCCGTTAAATCTGATCCGGATCTGGGAAAAGGACGGAGAATTATTTTTTTTAAGCGATTCCGGAGAAGAATTACCACTCTCATCTTTGCAGATCGCAGCGGATTCCGAAGGAGAATTATTCGCCAAGAAAAAGGATCATCTTTTTCTAAAGTATAAGATTGCGAGAAATGTTTCTTCCACTTTAAGCGAATATTTGATCGAATCTGATCAAGGGCTCAAATTAGCCTGGAAAGGTAAGGAAATTCCCATTTTAGAAACAAACGAAGACCCGAAGGTATCTCTTCCTCCTGAATTTCAAAATTTGTAGGTTTTGTTTCGCACTGAGAACACAGAGCTCACTGAGCTTTGTAAAATCATAATTCTTCTTAGTTTAGTGTTTTTTTGGAATGAAACAATCTGCATAAGAATTCACACACTAAGCCGCAAAGTCCTTAACCAACCCTCCGTGTTCTTTGTGAACTCGGTGCGAATATAAAAAATAGGTTCATTTCCGGGATAATACCAGTCTTCCCAAAACTTTCCCGGAAGATAGATCGTTCAAAGCCGAATCCGCATCTTTTAAATCCCGGACCTGTACCGGAACAGGACGGATCTTTTTCTCGGATACAAGTTGTAGTAGTTCTTTCAGCTCTCTCGGAGAACCCGTATAACTTCCACAAACCGTTAAACTTCTGAGAGAAAGGATCGGGGTCGGGATCTTTAACTCTCCACCAAAAAGCCCGACCCCGATCAAGGTCCCATTCTTTTTCAAAAGTGAAAATCCTAAGGAAGAAGTGGCGCTATTATTCACAAAATCGATGACTGCGGAAACTCCCAGGGAGCCTGAGATCTTCTTTATCTCGGTCGCAGCATCTGGATGAGAAGAAGAAACCGTATAAAATCCGAGCTCTTTTAGTTTTTCCAAACGGGACTCTTCTAGATCCAAAAAGATCACCTTTGTATCCGTAAGAAAAGGAATCAATTGAGAAGCGAACATTCCAAGGCCGCCCGCTCCAATGATCACCAAAGTATCCGTTTTTTTAAGCGGCAGTGCCTTCTTCAAAGCGCCATAAGCTGTGAGTCCTGCACACGCATAAGAACAAGCGTATTCGGGAGAAAGATCGTAAATATCTAAAAGCCATCTTTCATCCGGGACCAAAATCCGATCCGAATAACCTCCGTCTTGATAAATCCCCAAGGATCTAGGAGCGGAGCAAAGTTGCGGATTTCCGGATTCACATTCTTCGCAAGTCCCACAACCGATCCAAGGATAAACTAACTTGATCTCTCCAACGGAAACGGAAGTGACTTTAGGTCCTTTTTTTAAAACTCGGCCGACAACTTCATGACCTGGAGTTAGGGGAAGTTTAACCCCTCTGTCCTTTACGAATAGTTTTTCTTCTCCGCCTATTTTATAGTATCCGTCTCGTAAGTGAAGGTCCGAATGACAGACTCCGCAAGAGATCACTTCCAATAATACCTCGGTATCTTGCGGCTCCGGATCTTGTTTTTCTTCCCATTGTAAAGAAGAACCGAATTCCACCAATCTAACACTTTTCATTTTTTTAAAGTAACGCCTCTTTTCGTCTGAAAACACGATCCATTTCTGCAGAAATCATTCTCAAACCTTCTTCCGGAGCCTTGAGAAGATTCACCTTCGTAAAAAATCCATGAGTATATCCTTTAAATTCTTTGAACAATACGGATACGCCGGCTTCTGTTAGTTTTTCTGCATATAGTTTTCCATCATCTCTAAGAGGATCGATATCAGCTATAAATACAATCGCGGGAGGAAGATCCTTCCAATCTTTTTGAAATAAAGGAGAAGCTTTCGGATCCGATCTAGTATTCGGATCAGGAAGATATTGAGCGATAAACCATTCCATATCTTTTTTTGTAAGACCGGGGCCGAACTCGAATTCCTTATAAGAATCAGTATTACAGATCGTTTCGGTAACAGGATAGATCAGGATTTGCAGATCGATTTTCGGACCGAACAGTTCTTTGGCTCGCATAATGGTAGAAGCAGCCAAATTCCCACCCGCACTATCGCCTGCCACCACCAAGGGAAGATCTTTCCAAATATTTTCCTTTTGATTTGATATCCATTCCAAAGAAGTATAAGCATCTTCCAGTGGTAGAGGAAACGGGAACTCTGGAGCCAATCTATAATCTACAAGTGAAACGATACTGGAAGTGATTTCAGCAAGTTTGCGTGCGAATGGATCGAAATCTTTTAATCTTCCGACCACCCATCCGCCTCCGTGGAAGTAGAGAATTTTGGATTTAGGTTCCGTTCTTGGGATATAATTTTTTATGAATACGCTTCCGTCCTTAGAAGGAATGGAGAAATCCAGGATCTCCTTCACGAGCGGACCTTCCCCCAAAAGTTCTCCGATTGCGGAATAACCTTCCCTTCTTTCCTGGACGCTTCCCTGAGTAAAGCCCGTAAGCCCTTTTGAGGAAATTAGGTTTGCATATTCCAACATCTCCGGAGCAAATTCCATTCTTTTCTCCTTTTCGAACGAGTAAGAAGGAAAAGTATATTAGAAATCCGACGATTTGTCGTTCCAGATTATAGATCGGGATGCAATTAAATGGATTTAGAAGGAGGAACGATCCGCTTCCATATAATAATGGTTGGGAACTAACCCCTTAGGCCCGGAAAAATTCCTGGCTTCCACGATCTCGAAACCTAATTTTTTATACAGACCTTGTGCATTGGGATTCTCTTGGGAAACATCGAGAGAAATTTTTTCGTAACCTGGGTATACTGAAACGGCAAACCTTATCAGCTTCTCCGCTATTCCTTGTCTTCTTTCTTTCCCCGGAACCGCTATATGTCCCAGATATAATCTTCCAGATTTAGGCGGTTGGATCATTCCCTCCATACTCAATCCGCGGATGGCAACCTTAGGCGCTCTGAGTTTGTAGATCCGGAAAATATTTCCTGCAGTCGCAGCATTTTGAAAGAAGAAGTTCTCGGAACGGAAAATAACGATACTTCCGACAATCTCTCCGTTCTTTTCTGCCACATAGTGATTCTTATGGCTGAACGTATTTTTTGTCCCTTGGAAAGATTTGGTCAAAAAGTCCTGAGAGGAAATTTTTCCCTCATTAAACACGTAATCCCAGGCTGCCGGACCGGAACTATAGATCAAAGGAACGGTGGCCGCCACGTCTTCCGGCTTGGCAGGGCGAATTGTAATTAGAGAATTTTCCATCGGTAAGGGATAAAATAGAAACCGGTAAATCGGATGAAAAGATAAATTTTGGGGTTCGCAGGGAGAACACAGAGATCACCGAGGGTAAATCACAACTCTGTGTTCTCCGTGATCTCTGTGCGAAATAAGCTTCTCGCGTTAGATAGCCGAATTTAACTCTTCTCTCAGGCGTTTTGCCTCTTCAAAATCGGGTTTCATTACGATTGCCTTATGCAGATATTGTAGGGATCTTTCGGGACGATTCCAGATCTTGTAAAGAGTTGCTAGGTTAAAAAGCGAAATATGAGGTGCGTCGTTTAAAGTACAACGAAGCGATTTTTTCAGCCAGAAAACGGATTCTCTTTCTCTTCCCATACGAAGCAGAAGGATACCTATCTCATTGCAAGGATTCCCATATTCGGGATTCACTTCTACCGAACGGTAGAAATAATACAGACCTTTTTTCCAGTTGTTTCTTTGGTTTTCGATCAGACCTAGAAAAAAATAGGTCTCATGATTTTCGGAATCTTCCAAAGAGGATTTTAGTAGGAATTCCGCACGATCCAAATCGCCGGTTCTATAAAAAAATTTAGATGCTTCGAGTTTGTCTTCAGGCGTCAGGTTTTCCAATTATCTACCCGTTTTATTTTTATTTTCGGACGCCTCTTGAAATAGCTTAATTCCGTTTTCCGTGTAGGACTTCCTTCTTTACGTTTTCCCGAAGAAACTTGGAGATACTCTGAGCATCCAGACCGTACTCCGCGAAAATTTCCTTCCTCTCTCCGTGGTGGATAGTCTCGGGGGGAAATGCGAAAGTTTTGATAAAACGTCCCAGATATTCCGGAGAGATCCGGTTCAACAAGTATCCGGAGGCCCCACCGTCTATGTAACTCTCATCCAGAATTGCAAAATGTCGAACATGGGAAAGTTCCTCGTCCAAAGCCTCTTTTCCAAGAGGTCTTAGCCAAACCAGATCGATCAATGTGACCGAATACCCTTCTTGTTCCAAGAGATTTGTCGCCTTCTTGGCTTCTTCCAACATGGAACCGATGGAGAGAATAGCGATATCTGTTCCTCTTTGCAGCACTCTAAAACTTCCGGGTTTTAGATCCTTCTCCACGTTAAAATTTAAATTGGAAAGTTCCACACTTGCTTTAGGGAATCGGATCGCGATCGGAGACTTATCGTAATGCTCCATATAACGAAGTGAATCCACCAAATCCTGTCCGGAAGAAGGTACAAACACATCCATATTCGGTAAGGATAGAAGATAACTTAGATCGAATAATCCTTGGTGAGTTTCTCCATCCGGCCCAACACAACCTGCTCGATCGATCACAAAACGGACGGGTAGGTTCATAAGAGAAACATCCTCCACCAGTTGGTCCATTCCTCTGGTCAAAAAGGTGGAATAAATACACATATAAGGGATCACATCCCCGTTCGTCATTGCCCCTGCAAAAGCAACAGAGTGTTGTTCCGCAATCCCCACATCATACACATGGTCCGGGAATTTGGAAACGTATTCCCCCAGTCCGGAACCTTCTATCATTGCCGGAGTAATTGCCGCAATACGCGGATTTTTTTCCGTCATATCCGAAAGCACCTTACCCACGATCTTAGAGTAAGAAATTTTCGAGGAATCGCCCGAATCCATGGCCCCGTCTTCCTTGCGGAACGGAGTGACCCCATGGTATTTGATCGGATCCTTTTCCGCCGGGACATACCCTTTCCCTTTTTGGGTGATCGTATGGAAAAGAACAGGACCTTTCATAGTCTTGATCTTTCCGAGCATTTTCACCAGACGGATCACATCATGACCGTCTTCCGGTCCTATATAGATAAAACCTAAATCCTCAAATAGACCGCCCGGGGTGAAAACGTCTTTAAACCCTTTTTCAACCCTTCTGAAAAAACTTTCCATCGCGGGTCCTACTATAGGAAGCCATTTTAGGAAAGTATAAAATATCCTTTTCCAATTCAGATAAAAATGAGAGCTGATGATATTATTCAGATAATTGGAGATGGACCCTACATTCTTGGAGATGGACATATAATTGTCGTTCAAGATCACAAGCAGGTCTTTTTTAAGATGTCCCGCATGATTCATCGCTTCCAAAGCCATTCCTGTTGCGATGGATGCGTCCCCGATAATAGCTGCGACAGCGTAATCTTTTCCGGTCAGATCTCGAGCAACCGCTTCTCCGAGCGCTTGAGAAATAGAAGTGCCGGCATGTCCCGTATTGTATAGATCGTAAACCGATTCTTCCCTTTTAGGGAATCCGGAAAGTCCTTTAAATTTTCTGACGGTGGAAAGTTTTTCCTTTCTGCCGGTCAGGATCTTATGAGGGTATGTTTGGTGTCCTACATCCCAGATCAATCTGTCTTTTGGAGTTTCAAAAACGTAATGTAAAGCGACGGTGAGTTCCACCACTCCCAAGTTACTTGCGAAATGCCCTCCGATCCCGGAGAGAGTATCGATGATATAATTTCGGATCTCGGAACAGAGTTTAGGCAGTTCCTCCAGAGGTAATTTTCTGAGATCCGCCGGAAGGCGGATCCCGTTCAATAACGAATCTTCCTGTTGCATGTATTCCGTCTTTTTTAACGGTCATCAGGACTGCTCTACCGAATGCAAAGGTCTCCTCAGAAGTTTTAAGTCTTCTTCGTTCACTAAGTCGATCAGTTCATAGATCCGGACAGGTTTGGTTTTACCTTTTACCTTGACTAGATCCAGTTCTCTGGCAATAACGCGGTCCTTGACCTTTTCGTATGTATATTCCGAAATAATAATATTTGTGGCATATTCCTTGTTGGATCCTTCCAGACGAGATCCCAAGTTAATGGTATCTCCCATACAAGTATAGTCCATCCGGTGGGAACTTCCCATATTCCCCACGACAGCAGGACCGGAATTTAATCCGATACCGATGTCCATAACGGGAAGATCCCTAGCTTTCCATTCTTCCTTCAGGACCGCGAGTCTTCTCATTTGTGCAATGGAAGCAGCGCAGGCATAGTAAGCATGGTCTTCGAGGGGAACCGGAGCCCCCCAGAAAGCCATGATCGCATCCCCCATGTATTTATCAATCGTTCCCTTAAACTCGATAATGATCTCGGTCATTTCCGAAAGGTATTGGTTCAGGAATTGAACCAGTTCCTCCGGACCCATTTTTTCGGACATGGTCGTAAATCCGCGGATATCCGAGAAGAAAATGGTGATGTCTTTCTTAGATCCTCCCAAGTTCAGATTTTCAGGATTCTTAAGAAGTTCGTCCACAACGTCTTTGGAGACGAATTTGGAGAATGTGGTGCGGATATATTTTACGTTTTCTTCTTCCGTTAAGATCTTATACACGATGATCCCCACGAATATAAAGAACTGCTCAATTACCACGGATGGGAATACATGAACTATATTGAATTCGGAGAAATCGTATAATGTGATGACGCTGTATAGAAGTGCGATCCCTATAATGAACAAAAATCCCCAAGAGGTTTTCATCCTAGGCAAGATAAGTCCCACAACGAACGCCATCGAGAAGAAGATCAGGAAATTCCCAGCAAGAGGCATGTCCCAGAGAAAGTCCTGGTTCAGGATGGTATTGATCGCGTGAGCGTGGTGTTCGATCCCGGACATATCTCCGAAAGGAGACAAGTGGGTATCTTTTGCGGCCCCTCTTCCTGTAGCGTAGAACATCGCCACTAGGAAGATATTATTGTTTACCTGAGTAGCGGTTTCGTTATCCCAACCTTCCGATACTTCGAAGAATTCGGTAGTATTATAAGAATATAATCCTCCCGGGAAGTTGATCTCCATCTGCCCATACTCGTCGATCGGGATAGTGATCTCACGAGTTTCATTCGGCTTTGCCATAATATCTTCCGTGACCATTTTTAAGGTCTTACGGTCGAAATAGCTGATATTCTTTTGGGGAATATTTTTGATCTTCACATATTCGCCCATAACCACTTCTACATCTTTTTGCACGTCGACGCCGTAATAATTACAAGCGATAACGAGATCGATAGAAGGATAATATTCGTCTTGTCTTCCCGGCCCCGAACCCAGGATCTTGGCGACGATCGGCATTTTACGGTTCAGACCCGATTCGTCTTTTTTAATATTCGCAAAACCTAAACCGGAGGATTTTTCCGCAATTGGTTCGATCGGAGATTGTGGGAATTTTAACCAGGAAAGTCCCGTTTGCTCGTCCTTTACATTTTCTAATTTGAATTTGCGTAGGATCTCCGTCCTTTTTTCCAAATTGATGATCGTGCTCTTGGATTCCAAGCTGGTCTCCATAGGATAGTCGAACATAACTCTTGGATTTCCGGAAAGAGCCTTTGCCATTTCATCCGTCTGTCCCGGTTTATAGTCCAGGAAGAAAACGTCGAACATGAGATGGTTGGTAGAAGAAGCGAATTTATCTATTATCTTTGCGTAATATTTCCAAGGTAGAGGCCATACGCCACCTAGTTGATCCAAGGTTTTGGTAGTGATCCCTATGATATTGATGTCCCTTCTCGCTTTTTCAGGGGGTTTTAATTGGATCTGTTCCAAATCTCCCTTGTCCGACTCCTTCTCCACTCTTGCGTCCGTTTGGTTACGAAGAACGTTAAATCTCCAAGAGATGGAATTTTCTTCCAACTCGGAGACAGGAGTAAATGCTACGTATAGATCGAACCAAACTAAGGAAACGAGGATCGCTAACCAAAGACTTCCGATTAACTGAGGATTCTTCGCAACCTTAGTAATCGTCTTATAGAAGAAGTAAGAAGAAGAAAATAAAAAAAGTGCGCCTAATAGCAGAAGTTGAAGTGAATACTCAGCTTCGGAAAAAAACGCGTAATAAAAATGTGCCAGAATACCGAGGGCTGTAGTAACCCCGAAAATAATATCCAGTACGGTAAATTTCTGGGCTGGTTTGGACTCGCTCATTCTTTCCTCCGATCCGGAAGATTCTCTCTACCAGGACGGTTTCGTCAATTTTCTTCCCAGATTTGGAAAGAAAATATCGACTAGGAGGATGAAATCTTAGAGGTGTTTCTCACATAGATCTGAGGAATTCAGTCAGATTTTTCGAAAGAATTCCTATAATACAGCCTACTCTACTTCACACAAGAGGAGGTCATTTTTTATTGGTTCGCATGGAGAACACCGAGATCAGTTCATTCATTTTCAACTTCGTGTGCTCTGTGAGCTTTATACGAAATTTTGCGGCTTTAGGAATTTTTTCCTCTCAAAGATCCGGAAATCGATTGTGCATACTCTTCCAGTTTTTTTCTACAAAGACTAGGATTGGACCCGTTCTCTTCTATGATCCTTTGTACAGCGGAACCTATGATGATCCCGTCAGCATACCGGGAAATTTCTTTCGCCTGGTCCGGAGCCGATATCCCGAATCCTGCGCTCACAGGAAGGGAAAAAACTTCCTTAGTTGTTTTGATCCTATCTTCTAGATCCGAAGAAATGGATTTTCTTTCGCCGGTCACTCCATAGGAAGTCACATAATAGATAAATCCGGAAGCAAAATCACGAATTCCCTTCATACGATTCAATGGAGTCGCTGGAGTGACTAGATGGATCAGATCCACTCCTCTTCTTTTCAAGGATTTGAATAGTTCGTCGGTTTCGGGGGTATCATAAGGAAGATCAGGGATAATCATTCCTTGGATACCAGCGATCTTTGCTTTTTCCGCAAACTTTTCAAAACCGTAATGAAAGATCGGATTAAAATACGTTAAATACACCAGCGGAATATGCGGATGTAAAGCATGTATCTTTTCCGTGGTTTCCAAAATTTTATCCATGGAGAACGGATTGGCAAGAGCACGTTTGAATGCCTTTTGGATCACAGGTCCGTCCGCCACAGGATCAGAGAATGGGATCCCAAGTTCTAAAATATCCGCACCACCTCTGATAAGAGCGTCCGCCCAATCCACACATAGATCGTAGTTCGGATCACCGAGAGAAATATACGGAATGAATGCGCTTTTGGAATCTGAAAAAACGCTCTTAATCGCGCTCAAATCGAATCTCCTTGCATAAGACCAACAAGTCTCGCTACTTCTGCAACATCCTTGTCTCCCCTTCCGGAAAGACAGATCAGAATATCTTTTTTCTTTCCAAGTTCTTTTGCAAGGTCCTTGGCAAATCGGAAAGCATGAGCGGTTTCTAATGCAGGAATGATACCTTCTACCCTGCAGACTTCCATAAATGCGTCCAAGGCTCCTTGGTCGGAAACGGTTTCGTATTTCACTCTTCCGGTAGAATGAAGATGAGCATGTTCAGGCCCCACTCCGGGATAATCCAATCCGGCGGAAACGGAATGAGCCGGAACTACCTGTCCTCCGTCGTCTTGGATGACTAGTGTCTTGGTCCCGTGTAAAAATCCCGTCTTGCCGAAAAGCATCGTAGCGGAATGTTCTCCGGGAGAAGAGCCTCTTCCGCCGGCTTCCACACCGTAGAGTTTTACTTTTTTATCATTTAAGAATCCGTAAAACATTCCTATTGCATTGGATCCGCCGCCTACACAAGCGACAACCGCATCCGGGAGTTTATCGTTTTCTTTTTTGAACTGCTTTTTGGACTCTTCTCCCACCACTTTTTGGAAATCCCTGACTATTGTCGGAAAAGGATGAGGCCCGATCACCGAACCCACGATATAATGAGTATTAGAAACATTTAATGCCCAATCTCTCATCGCTTCGGAAGTAGCGTCCTTTAAGGTTGCAGTCCCGGACGAAACTCCGATCACTTTTGCACCAAGCATCTGCATACGGATCGCATTCAGTTTTTGGCGACGAAGGTCCTCTTCTCCCATAAAGATGGCGGTCTCAAATTCGAATAATGCACCTACAGTCGCAGTTGCCACACCGTGTTGACCCGCTCCGGTTTCTGCGATGATCCTACGTTTGCCCATTGCCTTTGCGATCAGCGCCTGGCCGATAGTATTATTGATCTTATGAGCGCCTGTATGGTTTAAGTCCTCGCGCTTGAGCCAAATTTTAGCTCCACCCCAAGCCTTGGTCAACTTCTCCGCATAGGTAAGAGGAGAAGGTCTTCCGATATAATTCCTTCTGTAAAACTCCAGATCCTTTTGGAATTTTTTATCCTTACGGAGTTTATTGTAAGTATCTTCCAACTCGATCAGGGCTTCGGTCAATATCTCAGGGGAATATCTTCCGCCAAAATCTCCGAAGTATCCTTCTTTTTCCGTGAAGCTGCGTTCTTTAGCCATGACAGTATTTGAAGGGATTAATCTCCCAACAACTCCTGGTATAATTCCTGACGTAGGTTTTCCACTCTGGTGTTCAGATCGTCGAAATCCGTAAATTGGAAAGTCTCATCCTTATCGTATTTACGATTATAGATGGAAATTTCTCCGGACTCGAAAAACTTTTTACCGACAGTAATACGGATCGGGAAACCGATCAATTCCGAATCCTTGAACTTAAAACCCGGTCCCAGGTCTCTTTCGTCCCAGAAAACCTCGAATCCCTCGTTCTTTAGATTTTCATAAAATTCTAATGCTTTTGCATCCTGCTCTGCACCTTTTGTGAGGGTCACAAGACCGATCTCAAAAGGAGCAATACTGATAGGCCAGTAGATCCCCTTATCATCGTTACATTGTTCGATAACTGTGGCCATAGTACGGTTCACACCTATACCGTAACATCCCATGGTTAGCGTTTTTGCCTTACCTTGTTGGTCTAGAACCTGGATCTGGAAAGACTTGGTATATTTATCTCCCAGTTTGAAGATATGACCGACCTCGATGCCTTTTTCCGCCTTTAAGGTCTTTGCACAGGTAGGGCAAGGGTCCCCTTCTCTTGCGAGAGCCACATCCGCCGTCTCGTATTGGATCTTGATCTCGGAAGAAGGAACATATCCTTGGATATGGAAGTCTTCTTTTCCTCCACCGACCACATACGCTCCGTCTTTTTGGATAGAAGTATCCAAAATCACCTTAAATCCGGCGCCTACGTCGGAAGGCCCGATAAATCCGGGAACTAAATTCAAATTTTTTAATTCAGGTTCCGGGATCATGTCCAGTTCGGACCATTTTAAATAAGACTTAAGTTTGTGCTCATTCAGTTCAAGATCTCCGCGTAGGAATACCAAGAGTTTCTCTTTTCCGTTTTGGAAAGCGACCGCTTTGATCGTATCTTGAGGGCGAACGTTTAAAAAAGCGGCTACATCTTCGATGGATTTTTTCCCCGGAGTCGCGACCTCTTTTTTGTCTTTAGGACCTTTGGGAGAATCTTCCGCTTTGGCAATAAAAGGGGTTTTTTCGCTATTGGAGTTATAACCGCAGTCGCTGCAAAGAAGAAGTGTCTCTTCTCCGATCGGAGAAACCACCATAAATTCCTCGGAAGCGGAACCGCCCATGGTCCCCGAATCCGCTTGCACAGGGATCGTCTTCAAACCGCAACGTTGGAAAATTGTACGATACGCGGTTCTCATATCTTGATAAGTGGTTTCCAAAGAGGCTTCGTCCAGATGGAAAGAATATGCATCTTTCATAATAAACTCTCTGGAACGGATCACTCCGAACCTAGGACGGATCTCGTCTCGAAACTTAGTATGGATCTGATACACATTGATCGGCAGATCCTTGTATGATTTCAAAAGAGGTTTAACCAAATAGGAAAAGGATTCCTCATGAGTGGGACCGAGCGCGTACCATTGGTCATGACGGTCTTTGACTCGCATCATTTCCGGTCCCATGGCGCTCCATCTCCCGGATTGTTCCCAAAACTCGGAAGGAGTCATGATCGGAAGTTCGAATTCCAATGCACCGGTTGCGTCCATCTCTTCGCGGACAATATTTTCTATTTTTTTTAGGATCCTAAGTCCTAATGGCAGAAAAAAGTAAAATCCTGAACCTGATTTTCGGACCAGGCCGGCACGTATCATTAGCCTATGGGAAGCGACTACCGCGTCCGAAGGATTTTCTTTTTCCGTAGGTACTAAATATTTAGATGCTCTCATGACTCTCGATTATCTTAAGAAATCGTGATAAGTCACATAGAGGCCCAAGGATAAAAGGAAGAAGAATCCCAATCTCAAAACTTGTTCTTGAACAGCCATCGGTAGAGGTCTACCGGCGATCGCCTCGTATGTGAAAAAAACGATATGTCCACCGTCGGCCACAGGAATCGGAAGTAAATTCATTATCATTAAAGCGATCGAAATAAATGCCACGAACTGAAAGTAAGAATAAAAACCGTCTTCTAAGAATTGAACGGAGACTTTGGCAAGTCCCACCGGACCGGAAACGCTATCCTTTACCTTCAATCGTCCGGAAAAGATCATCCCGAGTCCTCTTAGGTTATCGCTGATCATTTTCCCCACGTCTTTGCCGGATTGTAAAAATGCCTCTCCGAAGGAAAGTTTTCGATCCATACTTTCCTCTTTCACATGCATCTTAGCTGTGAAACCTAAAAGACCGATTTGATAAAATCCTAGGGTGGCATCCCAAACTTGGCCTTGGACTTCCAACTGCACTCTTTTACCGATTTTAGCCTGGACAGTTCTCTTAAAATCTTCCAGATCCGCAAAAGCTTTACCGTCCATTTTCAAACTTAAAAGTTTCAGTTTGATCTCGGGGTCATGGCTTCTGAGGCTAATCGTGCTAATCGGAATCTCGGGATATTTTCTATCTCGGACATCTTTTAGCTCCACAACGAACGCGGCAAGAGGTGTCATCTCCACTTCCGCTTTTTCTCGAGTCCATGGATTGAGTAGCGGATACGTCTTACGGTCTACTTCTAATTTTACTTTTTCATTTTGGAATTTTCCAAGAGTACGTTGCAGTTCCGGAACAGTATGCACTTCTATTCCGTTTACGGACAAGATCCTGTCCCCATCGTTCAGATAGTCTAAGGCCCTAGATTCGATCGCTTCCTTGTTCAACCTGGCTTCATGCAGGGCGAGTTCTCTGGGAGAAAGTTTCGGATCTAAAGCGGCTTTTCTTTCTCTCTCTTTTCTATATTCTGCCGCTTCTCCGTTTGGATCCAAGAAAGAAAGTTTTTTCAAGAACCAATGACTCAGCATGGATCCGTAAGCGAAGTCCACTTGTACGAGCCTTTCTCCTGCAAAGTCTACTCCGATCTGAGGATCTGCAAAATGAAATTCCAATTCTTTTCCATCTCTTTCTACTTTGAGTTGGATATCTTTTCCTCGGGCAAGTCCAAGTTCCGATAATAATTCGTATTTGGATTCCGTTTTGGTCCCGTTTACGGAGATGATCTTATCTCCGGTTCTTAAACCTGCTTGGTATCCGGAAGAATATTCGTACACTGCCGGCTCTATATAAATTTTAGTCCCGGTAGGAGCATAGCCGATGGCATACAAACCGAAGATGATAAAAAAACCGAGGATCAAATTGAATAACGGTCCACCGAAAACCGGGATCATTCTTTTTAACGGAGGAGTGGATAAAAATTCTCCTTTCTCCCCTTTTAATGCTCCACTCTCGTCTCCCTTGAATAAAACATAACCGCCTAACGGAATACCGGTGACTTGGAAAGTGGTCTCACCGATTTTCTTTTTCCAAATCCCTTTTCCGTAACCGATGGAGAAGATCCTGGCCTTCACCCCCACGACCCAACCCATGATGAGATGTCCCAACTCATGGATAAAAATACAAAGGGCCAACATGAAAACGATGCCTAAAATATCTGCTAACATAAATGCACTACCTTATCTTTAGAGAAATGGAAGGCCAACTCTCTTGCCTTTCTATCCGCTTCTTCGTATCCTTCCAAATCACCGGGAAACGAATTTGGAATTTTTTCCAAAACGTTGCGGATCAGAGTCGGGATCTCGGTAAAAAGAATTTTACCCTGTAAGAATAATTCCACAGCCACTTCGTTCGCTGCATTAAAAATCGAAGGAGATATTCCGCCTGCCTTTCCTACCTCGTATGCCAAAGCCAACCCCGGATATCTTTCCAAATCCGGTTCCGAAAATTCCAGATTACCCCAAGAAGTGGCAGGATGGGCTCTTAAAACTTCAGGGACTACATTAGGATAAAATAATGAATGCGCCACAGGAAAGATCATATCGGGATAAGAAGCGTACACAAAACTTGCTCCATCCTTCGACTCTACAAGACCGTGAGCCACACTTTGGGGATGAATGACCACACCTATCTTATCATAAGAGAATCCGAAAAGAAAATGAGCCTCGATGACTTCCAATCCCTTATTGATCATTCCTGCGGAATCTATCGTGATCTTAGGACCCATATTCCAAGTAGGATGTTTTAAAGCCTGTTCAATGGTTACTTTCGGAAGATCTTCGATCGGAAGTTTACGAAAAGGGCCTCCGGAAGCGGTCAAAACGATCCTCTCCAGTGAATCCTTCTTCATATTTTCCAAAAGTTGGAAGAGTGCATTATGTTCCGAGTCCACAGGGACCAGATATGATTTAGATTTTTCTAATAAACTTTTGATATAGGGTCCGCAGCTTACCAGAGTCTCCTTGTTTGCGATCCCGATCTTTTTACCAGCTTTGATTGCGGCAACAGTAGGACGTATCCCGCTTGCACCTACGACTGCAGTAACGACGGTCTCTATTTCCGGAGCAGAAACGATCTCTTCCAAACTTTTGGATCCGTACAATACTTTCGTATTTCCGATCTTATTTCCTAGCACGCTGCGGTCCGCGGTTTCGGAACTGATACATAGAATATCCGGTTGAAATTCCTTCGCGACCTGTTCCGCTTTTTGCAAATTGGAATGAACGCTAAAGGAAGTTAACCGAAACTCTTCCGGAAATTGGCGGAGTATTTTGAGAGTAGACTCTCCTACCGATCCGGAGGCACCCAGTATAGAGACGCCTCTTCTCATATTGTTATTAGACCGGAAATCCCAGGGCGAGCTTTATCTGGAGATAAAAATAAAGGATAGGGACGGTCAAAAGTAAAGCATCCGCTCTGTCCAAAATACCACCATGGCCCGGGATCAAATTCCCGGAGTCCTTTACTTTAGCATCCCGTTTCATAGCGGATTCCAATAGATCTCCTACGACTCCCACCAAAGACAAAATTAAAGAAATTAGGAATACTTCCGCTCCGGAAACTAAAGGAGCGACTCCGGTGCTTCTCTCCCAAAGTATGTTCAGAACGAATACAGAGATCATTGCCACTATGATCCCGGAAACGTATCCTTCCCAGGTTTTTTTAGGGGAAATGGCAAGTCCTGCAGGATTTCTACCGAACCAACGCCCGCCGAAATATCCGCCTACATCCGTTAAGAATGTCGCAACGGATACTAAGAATACATAATAGATCCCTTCGTTCATTCCCAATAGAAGAAGTAAATGTCCGAGTGGGATCGCAGCATAAACAACTCCCAAGATCGTGGAACTAACGGAGAAGATGGCGCCATCCAATGGTCTTCTCAAAATTTGGAGAAGGAAACTGAATAGGAAAAGTAATACGAAAGAGAATATGACCGCATCGAAACTAGGCACAAACAATTTAAAATGTGTTTGAAAGAAAATTGGCGGCTCGAATTTATTCTGGGAGGCTACAAATCTAAAATAATAAATCAATAATATTATAATAAAGAAGAATATCCCGGTCCCCTTGAAAGGTCTTCCGTCCTGGCCTCGATCGGAAAGCCTGTAAAATTCAGTCAGACCTATCACTCCCCCGATGAGAAGTATCGCCAACGTTTGTAAATAATAAAAATCCCTGTAAAAGATCATGAACAGGTAGAGGGCTACGAGCACAGCCGCAGAAAGGATCCTTTTTGTAGTTTCACCCATTCTCTAAACCTCCGAATTTTCGGGTCCTTCCCCGGAACCAATCCAGCGCCTCTCTCAGATCCTTGTCTCCGAAATCAGGCCAAAGATTTTCCGTAAAAAAAAGCTCCGCATAAGCGGATTGCCATAGAAGGAAATTGGATAATCTCCTTTCCCCGGCGGTTCTAATCAATAAATCTACCGCCGGAAGGGGGTACGTATACAAATATTTTTCGAGTTCTTTTATGCTGATCGGTTTTTGGATAGAGATGGACTTCTTCTTTCTTTCTTCCACTAATCTGGAAAATGCATTTAAAATCTCTTCTTGAGACCCGTAATTTAAACAAAAGTTCACAGTTAATTTTCGGTTTTTGCGGGTAATTTCTGCCGCATGATCGATTTTAGATAAAACTAAGGAACTAAGCTTTTTTTTAGAACCGGAATGTAATATCCTAATTCCCTTGGCGTGGATCTTGTCCAAACGAGAATCTATAAATTCCACCAATAGATTAAATATGGATCGGATCTCAGTGATCGGACGCTTCCAGTTTTCGGTAGAAAATGCGTATAAGGAAACTACCTCTAAACCTAAGGAAAGACTAGAGTCCATAAGACGATCGATCGCGTCCGCCCCTGCCCTATGTCCTTCGGACCTGGAGAGTCCCTTAGATGTCGCCCATCTTCCGTTCCCATCCATGATGACGGCAACGTGACGGGGAATTTTTTTTTGGGAAGAAGCCAAACTTAGACCGTAGTGATTTCCTTCTCTTTTTCGGCGGTAATTGCGGATAATTTGTCAATGTAAGAATCCGTAATTTTTTGCACCTGGTCTTGCAGAGTTTTTAATTCGTCCTGGGAAATTCCTTCGGAATGTTTTTTAAGATCTTCCATCGCATCCCTGCGGATGTTCCTGATAGCGACCTTTTTTTCTTCCGATTTGGATTTCACCACTTTTGCCAATTCTTTACGTCTTTCCCCTGTCAGTTCCGGAATGATAATACGAATGACTACCCCGTCGTTCGTAGGTTGTAAGCCTAGTCCCGAAGCTTGGATCGCCTTTTCGATATCTTTCATGATTCCCTTATCATAAGGAGAAACCACTAGAAGCCTTGGCTCCGGAGCGGAGATATTTCCCAATTGATTGATCGGAGTAGGAGTTCCGTAATATTCCACTCTCAGATCTTCGATCAATGCCGGATTGGCCCTTCCAGTCCGGACTCCCGCAAAGTCCTTTTTTAGGAGTTCCACGGTCTTATCCATCTTGGATTTCATTGCGTTGATTAATTCTTCATTCGCCATCGATCCGAATATCCTCCGAGTTGGAAATTAGGGTACCTATTTTTTTGTCCCCAAGAACCAAATCTTTTAAATTGCCCCGTTTAAAAATGTCAAATACGATTATCGACATATTGTTTTCCATGCAGAGGCTGAGGGCGGTAGAATCCATAACCTTCAGTCTACGTTTGATGGATTCCATAAAGGAGATATGAGTATATCTTTTTGCGCTAGGATCTTTTTTTGGATCCGCTTCGTACACACCGTCCACCTTGGTGGCTTTTAGGATGACTTCGCATCCAACTTCTACCGCTCTTAAACTTGCCGCGGTATCAGTGGTAAAGTAAGGGTTACCGATCCCGCCTGCAAATATCACGATCCTTTTCTTTTCCAAGTGTCGGACCGCTCTTCGGCGGATATAACTTTCTGCGATGGAATGGATATCGATTGCGGATTGAACCCTTGTGTAGAGTCCCTTTTTCTCGCAGGCATCTTGTAGAGCCAATGCGTTTTGGATGGTGGCAAGCATCCCCATATAATCTGCGGTGGCTTGGTCCATTCCCATCTTAGCAAGACTCGCTCCGCGGATCAGGTTTCCCCCACCGACAACCAGAGCGATCTCAACTCCTAATGAATGAACTTCTTTGATCTCTTCCGCAAGAGAATGGGCCTTATTGCTATCGATCCCGAATTCTCCCTCTCCGGCAAGTGCCTCGCCGGAGAGTTTAATCAAAATTCTTTTATACTTAGAAGTTTCCTGAGACAAGGTTTAGAGGCCGCCAACCTGGTAACGAGTAAAGCGGGCAACAGTGATATTCTCACCGAACTTCGCGATTGCTTCCTTAACCAGATCATCAACCGTCTTGTTATTATCCTTGATGAACGCTTGGTTCAAAAGACAAACTTCGGAGAAGTATTTTTTGATCTTTCCCGGAACGATCTTTTCGATCTGTTCAGGTTTTTTACCTTCTTCCTTAAGTTGTGCTTCGATCACCTTCTTTTCGCGTTCAATATCTTCCGCAGGGACTTGTTCTTCGCTCACGTATAATGGAGACATTGCCGCAATTTGCAGACAGATCTCTTTTCCGAGCGCTTCAAAAGCCTCGTTACGTGCAACGAAGTCGGTCTCGGAGTTTAATTCTAAAAGGACTCCGATCTTTCCGTCTCCGTGGATATAGGAAATATTTCTTCCTTCTTTGGTCACACGTCCCGCTTTTTTAGAAGCCTTAGCGATCCCTTTTTCACGCAACCAATCTGCAGATTTATCTAGATCGTTATTGTTCTCTTGAAGAGCTTTTTTACAATCCATCAATCCCGCACCGGTGCGGTCTCTCAGTTCCTTAATAAGGTCGGTAGTAGATGCTGACATGATCTTCCCTCTTACTCGCCTTTATCGATTTCAATAGTGGTAGTAACTTCCGCTGCTGGAGCCGATTCTTCTTTTTTAGGAGTAACCGGATCCTCGTCCATGATGAACTTACCACTTTCGTCGTACTCACCTTGGTATTCCAGAGCAAGCGCTTCCGAATCCAGATCTTCGCTGAAGCGAGGCTGCTCCACAACTCCTCCGGTCCCTTCGATTACCGCGTTAGACATGGTTTCGAGGAATAAGGAGATCGCACGGATTGCGTCGTCGTTACCTGGAATCGGATAGTCGATCAATTCAGGATCACAGTTGGTATCCACCACTGCGAAAATTTTTAGACCAAGTTTACGAGCTTCTTTTACGGCGATCTCTTCCTTTTTAGGATCGATCACGAAAAGAACTTCAGGAATGCTGGTCATGTCCTTGATCCCACCCAAAGTTTTGCGGAGTTTATCCAACTCTCTGCGAAGAGATAATACTTCTTTTTTAGTTTTTACTTCTTTTTCGAAGGTGTTATCCGTTTCCATTCCCTCTAGTTTTTTCAAACGAGCGATGGATTTTTTTACGGTATTCCAGTTGGTTAAAAGTCCGCCCGGCCAACGGTTATTAATGAAGAACATACTACAACGGAGTGCTTCTCTTTCGATCGCTCCTCTCGCTTGTTTTTTCGTTCCTACGAATAGGACTTTTTTTCCTTCGGAAGTAACCTTCTTCAATGCGTCATAAGCTTCTTTCGCTTTTTGAACGGTTTTTTGAAGGTCGATGATATGGATCCCGTTTCTTGCAGTGAAGACATAGGGAGCCATTTTCGGATTCCATTTTCTTGTCTGGTGACCGAAGTGTACTCCGGTTTCCAGTAAATTCTTCATGGAAATTACTGACATGAGTTGTTTACCCCTTTTTTAGTACGAAGAACAATGTCGCCACAAGTCCCAAAAGACTTGCAGGGGTAACTTGTGCTTCGACTTTAATTACGTAAAGTTCCAGCCGAACCGGTTCTTGTAAGAGGTAGACGGAGAGGATATGGACCCCAAAAACGTTGTCGATGATTACTCCGACTACGGCTCCGGCCAAGGTTCCTAAAAAGATGGCTAATGCGATTTTGGCCGCTTTTCCGCCGTCCATAGGTCGTTTCGGGCTAGCAGATACCAATGTTCCAGGTTGGACCTAGGGGTCAATCCTTATTAGGAAGGATCATCTCGCAGTTGCCTTCGAAGATCACGCCGTCTGCGATCTGCAGTTTGGCAGTCTTAATGTTTCCGTTTACTTTTCCGCTTGGAAGCATTTCCAAGCGCTGGGTAGCGATCACATTTCCTGTGATCTCTCCTCCGACGATTACTGTACCGGCTTTGATATTGGCTTTGACCTTGGCTCCCTCGCTGACTAATAGAAATCCTTCGGATTCTATTTCTCCTTGGAACTCACCGGAGATCTCCAACGGTTTTTTGAAATTCAGAATGCCAGAGAAATGCGTGCCTCTTCCTAAAACAGTGGAGATAGTCCCGAATTCGGTTACAGTGCGGCTTGGTTTGGATGCAGTTGCGGCTTTTTTTGACATGATACCAGATTATTTCGTTTTCATCTCGAAAACCCCATCCCAATCTTCCGGAGGAGGATTCGCTATAAATGCTTCGCAGCGTCCTATATATTTTTTAGATGGTCCGTCGTTTGGAGTGATCTCTACTGCTTTTTTGAACAATTCCCAAGCTTCCTTGAACTTTCTATTCTTGTACAATGCGAGACCTTCGTCGTACAATTTCAGAGTTTGTTTAAAAGACTCGGTGATCATTATAGCTCACTCCTTATAGAGAACGACAATTGCAGTGGAATAATTTTCCGCATGGCTGATGGATACGGAAACACCACTATAACCTTTCTCGAGGAACAATTCTTTCGATTTTCCGTGAAGTACCAATTCTTTTTTTCCGAATTCCTTCCCGAAAAGTTCGATTTCTCTCATGTCAAGAAGGACCTTGTGTCCCGGCTCTATCGCCTTGATAAATGCTTCTTTTACACAAAATCTTCCACTAAGATGTGGTACAGGATCCTTCCTTCCTGAGCAGTATGCGATCTCGGTTTCGGAAAACACTCTTTTCAAAAATCTTTCGCCGTGTTTATTGAGTAAGTCCCTGATCCTGGAATTTTCTACTATATCATTCCCTACTGTGATCTTCATTCTTCCTCAGGCTCCGGCAGAGGTTCTTCCGAGCCCGGATCCGAGTTTCCGTCTCCCCCTTCTTCGCTTCCGGTTCCATCCTGACCGATATCCGGGCGGACTCTATACAAAATGGAAATTCGATCGGGAAAAACTCCCTGGATCTCGACGGATTTTAAACTAGGTGCTTTTTCCAAACGGATCTTTGCAACCACCGGTTTGCTATCGGGCAGTATCTTTTTTGTTTTGGGATCGTATTTATGGGAACAGAACACACTCGCATTTAGACCCTTGATGATCTGGATACTTCGTAGCGGAGTTTTCGATTGTAATTTTACTGAAACTTCCTGTTCGGAAAATTCCGCTTCCAGATTTTTATCCAGGTTCTGGCATTTTACGGGAACTCCTAAAACAATACTCTCTCCCGGAGTGGAAGAATCCGCTACAATATTCACCGTTACGGAAACTTCTCTTATATTGTCCCTGTATTTTAATCCCGCAGGAAGATCCGGTACCTTAAATTTCTGAGTGAATGTTTTCGTTTTATCCTTCAAAGAGATAGCAGGCAGAGCGGCTACCCTACCTACTTTATCGAACTCGGATGGATTACCTACAACGACTAGGCTAGTGGGAGAAACGAAATGAGAAGATTTGATATAATCCTTAGGCGGATCTCCTTGGAATCTTGGCTCAAGCACCAGTGTCCTGCTGACATTGGACTCGACAATGATCCGGACCTTCTCCTTTCCCGGAATTTTAGAGATCCTTAATCCTGGAGTTGTTCCTCCAAATCGGACCACGTTTACAATATTTTCCCCGGGATGAAGATCCGCCGGAGAAATGTAAGCCTTCAAGGAAGGAGTGTAGAAGTTTACGTAATCCCGCACCCCTTCCACTTTAACCGGAAAAGTAGTATCCGACCCCTTGGCGATGATCAATCCGTTACTTAATTTAGGATATTCAATCTTGATGTTTACTTCTCTTACAAGAATTTTAGAATTTTGTAAATTAATATAGAATAATGTGGCAAGAATGATAGAGCCTAATTTTGCCTGCCAATTGTTCAGAAGGGCCTTAATCATTCGAGTCCCCTGCTTCTTCCGATTCTAACCTTTTATCGGAATTCGGATTTCCCGGTCCTGATTTCTTTTCATGAAGAATAGTGTTCAAAAGATTTTTTAATTCGATCGGTTTGACCGGATGGATCATTTCCCCGTCATAACATACTGAAATCTCTCCGGTTTCTTCCGAAGTGACGACTACAACGGCATCCGATTCTTCCGCGATCCCTAGGGCCGCCCTATGTCTTGCTCCCATACGAGCATCGTCCAAATTTTGGGCCATCGGTAAGAATGCTCCCGCGCATGCGATACGGTTCTGCTCAATGATGACTGCTCCATCGTGAAGTGCAGTATTTTTTTTGAATATGGTAAGGAGCAGACTCGTGGAAAGAATCGCATCCAGTTGGACTGCTTGCTCCGCGATATCCTTGAGACTATGTTCTCGAACGATCGCAATGAGAGAACCTGTTTTATTCTTAGCCATGATCTTTGCCGCTTCTACGATCTCGTCCAGATCGGTTACGGTTTTCAAAAGGAAAGGACGGAATAATCTTAGCCTCGCCATATCACCCGTGATCTTGCGAAGTTCCGGCTGCAGAAGTACTATGATCGCAAACACAAGCGCCGGACGGATATTATCTATGATCCAATCCAAAAGTTCAAAGTTCAAAGTTTGGGCGAAGATCCCGAGCACCCAAATAAAACCGATCCCCAAAAGAAGCTGCACCCCTCTTGTTCTACGAAGGGTGGAATAAAATTGATAAATTAAAAAACTAACGATCAGGATATCCAGGATCATCACGATCCCGAACTTATCACTTTGGAATAAACTGATGTTTTTTAAAAAATCCATTCCAAGAACCCTTTATAACCCTAATACGGAAAACATATCATAAAGGCCCTTTTCTCTTCCGATCAAAAATTCGGCGGCTTTTACCGAGCCGACTGCAAAAGTTTTTCTATCCTGGGCTTTATGCGAAATTTCCACTCTTTCTTCCGGAGTAAAAAAATAGACGGTATGATCTCCCACTACCTCTCCCGCTCGAAGAGTATGGATCCCGATTTCTTTAGGGTCCCTTTCCGGAAGAATTCCATGGCGACCGTGTACAATATTCGACTCCGTCCTGGAAAGAGTCTCCAAAAGGATTGCTTTGAGTTTTTCCGCAGTTCCGGAAGGTGCGTCTTTTTTATGACGATGATGGATATCTTGGATCTCTATATCCGCCAGGTCCCCCATCACTTTCGCTGCAATTTCGGTCAGTTTAAAAAGTAAATTCACACCGATCGACATATTGGGAGAATACACGATCGGAATTATTTTAGAAGTTTCTTTTAACAATTCCTTATGAGAATCCGCAAGACCTGTAGTACCTACAACAACGGGTTTTTTGGATTCCTTGCAGATAGATAGAACTTCGGGTAATACTTCCCGGATAGAAAAATCGATCACCGTATCCGATTCGGCGACGGATTTGGAAAGATCGTCAGAAAACAAAATTTCATTTTGTTTGAGTCCGGAATGTAAACCGGAATCCAAACCCAAATAAACGGAACCTTTACCTACTACCGCAGCGGAAAGTTCCGAAATTTTCGATTGGGAAAGCACTTGGATAATAGCCTTCCCCATTCTGCCGGAAGCGCCAATGACTGCGACACGATTCTTGCGGGCCAAATCGAATACCTTATTTATAACCTTTCGCTAAAAGGTCGGAAACTATTTTTTTCAAACGATCCGCGCCGGGACCTGCACTCAAAGAAGTCAGCGGAAGACGGATCTCAGCCGAGCAGAATCCGTTCCAGCTCATCGCTGCTTTAATCGGAATAGGATTGGTCTCGATGAACGCCAACGCGAATAATTCCAAGAAATCATAATGGATTTTTTGAGCGCCTGCCAAGTCTCCTGTTTGGAAAGATTCGACAAGCTTCACCAAACTTTCAGGAAATAGATTCGAGATCACGGAAACCACGCCCCTTCCACCTAAGGAGAGAAGAGGCAAAGTCAAATTATCGTCTCCGGAAAGAACAGTCATCTTGTCCCCAACCAGAGAAATGAGCTTGGACATCTGTCCCAGGTCCCCCGTAGCTTCTTTCATAGATCTGATCTTAGGGTGTTCCGATAAACGAAGAACGGTTTCCGGCAATAAATTCACGGAAGTCCGACCGGGAATATTGTACAACATCACAGGCACGGAAGAATGATCCGCGACCTCTTTAAAATGAAGGAATAAACCCTCTTGAGTAGGTTTATTGTAATACGGATTCACTTGGAGTATACCGTCGACTCCGTCCTTGCAGGCTGCCTCTGTCAGTTCCACAGCCTCTCTGGTGGAGTTGGAACCTGTACCGGCCACGACCAAAATCCGCTTTTTGACATGTTTCACGGTTTCGCGGATCAGTTCCGCGTGTTCTTCATGGGAAAGAGTGGGAGATTCGCCGGTGGTACCGCATGGCACAACCCCGCTTACCCTCGCTTGGATCTGTTTGTCCAAAAGCGAAAAATAGGAATCATAATCTATTTTCCCGTTCCTAAATGGGGTAATAATGGCAGTAAATACGCCTTGAAACATAATATATAAATTCCTGATCCCTGGACGATTTGGCAACCGTTTAATAATGACTCCTTACCTGATCCATTCTCCAGCTAAGATAGATTAATACACCCATTTCCAAAAACCCGGACCATACGAATGTGGAAGGAATTCCGATCCGGTCCGAGAAAAATCCGGACAAAATTCCGGAGAATGCAGGAACCAAGAGAAAAACCAGGCTATATAAAGAGAGGATCCGACCTCTGATATGATTTTCCGTATTTTGTTGGATCCCAGCCGGGATAAGCGTGATGATCACTCCGGTCACAAAGCCGAACAAGAAAAAACATATTACGGTCAACACCAAACTGTCGGCAAGAAAAGGAACCAAAGAAAAAAGTAAACAACTGAAAAGGGCCGATCCAAAAAGAATATGCCCCTTCTTTTTTAAACCATGAAGAAGAAACGTAACTCCTCCTCCGATCACAAGCCCGATTCCAAGAGAAGAAAGTAATGCGCCCCTTGCTCCTTCACTTAATCCTAATATTTCTTTAGCATATTTAGGAAGAAGTACCTGGACGGGACCGACTAACAGGACAACTGCGCCCATAAGTAAAAGGAATTGAGAAACCAGAGTGGATTTTTTTAAATAAGCAACTAGTTCCGAGATCCCCGGGCCGGAAACAGTGTGACCTCTTTCTCTCATCTGTACCGGGATCAATACCAAAAAGAAAACACTCAGAATATAAGCGGAACCAATTCCCATAAAAACATATTTAAAGGAGAAGTATTCCTTAAAATATCCGGCCACCAAAGGCGCAAGTCCGTATCCGAAAAGTACAAGAGTGTTCAACCAAACACTGTGTTTTCCTATTTTAGAATGTTCTAATAGATCACCGAGGATCGCAAATCTTCCGGGCATCACAAAAGAAAGCCCGATCCCGGAAAGCACCGAAGATACTAAAAGAAGATACGGTTTTCCGGGAGAGATCCAACCTAAATGTAAGGCCAAAGCGGCAAATCCGGAACCGCAGGCCATTGAGATCTGAGCCGCTGCAAGTAACCATTTCCTGGAATACTTATCCAATAATCTCCCCGCAGTGAAACTCAAAAACAGCAGGGGAAAACATACGAAGAAGAATACGTAAGCCGAAAACGTATCCGAATCCGATATACTTTGGGAAAGGATTATGGCGGTGTAATTGAACATATTTCCCGCAAGTAGACCCAGGATAGAAGAGAGATAATAGAAAAGTATCACGGTAAGGATCTTGAGAAAGATCAACTCCCCCGGCAAGCGGAATTCGCAAGATTTCGGTTCGTATCGAGACCGCGGAATTCATATAGGAACAATAGAAGTTTTTAAAAATTTATCTCTTCCCGCCGTAACTTGGTCCAGCGATGATTAATGCAATCGTATAGATCGGGGTTAGCAGTATATCTCCTAAATATGTAAAAGGATACAGTATATAAAAGAAAGGTTTTGCAGGATCTTTTCGTTCTATACGATCGGGAATTACCGCCGTTATTTTATTGTTTTCACGATTTTTTAATTTTTCATCCGCCTCCATCCAAACGTAATTGGCTGTAGCTCCAATCCGGACCCGAACTCCGTTTTTTGGAGCCCATTTAGTCAAAGGGATGGGAATTTTCCAGTCCTTTAGAAAATACTCATCATGCTGGAATGGTCGACAAAACTCATTTCCACAATCCATCAAAACGATCTTTTTGCCATCCGACTTTTGCAAAAGAAGAAAAGAACCTCCATCCCATTTCGCCGATTCAATATCTTTAAATGTAACCTCTTCACTTAAAATATTTACTCCAACTTCGTATAAATTTTTTCTAATAGCAGTATTCGCCATATCTATAATAATATCGCCGAACAATAAAGGGATTTGACCTTCTCGGAATTTATGGACCGAAGATTTAATAAGAGAACAATCCGTACACACTTCGAATATTCCTTTGGCAAAATCTTCCTGAGAAATTAAAGAATTGGAATTTGGGATTTTTAGATAAAATTCCTTTTCCAAAGCATCTTCATTTTTTCCCAAAAACTTCACATAAAGCTCGGATTCTTTATCTTTATATAACCCTAATATGTTCTTGAATTGAATAGGATCATAATCGACTCTTTCTATCCTTCGATTTAAGGACACGGTTAAACAATCGATTTGAAATAAAAAAAGCAATAAGACGATCCGGGACAGTTTAAACATAATTTATTTCTTTTTAAATATGATCTTAGGCGAAAACAAGATCGGTTCAATCCATTATTTGGATGTTCTGGCAATAAAAAACCGCAAAAACGACAGCACGATAAACAGCTGATCACTTTTTGTAATGTGGACAATTTCTTAGGACAAGGCATCACCGTGGACCTTCCAATACAATCTTCCGATATTCTACAACACTTTCGACTAACTGCACTGCGAAGGGCCACACTCTTAGTCGTTTGGGGATACACTGCAAACCGAAGTAAAAGTATACACAAAAGAGGCGCCTGCTCGAGCCCTTAAGTAGCAGATCCATGGAACGAACAGTGTTTACGATCATATAGCCTGCCATCGAATCACTTATACGAGGGATACAAGAATATATTATAAAAATTTAATTATATATCAAACATTAACTACTAACACCGTTCGCTCAAAGCTGTCACTTTGTAATATTACGAATGTTCAATATAGAAAAAAATATTTTCCATTTGGAAATTGACTTCATAACTCCACCTTATATGCTTTGGCTCGAAGAGAATATAGAAATCTCCTTCAATAGAGAGTGGAGTTAATTTAAAAATGAACATTCGAAACTTTCGGAAAATCCTAAGCGGGATTTTCCTAATCGTGGGGGCTTCTACGCTTTCGGCACAAAGCCAAGTGCAGATGTTTTCCAGACCCGGAGTAATCGGCGACTCCTTAAGCCAGGGTTTTTATGGCGCAACCGTAGAAGAAAAAACTCAAAACTGGGCTTATCCGGTTTTAGTTTCCAAACAAGCCGGCTCGAACGTTTCGTATAACGTGTTAAATGGGCCCTATTTGAATTTCGAAGACGTGCTCAAAGGTGATTGTGGGGTATTCTGCATCGCTGCTTCCATTATCGGAGGGAACGGATCAACTGTTGGACTTCCGACACATGCAGGGATCACCGGTGCGGATTACACTACGGTTCTGCAAACTTCCGGTAAGTGTGAGAACATTAACGCAACGACATGGGCCAAGGAATGGTACTGGGCTACTTGGTATTGGTATACCTATCGTTGGGTCCAAGTTCCGGATTGTCAATCTCCGGATAAATTCCATCAATTCGGTTTAAGAAGTTCCGGGACTCAGATGCAAGTTATGCAGGCCGTAAAACCTAGCTTCTTATTCGGGACGGCGGCTGCAAATCATGTACTTTGTACTGCGTTGAGCACTTCTACGGACTGCTTGGACCAAGCAAGATTTCTCCGAGATATCCGTTCCACTATGTCCAAAATGGCTGCGATCGGATCCATTAAAGGTGGAGTACTGTTCACCGTACCGAATGTGACCTCTATCGCATTTTTGGAAAACTATAACGATCCTCAAGGTAGAACGAACTACTCCGGTCTTAAGGCCTTCTTCCGTTCTTCAGTTTCCGATCCTTCTCAAGTTTTAGATAAGAATGAAGTGAATACTATTACGAATTTCTTAACTTCCATAAACAACGAGGTGAAGGCTCAGGCTGTCGCTATGGGATTTGCATTAGCGGATCTTAAAGTCCTTTTCGATGATCTGAAAGAGAACGGTCGTTTGATCAAAAGTCCTTCCGGTTATAGTCCGGGCTATGCAAAGGCAAACTGGCCTCTCCCCGGCCAGCCGGGAATTTTCGGTTTGGACGGTGTCCATCCGAATATGTACGGTCATGCAGTCTTTGCGAACGAATTGATCAAAGCGATCAATTCCAGATACGGTTATTCCATCCCGCAAGTGAGCGAATACACCGCTTGGTATTACGATTCCTTAAATCGTAATCCGATTGACTTGAAAAAATTCCTGACGGACACTCTGTTCGGCCAGTTTATTTCCTGGGTCATCGGGATATTCGTTTAAGAGTTCGAAGTGTTTCCCGCTCGGTTTCGGGCGGGAAACGGTCTATAAATCAATTTTCCTAATTTCAGTTTCCTTTTTATTAAAATGCAATTCTTTCGTTCTTACTGGCCCTGGATCTCAGGAGCGTTTATTCTTATTCTTTGTTTTTTATTTATTATTTGGCCGGAAAAAAAAGCACCGTCTCCCAGTCTAGGAGAAGAAGCTTCCGAAGCAGTGGATCGAAAATACGGCAGTGATACCTTGGAATTCCCGGACGCTCCTCACCCTTTCGAGGAAGATCCAGACTTGGAAGGTTCCGCTAAAAGACTTTGGCCTGCGGCATTTAGAGAAAAAAAATCGGAAGAAGAAAGAGAAAAGATAAGAGAGGAATGGATCGACTTTGCGGCAAGATTCCCGCGTAATATATATATTCCGAAAGAATTTCGCCCTCCGCTTACTTCGGAAGACGAAAAAAAAGCAAGAGAACTATTGGATAAGATCACTTCTGCCGAATCCAAGTTTGCATTATCGAGAAATGCAAGCAAATATGACCACCCCGGTTCCGTCCCCACTAGGCCGACAGATCCGAACGTAACTCCGGAAGAACAGAGGGCCTATTTTTCTTATAAAATTTCCGAATTAGAATCCAGGATCCAATTGGTCCAATACGCGATCCAACAAGGTAGAATGGATACTTCCCAGATCCCTCAAGCAAATTCCGATCTTGCAGCTTGGCAGAAGGAATTAACACAACTGATACAAGCTTCCGAATCGGTGCCTAGATGATATTAAAGATGTTCAAATTACATTCTGTTTTTATGATATTTAGATTATCTCTCATATATGCTACGATGGTGTTCGGATCGACTTTTGGATGTTTCGGTCCTCCTCGCCCAGAACTTTTACCCGAAGTCCAAGAAGAAGAAGGACCAAGCCTGGAACAATTGGTATCCGATCTAAAAAGCCAAAATCCGAGGATGAGATCCCAGGCAATTTTGGAATTAGCATCCAGAAACGAAAGGAAGTTCATTCCAATCGCACGAGAATGGATGAGATCCTCGGAAGCGATCACAAGAGGACCTGCAATCCTGGCATTAGGGATCTGGAAAGACAGATCTTCTCTTCCTGAAATTCTAAACTTTCTGGATCCTAAGTCGGGCATTGATCTGGGAACCGTTTTGGAGTCTATTTCACGAATGGAAGATCCTCAAGCGGGAAATCGTGTGGCGAGCCTTTTAAATCATGAAGACGCGAGTATTCGTTTACTGGCTGTAGATACTTTAGTCCGGATCAACGCAAGGCAATCCGGAAACTTCATTTTGACCCGGGCAAAATTGAATAAGGACTCGGACAAGGCCAAAACTTTCGCTATGGCATTAGGAAAATTGAATATTCTCGAAGCAGAAGATTATCTCATCGATCTCGCCTCACATTCCGAGCCCGGCCCCACGTTGGCGGCCTCCTACCTGGCACTGGGAAAGGTTAGAAGCAAAAAATCCATTCCACTTTTAGTAAAAGCTTTACAGGCGGATTTTGATAAGGGAAGGGAGAACTCTTCCATTGCTCTCGTTGAGATCAAGGACCCTAAAATTTTGCCCCTAGTGCTTCCCATTTTAGAAAACCAAGACAAGGAGATCCGATACAGGGCGGCAGATGTTTTGATTGGAGTTCCGGATCCTAGTTTTTCTACCCGTATTTTAGAGGTTTTAGTGAAAGGGAAACCCCTAACAAAAGCTCCCGCATCTCATGTTTTAGGTCGTATCAAATTTTCCAAAGCAAGAGAAGAGATAGAAAAAACGTTATTAGATCCTACTATTCCCGATAGAGAGATCATCGCACAGTCCTTGGGATATTTGGGCGATAAAAAAAGTATCCCGGTTCTAGTTAAGACACTAAAAGAAGATCTAACGGAAGCAAAATACGGAGCCGTTTGGGCATTAGGCGCAATAGGTTCGGAAGAGGCTCTTCCTTATGTGGAGGAGGCAAGCAGATCAAATGACCAAAAACTTGCCAAGATCGCTTCTGAAAGTTTAGGAATGATCGCTTCCCCGAAGTCTTTATCTCTATTAGATAAAAAAACGGAAGATTTTCCGGATCTAGCTCCGATTACATTATCTGCGATCACCTCCATTCGGGGAGAGGAATCTCGCAAAATTTTGGAAAAATATGCGGAAAGCGAAAATATCAATCTTCATCAGGTGGCCGTTTCTCAATTAGGAGCAAAAAAAGATCCGGCAAGTGTTCCGATCCTTATTAGATTGCTGCAAGAAAATTCTCCGTTTCGAAACAGAAAGTTGATCATTTCCGCATTAAAATCCATAACAGGGCTAAAGTTCAACTCCAGGAACGAATGGGTCAATTGGTATATATTAGATTTTTCTAAAAATCATCCGTAATTTTCGAGAGACTTGATTGATTCGGATCTACTTTCCGCAATATTTTGTATCGAGTGATCTTAAATAAAAATCGATCCACCCGAAGGTAGCCTTCAAGTTGCCCCCAGAACTTTCAAGTGGATCGATCATAAAAATTTATCCGTTACAGGAAATAAAATACAGAACAACTGCAATCAAAGGAGGAAGTCCTTGGATAATCGCAGCCCTTGCCATTGCAGGTTTAGAAACTAACAACACAAGCCCTGCTCCGAAAACGGAAAGACAAGAGAATGCCAAGATCGCCGGAGCATAACCGGGATGGATCTCGAAAAAGATCGCTCCGTACAATGCTCCAATGGCAAGAAATAAATTATAAAAACCTTGGTTCAAAAAAACAGCCTTCATCGCCTCTGCCGTTTTTGTATCCGAAACTCCGAATCTTCTATGAATGCGAGGTCGCATCCATAATACACTTTCCATAATAAAGATCCAAACATGCAATAGGCCGACGATACCTGCCAAAATTCTTGCGGCTAAAATCATTACGTTTTCCCCCCGGATTAAAATCCCGGGGAGTTTTAATATATGATCCTTTTTTGTAAAGAGGATTCTTTTAAAAATTAACGTTTGTTCGGTAAAGAGCCATAAAAGAGGTGGATTGAACCGGATATAATGTACTTCTTCGATTTTCCCAGCGGAACTTTCTATAATTAATTTTGATTTAACCAGGACCAATTCCATGCATGAAAGGGAGAATGACGTAATGATCCGAGATCCATTATATTAATTATTTATGATTTAATATAAAATATTTCACATTTTCATCTTTACAACGTTTAGGAAATAAATTTCAATAGGTCCGAAAAATGGAAGTTTAAAGCACCGAATTTAAACATTCTATATGCAAAATTTTTGAAACACGCACTGTTTTGACCATGGCATTAAGATTAAACCTACATAATCCAATTTTGATCATAGAAGATCAGGAGGAAAATCGAGAATTGATCGCTAGATTAGCCAGAAGTTTCGGCGTGGAGGCGGATACTGCTCCAGACGGGAAAATCGGCAGCGAAATGGCCGAAAAAGCTGACTATTCCCTCTTTTTAGTCGATCTAGAAATGCCCGTAATGAACGGATTTGATTTTATCAAAAAGATACAAGAGAAAAAGCCCGAGTCTCTATTCATCGTAATTTCCGGGAACGATGTTCCTGAAATTATTATCGAAGTGATGAAGTTGGGGATTTTCGACTATCTTATCAAGCCGATCAATAGGGAAAGATTATACCAAGTCTTAAACAGGATTTCGGAATTTATACGCTTAAAGGAGAGTGAAAGGATCCTGATACAGGAGAACGAAGAACGTCTTAAAGCCCAACTGAATTGGATCCTGTACAAACAATCCTGGCTGACCGATCTGGAAAAGAATGTAGATCTTTCCAAAAGTACTCTCAATAATCTCAAACAAAGCTTTTTTAGCGGAGGAGGCTTCGGAGCAATCGTAAGTATAGTCGAAATGCTCCAGGCGAACGCTAAAAGGGAAGAATCGGGCTATAATTTCTCCTCAGACATTATAGAATTACTATTTGAGAATTCATTTTATGTGAAAAAAGGGCTTAGCTCTCTAGAAAAGAGTTTATCGATTCTCAACAAGGACTTCCAAAATTCCTTGAGAAAGACGAATAGTTCCGAGATCTATGATCTATTGGAAAAATCCAGATTACATTTGGAGAATTCCAACCAACAATATAGGGAAAAAAAGAACATATTCATCCCTCAAATAACGCCTCCTCCCAATGGGTTCAATCTAGATGTGGACGCGGAGTCACTTTCCAGAATATTCAGCGAATTGTTGGTAAATTCCCTGAAATATTCATCTAATAATTCTGTCATAAACATTTATCTTTCCGTTTCCGGGGGATACTTGAATATCAATCTGAAAAACGAATTCGATCTGCGATCGGTCCCAGGTATCCCTAAAAACAAAGAACTACTGGTCAAACAACCGTTCTATCGACTCGCGGGTTTCGTGGATGAAACCTTGGAAGGTGAGGAATATTTTACCGGTTTAGGGTTAACGATAGTCGATTTTGTAATAAAAAAACACGGTGGGATATTCAGCATACATAACGTTCTTGATCATTCTATAGGAGAAAAACCTGTAGAAGTAGTACTAGCCACAGTTTCTTTGCCTATTAAAAATTAGAACACGCTAATTCTATTATTCCAAACACGTAATCCTCATTTTCGGGAATCGTGTCTCCAAAAAGCAAATTATACAGAAAATGTTTCCTATTCATATAAAATGTTTGATACCAAATCAAAAGAATCCCTCGAAATATATTTCATACTTTGGAATAACAAACGAACGCCAAAAGGACATGACGTACTTTTCGAACAATCATACCTCACAAGGGATAAATCCAGAATGCAAATCAGACGAATTTTGCCTCATTTGACATTCAATGAACTTTAAATTAAATATTACAAAGGAAGCTATCGTTCATTCAGAAAATAATTGAGTCACGTTATACGGTTTCCAAGCAACCCGTTCTATAAAAAAATCATTCCGCAAAGAAATATTTCTATTAAACGAAATTTATTGAATGATTTTGCTTCTCCCATCGTCTATTTCATTCGGGAAAGTTAAGTAACAATCCTCTTCCGAAATAAAATCCGGAATAAGATCCAATTACATAAAGAGTATCTAATGCAACTCAATCGGATTAGATACGTAGACTCTGTCGAGTGTGAGGTATATTGTATGTCTAAAAAAATATTGATCGTAGATGATTCTCCTGCCCAGAGAAAATTAGTGAAGGTAACCTTGGAATCAAAAGGTTACGAAGTATTGGAAGCGGAGAATGGAGCTCAAGGTTTAGAGTTACTGAGCAACGATCTTAAGCTGGTCGTTTGCGATGTGAACATGCCTATCATGGACGGAGTAGAGTTCGTTGAAAAGGTCAAATCTTCCGGTAACTATCAGTTCCTTCCGATCGTAATGTTAACTACAGAATCCCAAACTGCAATGAAGGAAAAGTTAGTAGCTCAAGGGATACGGGCATGGATCACAAAACCTTTCAGTATGGACCAACTACTTTCCTCCGTTTCTAAATTAGTGGTTTAAAGAACAAACTTTTCATTTTGTCGATGGATATGAACCGTAAAAATAAAATAAAAATCAAGGGAGAATTAAGAGCTCGTAAGTTAGCTGCAATACGCTCCCGGCTCCTTCCATACACGGACACCGATCTGAGTTTGGATCTTTCTGAAATTAACGAGTTCGACACATCCTCTTTGCAATTTTTACTCTCAATACGTAAGGAACTTGAGGCAAACGGAAACAAACTAGTCGTGATGTCTCCTTCAGAATCTGTGGAAAGAATAATAAGATTTTATAATAAAGATTTTCTATTAGGTTCGTATCTCGGAACGGCAAACGAAGGAATAAACCATGGATCCTAGGGAAAAACCCGGCTTTACGGATTTCGTTTCCGAGACCAGGGACATGCTCGAGTCTCTCGAAAGAGACTTAGTTAAGATCGGTGAAGGGAACAGAGAAAAGGAACTACTGAATTCGTTATTCAGGTCGGTCCATACAATTAAAGGGACCGCCGGTATGTACGATTTCTCCAAAATTGCGGACTTCGTACATTTTTTAGAAGAAACCTTAGATAAGGTACGTTCCGGTAATTTGGAACCCTCAAGCAATCTGATCCGAATTATTCTACAATGTAAGGACCACTTATTTTTACGCTTGGAAAATTTCGAATTAGGAGAATTCGAAAGCGAGGAGATATTAAAAGAAGGTGAAAATCTTATTTTCGACCTTTCCAAACATAGCCCCGGCTCCCTAACTTCGGTCAAAATAACCCCCGAAAAAAATTCGGATAACGACAATTACAAAACTTGGAAGATATATATTTCATGCGGTAGTAATTTATTCGTTAACGGATTGGATCCATACCCTTTCCTAAGATATCTTTCGGAAAAAGGTACGTTAAGCGAGATCGTATTGGATGAAGAAAAGATCCCTAAATTTTCTGACCTGGAAGCATCCGGTTGCTTTTTCGATATAGAAGTTGTTTATAAGTCGGATCTTACTGAGGAAGAGATCCTAGAATCTTTCGAATTTGCCGGCTCGGATATGAAAATCCGACTCGAATCCGTTTCAGATCCTTCTTCTATTCACTCCGATCAAAATGGTATCACTTATCAAAACGGATTTCAGGAAAAATCGGAAACCGGGCCTAAAAATAAAAGTTCGGCCTCCAGAAGTATACGGGTCGATGCGGATAAGTTGGACTTAGTAGTAGATCAAGTGGGAGAAGTTGTAGTTATCTCTTCCGCCCTTCATCAGATAGCTCTAAACCTAAAGGACGAATTCTTAGAGGAACTCACGCATAGGATGTCTCGTCTCTTAGAAGAAATACGTTCCAATAGTTTAAAACTCAGAATGGTCCCCGTCCAAACCCTATTTAACAGGTATTCTAGAGTGGTCTTCGAACTGGGAAAACAAACCGGAAAATCCATCCGATTGGAGATCAGGGGCGGAGAAACCGAACTTGATAAAAACTTAATAGACAATCTAGTCGATCCGTTAACGCATATGGTCCGAAATTCTATAGATCACGGAATCGAGTCTTCGGAAGAAGAAAGGACAAGTTTAGGAAAACCTTCCGAAGCATTGATAATATTAGCTGCTTCGCATAAGGCCGGCGAGATCTTTATAGAGATATCCGATGACGGAAGAGGAATAGATCCCGAATCAGTCCTTAAAAAAGCGAAGGAGAAAGGCCTTTATAAGGAAGGAGATGCGATCAAAGAGGACCAGATCTATTCACTTTTATTCGAACCTGGATTTTCCACGGCTACAAGCGTAACCGAACTCTCAGGAAGAGGGGTTGGATTAGATGTGGTCAAAAAAAACGTAGAGTCGTTACGAGGTAGAATAGAGATCAGTTCAGAAAAGGGAAAAGGGACCACATTTAAGATCATACTTCCACTTACTCTCGCGAATATCGACGGATTCCTTTTGAGGATCGGAAAAAACAAATATGCGATCCCTTTAGACATGGTGAAGGAATGTATGGAATTCCATCCTAAGGAATTCCTAGTCGGAGAACAAAATTATATCAAGGTTCGCGACAAAGTCCTGCCTTGCGTTGATATGAACGACTGGTTCGGAGAACCGATAGGAACGGAAGGAAGAAGGAACCTAGTCATCGTAAACTCGGGGAATCTTCAAGCGGGATTGATCGTTAACGAACTTTTAGGTAGGATCCATTCCGTCATAAAACCGTTAGGCGGACTTTTTGAAGATGCCCAGGGTGTTAGCGGATTCGCTCTTATGGGAGACGGTTCCGTAGCAATGATTATAGATACGACAACGTTGCTTTCCAAAGTCAGGTTAAACAACGAAAACACACTAAACAATGAACTGAATCAGCAAATTACCAGCCTCTCGGGGGCTTCGAATTAATATTGACGTCCCAACCGGGAGTCGGAGGAAAAATATGAGCATTGCACAGAAGTTACTTGCAATTATTCTAATAGGTTTAGTCGGTCTTGGAATTATAGACGGACTTTCCATCTACCAGATGAATCGCATCCATAAAGACGGAAGTAGTTCGCCCTCTTCTTCAAATTGGGAAAACATATCGGCTTCTTTTTCGGAATTAAGGTCGTTGGTTCTCGAAAATTATTCGAATACGGATCAGAACCGTAGGTCGGAAATCGTGTCCCAAATCAGAAAAAATCGGGATACGATCTCTTCCTACTTATCCGAAAGTGCCGCTCGCGTCTCGGATAAAAAAGAGGAAGAACTGATCTCATCCGTTAAATCCTATACGGAAGAATATTTACAAACCTTCGCAAACGGGATCCTACTCGAAAACGCTAATACTTTAGAACAAAACGAATTCAAAGCTAAAGAAGAGATAGCAGCCAAGAAGTTTCTTACTTCTCTAAAAAACAGATCGGAATATGCCACAGCGTCCTTTAAACAAAAAGGGGTGGAAACCGAGTCTTCCGTTTTAAGCGTATCCATCCTATTGATCTCACTTTCGTTAGGAATAATAACGTTATTTGCCATTCTTAGTTGGAGGATCGGAATACAAATCCGCCAACAATTAGGCGGAGATTATTCTCTTTTGTCAAAGATAACGAAAAAGATCGCGTCAGGAGATCTATCTAGTGAGATCGATTTGGATCATTCGGATCAAAACGGTCTACTATTACAATTATCCGTGCTCCAAACATCTCTGAAGGACCTTTTATCTGAAATGTCGAAAATGTCCAAGGAACATGAAGCCGGGGATATCGACGTTAAGATCGACAGTTCTAAGTTCAAAGGTGCCTTCAAAACCATGTCCGAAGGTATTAATGATATGGTCTTTGCTCATATCGCCGTTAAGAAAAAGGCGATGGAGTGTTTCAAACAATTCGGCGAAGGAAATATGGATGCCGACATCGAAAAACTTCCCGGTAAAAAACAATTTATAAACGAGACAATCGATCAAGTCAGAGCGAATATCAAAGGGCTAATAGCCGAAATGTCAAAAATGTCCAAGGAACACGAAGCCGGAGATATCGACGTTAAGATCGACAGTTCTAAGTTCAAAGGTGCCTTCAAAACCATGTCGGATGGTATTAATGATATGGTCTTTGCTCATATCGCCGTTAAGAAAAAAGCGATGGAGTGTTTCAAACAATTCGGCGAAGGAAATATGGATGCCGACATCGAAAAACTTCCCGGTAAAAAACAATTTATAAACGAGACAATCGATCAAGTCAGAGCGAATATCAAAGGCCTAATAACCGAAATGTCGAAAATGTCCAAGGAACACGAAGCCGGGGATATAGACGTTAAGATCGACAGTTCCAAGTTCAAGGGCGTCTTCAAAACCATGTCCGAAGGCATTAATGATATGGTCTTCTCTCATATCGCTGTTAAGAAAAAAGCGATGGAGTGTTTCAAACAATTCGGCGAAGGAAATATGGATGCCGATATCGAAAAACTTCCCGGTAAAAAACAATTTATAAACGAGACAATCGATCAAGTCAGAGCGAATATCAAAGGTTTGATCGAAGAGATGTCCAGAATGTCCCAAGAACATGAAGCCGGAGATATAGACATTAAGATCGACAGTTCCAAGTTCAAAGGCGCCTTCAAAACCATGTCGGATGGTATTAATGATATGGTCTTCTCTCATATCGCCGTTAAGAAAAAAGCGATGGAGTGTTTCAAACAATTCGGCGAAGGAAATATGGATGCCGATATCGAAAAACTTCCCGGTAAAAAAAGATTTATCAACGAAGCAATCGATCAAGTACGCGCAAATATCAAAGGGCTAATAACGGATGCCAACGAATTGGCCGAGGCAGCTGTATTAGGTAAATTAGATACTAGGGCCGATGCAACCAAACACAAAGGAGACTTCAAGCGGATTATCGAAGGAGTAAACGCGACTTTAGAGGCGATAGTCGGGCCGATCAATGAGGTGATGGATATCCAATCCTCTTTAGAACAAGGAGATCTTACCCAATTCGTAAAAGGAAACTATAAAGGTAAATTAGGCGAACTAAGAGACTCGGTAAATAGTACCATCGACAAACTTTCCAAAAGTATTTCGGAAGTAGGAAAAGCCGCTTCTTCTTTTGCAAGCGCAGCCGAAGAAGTAAGCGCCACTTCTCAAACGATGAGTCAAGGTGCAACGGAACAATCGGCTAACGTAGAAGAAACAAGCGCTTCTCTCGAAGAAATGACGGCGACGATTGAACAGAACGCGGACAATTCAAGACAGACTGAAGTAATGGCCTCCAGCATGGTTAACCATGCCAACGAAGGTGGAGAAGCCGTCCGTCTTGCGGTCCAAGCCATGAAAGATATCGCCGAAAAGATCACTTCCGTGGAAGATATAGCGTATCAAACCAACCTTCTTGCATTGAATGCAGCTATCGAAGCGGCCCGTGCAGGGGAACATGGAATGGGATTCGCAGTGGTAGCCAACGAGGTGAGAAAACTCGCTGAAAGAAGTCAAAGTTACGCGGGAGAGATCAGTCACTTCGCCAAAAATTCGGTGAATGTAGCCGAGAGAGCGGGAAGCTTAATCGAAGAGATCATCCCGAATATCACTAAAATTTCGGATCTGATCCGAGAAGTTTCCGCCGCAAGTCGAGAGCAAAAACAAGGAGTGGGACAAATCAATACGGCAATGAGCCAATTGGATCGTGTTACCCAACAAAATGCCGCCGCTTCCGAAGAGTTGTCCAGTATGGCGGAAGAGTTATCTGCCCAAGCCCAAGGTTTGCAGAAGGTGGTCCAACATTTCAAAATCAACGGTGTAGACGAAGTTTATTCCGGTTCCACTTTCGAGCCGGCATACGCGGGAAAATCTTCCGGCAGTTCAAAAGAACACCGAAACGGAAACCATGACTTCAATGAATCGAAGTTCGGAAGGTTCTAAGGAGATATTCCGATGAGAGCAATGCAAATTAATGCAAACCAATATCTCACTTTTCGACTGGGTCAGGACGAGTTTGGAGTGGAGATCCTTAAGGTAAGGGAGATCTTAGAATTTCGCGAACCTACAAGGGTCCCCAGAACATCCAAGTTCATCAGCGGGGTAATCAATCTTCGAGGGAACGTGGTCTCCGTAATGGACCTGGCAAAATTATTCCAGAGCCGCGACATTGAACCTACGAAGCGCACCTGTATTATCATTTTAGAAATCCCTAATGATGATAATAAGGTTATCGCCGGGATTTTAGTAGATTCGGTGAATGAGGTTGCGACAATACCCCCGGAAAGTGTGGATCCGGTTCCCGCTTTCGGAGCTAATATCAAGACCGATTTTATCCGAGGAATAGGAAAACTCGAGAACAGGGTGATCATACTTCTCAATCCGGCAATGATGCTTGATTTTAACGAAGTAATTTCCCTATACGAGAAAACTGAGGAAGAGATCGAAAACCTCGCTGCAGCAGGGTCATAAAGGATGAATGCGAACTTTACCCTAAGCCAATCCGAATTCGTTTCCTTTGCGACCCTAATTTTCAAATATACGGGCATCCGTATGGGTGAAAAGAAAAAGAACCTGATCGCTAGCCGTTTATCCAAGCGTGTACGAGCCCGTAATTGCAACTCTTACGGAGAATATCTGAATATAATTAGGGACGATCTAAATAAAGAAGAGAGAAATATTTTCATTAGTCTGATTACGACTCATGTGACCCATTTTTTTAGGGAACCTGCCCATTATAATTTCCTTGAAAGTATATTAGAAAATCGGAATAATTCTCCCACTAGGATCTGGAGCGCCGCCGCCTCCACCGGAGAAGAGGCATATAGCGCCGGATTGATCATGCAGGACAAATTGGGTACTGACAATTGGTCGATCCTTGGAACCGATATTTGCAATGATAGTATCGAAAAGGCAAGAAACGGATTTTATCCGCTTCAGGGTTCGGAACAGATACCGGAACATTATCTAAAACGTTATTGTCTGAAAGGAAAAGAGGAATTCACCGGGTATTTTACTTTTGCGAAGGAGATCCGATCCAGGATCCGTTTCGAAGTGGCAAACCTTACGACTCTCGACAAATTACCCGGAAGTTTCAAACCGAACATAGTTTTTCTAAGGAACGTAATGATCTATTTCGAAACGAAAGAAAAACAAATGATCATAGATATGATCGAATCCATTCTTTCTCCCGGAGCGATCCTTATTATAGGTCACTCTGAATCATTAACGGGCATTCGAAGTAATTTTAAATTAATACGGACTTCCGTTTATCAAAAAATATGAGCGGACGTTATTCTGTAATGATAGTGGACGACTCCGCAGTCGTTCGCCAGAATTTAACTACGATCTTAACAAAAGATCCGAATGTCTCGGAAATTTTTACCGCGTCGGATCCGATTTTCGCTCTCCAAAAAATGCAAAATTATTGGCCGGACGTAATCGTACTAGATATCGAAATGCCGAGAATGGATGGAATATCCTTTTTAAAAAAAATTATGGCGGAAAGACCTACTCCGATAGTGATCTGCTCCTCCCTAACTCAGGAAGGAGCTGCTGTCACGATGGAAGCTTTCAGCTCGGGAGCCGTGGATATCATTTCGAAACCGAAATTGAATGTAGGCGGTTTTTTGGAGGAATCCGCTGAGACATTCCTAAGGATTGTGCAGGCGGCTTCCCAATCAAGAATTTCCAAATTAGCGATCTCGAATACTAGCAAACCTCTACTAACTAAAAATCCTATCGACCATAAATTATCCGCGGATACCACATGGAAATTAGTCGCCATAGGAACTTCTACCGGAGGAACAAACGCGTTAGAAACGATCCTTACGGAACTTCCCCCTCTTTCCCCTCCGATCGCAATCGTACAACATATGCCTGAAAAATTCACCGCACAATTCGCCAAACGTTTGAATTCCATCTGCCAGGTAGGAGTAAAGGAAGCCGAACAAGGCGACGAGATCCCACCCGGAAGAGCAGTGATCGCTCCGGGAAACAGACATATGACCATTCGAATGAGCGGAGCAAGATTTTACGTGGATCTAAAAGACGGTCCCCCGATCAATCGGCATCGACCTTCCGTGGATGTACTTTTTCGTTCGGTTTCTCAACAGGTAGGAAAGAACTCAGTAGGGATCATCATGACAGGAATGGGAGATGACGGGGCTAGAGGATTATTAGAAATGAAAAGATCCGGTGCACACACCGTGGCCCAGGATGAATCTAGTTCCGTAGTGTTCGGAATGCCTAAGGAAGCAATTGAATTAGGAGCAGCGGAAGCGATACTTCCCTTAAGAAGAATGGCTTCCGAAATACTTTCGAAAGCCGGACATTCCGGAAGTCGATTCTAACGCTGAACAATCATCGGAAACTGCAAAGAAATACAAACTTCGCGTTCTTCTTTTTCGTAAATATTAGATTTTGTGACTGTAAAATAGACTCTGGCGTTCATATCTTCAGCCAACTTTCGAACGACAGGCAACCCTAGACCGATCCCGAATTCCTCTTTGGTATATCTTTCATCTACAGCTTTTTTTAGTCTGAAAAAGGGTTGGAATAGTGCGATCTCTTCGGAATTTTTACAGTCCAAATTCTCTATCTCTTTATAATTCGGAGGATTGATGAATTTCATTATAAAATTGTTATCTGTCCTAAGATAAAGAACGATGATCTCCGCACCATCGGGCGAATATTTCATACCATTTATGAGAATCTCTCTTACGATCGTTTTTAAAGCTTCTTTGCAGATAACGACTTTTTGAGATTCTAAGTTTTTCAAAACGGACATTACCACATTCTGCTTCTTGATCTGAAGCATATCATGCATATAATCCACTTGCTCGTCCACAAGATTCAAAATTTCGGCTAAGGATAATTCTTCCGTGTTCAGATAATTTTCTTCAAAAACGATTTGGGCATCAGCCATCGTTTTGATCAGTCTTTTCGTAACTTGAAAATTCTCTTCCAGCAGATCCATAAAAGCCAGGGGTACGATTGCATTCTTATCATCTTTCTGAGCTGTCTCAAACAAAGCTCCCAAGGAAGTAATTAAAGCTCCTATACCGGAACCCTGCATTAAGGAAGTATTCAAATTGGGAAGAGCCTGCTGCATCCAAATCCTATTTCCCCCCTTCCCTTCTATCTCTTGTCTCCAGTTAAATATGGAAATGATCTCCCTGTATAAAGATTGTTCCCGCTTCAAAAAAGACATTTGTTTATCGGTAATATTCGAAATGTCTGCGCCTCTTTCGTTGGCGAGCTCATTTAATGCCAAAAAGATCAGGTTCGTTTCGGTATCCGGAAACGTAAGAAGAGAGATACGGATCTGAAACATTCTATCCCCAAAATTACTCTCAATTTCAAAAGAGCTTCCTTTTAGGACGTGTAAAAATTTATCATCCTCGATTGGCAAAAAATCCGGACCAAATTCAGAATATTTTTTCCCCAAAAAATCCGCGTTCCCGGACCCATGATGAAAAGAAGGTAATCGAAAGTATACACATCTCAGGTCGGGATCAAAGACCGCAAACTCTTCCTTCGGAAAAGAGGAAGACCAGACATCGAAGATCGGTATTAGCTTCGACCTAAGAAAAATTTCTGAAGATATATAATCCGGATTGGAAGTATTGGAAACCGACATCGATGGTCCTCTCTACGTTATAGGACGATTTGTTCCGCGAAAAGCCTTCCTTTCCCTGAAATATTAGCTTACTTAAGTTACGAATTATCGCAACTCTTCTTAAATTTCGACAAATACTTGCCGAATGAATTTTAGATTGAAAGACAGTGTATTCATTGAAAAGTGTTCCTTCCTAAAAGGAGCCCTAGGATAAATATCTATTTTTAGTACAAATGTTAGAAACTACCGACTTAATCCATTATTTAAAAGCGGCCACGATCGCTCAGTTAGGATTTTTGATCCTGAACTTCCTCATCAGGGTAAAACTAAGCACTCGTAGTATTCTAGGAAGTTTATTCACTTCCTCGTTGATCGCTTATTTTATTTGTCCTTGGTTGGACCATTCTACGAATACGTTTATTCTAATCCTGGTACATACCGGATGTTTTTCGGTTTCTATCTTCTTTTATCTGTTCGTAACAAGCCTTTTCGAAGACGGGTTCAAATTAAAAACCTGGCATGCGGTATTATTCCTTTCCCTGAATATATTCTGTTTTTATGTTTTTCTTGCCTCGGATATAAGAAGCCAAAACACCATTTTTGCCAAAGTGTTGTTCAGCATGCCCCAGGTATTTTACCTTGGACTCATTTTACTCACCTTAGGAAAAGTTTTAAAAGATAAGAATATCGATTTGCTGGAATCCAGAAGAGAATTCAGGGTAATCTTCTCCTGGGTAACCGGGATCTATAGTATGTCCGTCGTACTGATGGAAGTGATCACCAAAGATTCCGGATATTCCCTCCAATTAGATCTGATCAACTCCTCTTTCATTTTTATATTGGTATTTTTCATTTCCTTTCGGATATTCCAGTTTAGAGACAACGTTTTTCCGACGGAAGAAATACAAACGGAAGAAGTTTCCGATGAACCTTTAGACGAAACCCTATTGCAAAAATTGGATTCTCTCTTAAAGGTCCAAAAAGTGTTTCTGCAGGAAAACCTGACCATTTCCGTCTTGGCCAAACAGTTAAACGTTCCGGAGAAGAAGGTCCGTAGGTTGATCAATAAAGGACTAGGATATCGGAACTTCAACGAATTCCTAAATCAATTCAGGATACAGGAAGCAAAGTTTATACTTTCAGATCCGAGTAAAAACGATTTTCAAGTGCTTAGGATCGCAATGGATCTAGGCTACGGATCCCTTGCACCATTCAACCGAGCATTCAAAGAAATTGTAGGAATGACCCCTAGCGATTTTAGAAAACAAAAAAACCAGGTAAAATAACCGATCGAATCCGGAATCGATCAGATATTGTCCGGAATCCATCGGATACAATTCCGGAAAAATGTTTTAATGATCCATCAAATCCTACACAGGAGCAAAGGATCAAATATGTGCTTTCACAAACAATTATTTCAATACATGATGGATTTGGTTCCCCAAATCCCAATCATATTCCTAATAGATTTTGTAAGATACGTTCTATTCGCCGGCTTGGCGTTTTTGGTCTTCTACATTTGGAAACATCCGTTCCAACATAGGAAGATACAAGAGAAGAATGCAAAGCCGTCTCAGTTTAGAAAAGAATTCTTATATTCTGTTTCTTCAGTACTTGTATACACCTCCGTGACTTTGATCGTATTTCTATTTAGAAAATACGGATACTTTAAATTTTACGGACGTATAGAAGATCATGGTTGGGGATATCTTATTTTAAGTATGATATTAATTTTCGTGATCCAGGACTTTTACTTCTATTGGACACATAGATTAATGCATACTCGATGGCTCTATAAGAGAGTGCACAAGATACACCATGACTCCGTAACACCTTCTCCTTGGACGGCCTATTCTTTCAGTCCTTGGGAAGCATTGATCCATTCTCTTATTATGCCCATCGTTGCCATGTCATTCCCGATCCATCCTCTGGCTTTGATGATCTTTATGACCTTCCAAATCATACGTAATGTCCTAGGTCATAGCGGTTACGAAATTTTTCCAAGCTGGATGGGTACGAATAAGGTTTTAAAATTGGTGAATTCGAATACGAACCATGATATGCACCACCAAAGTTTCCGATACAACTTTGGACTTTATACTACAGTTTGGGATTATCTATTCGGAACAGTTCATCCGGAATACGAAAAAACTTTTGCGGAGATAACCAACAGAAAACCGGAACGAAGAGAATTGCAGGAGAGTATCTAACCGAATACAAACGACTGGAAATCGATCCGCCCCGAACCGGGTGCGGATCCTAACCCAATCTATACGATTTCAGGCAATGTATATAAAGGAGAAAAACCTCCGCCAGGAGTCCTAAAATTCGTAGTCTGTCCTTGATACAACCGACTAGCTAAAAGTAGAATCTCGTCGTTATAGATATATGCCCTTATATCCATCTTTAATTCTCTTTCTTCTCCGGTGACGGATGTGACCCGAACGGATGGAGGAATAAATTCCTGGCTTATGTATTCCCCATTTATGATTTCCGAAAACTTTCCTTTTGTAAGTTTCCCTCCATAATAAGCGGCCTTACCGCCAAAACCTTCTTTAGGTTTAAAAAATATATGCTTTCGTTTTTCCCAAAGTTCTTGCGCATTCCCTAAGTTTACAATTTTCGTATCAGGAACGGATGATTTTAGGATTTCCGAATCCTTCTTATCAAACCCCGCTTTTATTAGAAAATCGTTATCCGAAAGAACATGAAGGTTCGTCTTTCGTGCGAATAAGTCGTAATCGACCGGACTCGGAGTAAGGATTACTTTTTCATTTTTCCACGCTTGGAAAATTTTAGAATTCGAAACATCGGATAAATGAAAATCAGTCAATCTATTGTAAATCAGATCGATCTTCTTTCCCTCGAAGTGAAGTTCTTCTCCTATAAGTTCGATCTGCTCCGGGCCGAGGATCTCCGATTGGATACCTTTGGATCTGAATAAGTCTCTAAATAACAAGAACTCCGGATATAAAAACTGATCGGATGGATTTTCGTCCACAATAGCGATAAAGCCCGGCCTTCCCGTTCTTCCATTGGAAGTCCATTCGTCCATGAATATGGAAAAAAATTTTTCCTCCAAAGTTTGGAGAGCTTCCGCATTCTGCAAGGCGATATCCACAACCTTACAACATCCGATCTGGGCTTCCAAAAGTTTTAACTGTAAATAAGCCCCACCTGCGTTCGTGTTGATCTCGATGAGCTTAGGACCTTCCTTTGTCTGATGAAAATCCAAACTAAGAAAGACCCCTCCGGAAATATCCTTTGTTCTTTCGATCGGATCGTAATCCGACAAAATGCGATCTCGTACTGCCGGTAAACGTAAGGCCTTCCGAATAGAAAATAAAATTTGGCGGATCTTCTCCTGATCCGAAATATTGATAAAAGAAGGTGTTTCGGAATAAAAATGTTCGATCCCCCGGGTCCTGATTTCAGGAACAGGGAATTTATACGCTTCTTCACTCAGGCGTTCTTTGTTCAAAGTAGAACAAGAACATTTTTCATTCAGTATTTCCGCTAAGTTAGTTTCCATTCGAAGATCCGCTCTTTATCCTTAGACATGATCCATTACGAAAAGAAGTTCTCTTGCGATCGTTTCAGATGTTTCTACGTATTTTTTTAGAACTTCGGACGTGCCGTCGAATTCCTTCGGATCCGAGTACGGGAGACTGATCCTTTTTCCTGCTCCAGGAACATAAGGACAAGCTTCATCTGCAGAAGAACAAACCATAACGGCTATAAATTTCTTCTTAGGATTCGCAGGATCCGAATAAAGTTTGGAGTATGCCGAGATAGGAAGAGCGTTATCTTTGTAAGAGACAAGGTATCTAGGATTATTTTCCGTCTCTTGTTCCTTTTCTATCCTGAAGCCGATCTTGGCAAGCGCTTGGACCGAGTTTGAATGAAAGGAAGTAACCTCAGTTCCTCCTGAATAGGACCGGATCCCGGAAAGTCCAAGATATTCCGCGCAGGCGAATGCAAACATTTGTGCAATTTGACTTCGACGGGAATTATGAGTACATACGAATATCATCTCGCAATAATTCTGATCTAATTTTAATCCTCTAATCTCGTTTGCAAACTGAAGCAATATTTCCTTTCTTTCTTCCGAAATAAATGAGTATTCGTTTTTTCTTTTGCTTAAAAAATCCTGGATCGGACTAAAAAGAGCGCTCATGCGGTCTTACCCTTTACATAAAATTTCTCTCTGAATATTTTCGCGATCTCCACTAAAAGAACGAGGACCGGAATTTCCACGAGCGGTCCAACAATCCCGACAAACGCCTGCCCGGAAGCGATACCAAAGGTCCCGATCGCAACAGCGATCGCTAATTCGAAATTATTTCCCGCAGCAGTAAAGGAAACCGCCACGTTCCTTGGATAATCCGCTTTTATTAAAAGTCCTAAAGCAAAACTCAGAAAGAACATTAAAAGAAAATAAACAAGCAAAGGAGCGGATATTTGAAGAACGTCCCAAGGGATATTTATAAGCGATTCCCCTTTTAGACTAAAAATGAAGACTATCGTCAAAAGTAAAAAGATCAGGGTTATGGGAGATATGGATGGTAATAATTTTTGAGTCGTCCATTCTTCTCCTTTGAGGCGTAAACTTGCGTTTCTAATTCCCAAACCCAGTAAAAACGGGATCCCTAAATAGATCAATACGCTGTATACAATATCCCAATAACTTATATGTATGGAAGAGTTCGTAAATCCGAAAGTCCCGGGAAGAACGCTTACAAAAAAATAAGCGATAACCCCGTAAAAAAGGAGCTGAAAGATACTGTTTAAAGCGACAAGCCCTGCAGCGACCTCACGATCACCGTCCGCAAGATCGTTCCATACTAAAACCATCGCAATACAACGCGCAATTCCGATCAGAATCAACCCTACCCGGTATTCCGGATTTTCCGGAAAGAAAAGGAATGCCAACCCGAACATCAGCAAGGGACCGATCACCCAATTTAAAAATAAAGAATATAGGATCAGATCGATCCGTCCGAATGCTTTAGGGATTCTTGCAAAATTCACCTTAGCCAAAGGTGGGACCATCATAAAAATGAGCCCGATAGCGATCGGGACATTTGTACCTCCAAAATCCGAACTTCGGATCCAAACTACAAAACCGGGGAACCAAATAGAGAGGGAGATCCCTATCCCCATAGCGATAAAAATCCAAATAGTCAGGAATTTATCTATAAATGATAATTTTTTTTCGGAAACGAGATTAGAAGACATTAATCGTTAAATCGCAATATTACGATTAATGTCAAGAGGTTTTAGCAGGAATTTCCGCTTTCGGGGACCTGAGAAAGAAAAGGAACGAAATATCCTTCGATCTCATTCCAAGTTTTTTTATTGATACAATAGCATATAGACGGGCCTTCGATGGTCCCTTGCAGAATACCCACATCTTTTAATGCTTTTAGATGTTGGGAGATCGTGGCCTGGGCTAGTCCGAGTTCTTCGACCAAGTCTCCGCAGATGCAGGCTTTTCTTTTGAGGACGTACTCCAAGATCGCGATACGGGCAGGATGCCCTAGTGCCTTTGCATAAGAGGCAATCTTATTCTGCCTCTTATTAAATAACTCTGTCTTGGTAATTCCCATTATGGTCTATTCAAGATGAGCCCCGTAATTTAGCACAAGTGTAAATTAGATCTCTATTCCTTTTTCGCAATGAAACCGTAATGATAAGGAGGAAGATCGATCGGTTTTTCCGATCCGATTTTAAATCCCGCCTCTATTGCCCACCTATGTATATCCTCTGGCTTAGGACGGATCTCCATCTTTGGTCCTCGAGGAGTATTCGGATCGTAATTCCAATGTACGATTCCGGCAACTCCTCTCGGTTTTAAGATATGAAACGCCTCTTTTAAAATAGAAACAGGATCTTCATAATGTAACAAATTAAAGATCATTACATAATCCGCAGAGTTTTCTTTTAACCCGGTCCCCGAAGAAATAATATCCCTTTCCAAAACCGAAATCCCCTTATGATCCATAAGTTCTGCCTTTTCTTTTAGGTCCCGTACAAGTTCCGGCTCAATCTCCAAAGCAAGGATACTGCTTTTATTTTTCTCAGCAAGAGGAAGGGTGAAAGTCCCGTATCCGGAACCAAATTCGACGATATTCCCTTCCACAAGAAGCAAATCCATTCTTTCTAAAATCAAAGGAACATCGAAAAGGGTGACCCAATAAGCCGCCTCGGGCATCCCGCTATCTCTAACTTTCATGCCCCTATTCGAATAAATAGCTTGACTTTGTCAATCAAATATTCAAATGTTTATTTGAATATTTGAGGATCTATGAACTCTATAAAAACCGGGCGGGAATTTAAGAATTTTATCTATTCTTCCCTAGCAAAATACGGAAAGGCACTTTCCGATCCAAAACGTATCGAACTATTGGACCTATTAATCCAAGCGGAAAAAAATGTCGATCTAATGTCTAAAGAGATCGGAATGAGTATCGCTTCGACGTCCCATCACCTTCAGATCTTAAAGGAAGCAAGACTTGTCCGGGACAGAAAAGAAGGCAGGAACATTTTTTATCAAATAGAAGAAGCAGGTATCCTAATATTCAATACAATCTATTCTGCAGGCAATAAATTCAATGCGGAGATCCAAATGGAGATGAAGTCTTTCTTCGATCCGGATCAAGAGACGGAAGGATTAGATTATAAAGACTTTCTAAAGCGAGTATTGTCCAAAGATACTGTATTAATCGACGTGAGGCCTGAAAACGAATACAACGCGGGACATTTGCCTGGTTCTATCTCTATTCCTCTTAAAGAACTAAAATCCAGGCTGGATAAACTTCCTAAACGTAAAAAGATCTTAGCCTATTGCAGAGGGAAATATTGTGTCCTCTCGGAAGAAGCGGTCAAAATTTTAAGAACAGAAGGATACAATGCGTATCGTATCCCGGAAGGTCCTTTGGAATTTGCGAATAAGGGGATTCGGTTAAAGAAAGGCGGCTTCACTTCCCCGTCGGAACGATCGTGATCCACTCGATAAACTTGGTCTTAAAGAACTCATCGATCTGCCCCGTGAACTGGTGATACGCCAAAAAGAAAATCCAATATGCCAAGGTCGCTGCCACCAAAGTCCTTGCTGTCATATTCGCTAAAACGGGAGAGGCCGTATAATACATGCGGACCACTGCGATCGGCCAGAGGAATAATAGGAAAAAGTAAATCGCCCTTGGAATACCGTAAAGCCAGCTCAAGATCTCGGAAGGATAAGATTTGGACAATCTTTCATACGCTTCTTTTAACTCGGGAAAAAATTGAAAGAAGTAGAACACAAATACGAAAAAGGTAGCGATCTTCCAAATGATCTCTATATCGTTTCGGATCAGCACCAATGTCAAACCCACAAACCAAATTAAAAAAATGGGAAATACGATCTGCTGTAATAAGGAACCTGACTGGGCGAGAAACATCAATAAGATCTCCTAAGATCATTTTCGGCAGAAACCGGCTTAGACACCCACTCTAAACATTGCAGAAAACTCTCAGGATCCGCTTTTCCGAGACCCGCGATATCGAAAGCGGTTCCGTGATCCGGAGAAACCCGGATAAAATCCAGTCCCAAAGTCAAATTCACTCCGAATTTTCCCTCCCACATCTTAAAAGGGATGAGCCCCTGGTCATGGTAACAAGCCAAAAACAAAGAATACTTTGCCCGGGAAGTTTCGCTGAACGCACCGTCTGCGGAGATAGGGTCCGTGACGTCTAATCCTGCCCTTCTCATCTTAGAAATGATCGGCATCAGGATCTTCTTCTCCTCGTCTCCCACCTTACCACCTTCTCCTGCATGAGGATTCAAACCTAAGAATGCAATTTTTCCTTGCGAGATAGGAGCGGATCGTACGGCAGAAATGAAACTGGTTAAATGGATTTTTTTCAAGTAGAAAGGAACTTTCTTCAAAGGTACATGAGTGGTTAAAGGAAGAACATTCAGTTCTCTACCTGCCATTAGCATGTAGGTTTTTTTCCGATAGATCTCAGCCAGATATTCCGTATGGCCTGTGAATTTTTTTATTCCGGCTTTGATCACCCATTCTTTACTCAAAGGAAGAGTGATCAAGTTACCGCCGATTTTCTTTTGGATTCGGACTGCTTCTTCTAAACTTGAAAAAGCGGCCTTACCTGAAGTCGCACTCGGTTTACCGATTGCCAAAGATTTTTGTTCGGAAGAAGAAAGTGAACTCGTTCTCCAAAGATACAATCCAGGAGAAGTAAGGGAAAATGGATCTTTGATTTCCTGCCAATCAGAATAGGAAAGAGAAGAATTAGAACGAATAAGTAGGATCTGTCTTTGTCGGGAGAGAGTGTTTAACTTCTCCCTAGACTTTTGAAGAATTTCCGGCCCGATCCCACAAGGGTCTCCCTCTGTGATAAGGATGGGAACCAAAGCCGAAAACCGGAGATCTAAGCTTCCTTAGCTGCTGTTTGTTTACCGAAAAGTCTTTCTAAGGTTAAGGAATCCTTAGCATATTCCAATTCGATATGGTCTTTGTTGGAATGTTTTAGGTCGCTGGAAATGATACAACGTCCTTCCAACACCACTCCATTCTGAATGATCAATTCCGGAGTGCGGATATCTCCCAAAATTCTGGAAGTAGGAAGAAGCATCACTCTGTTACGAGCGGTGATATTTCCGATTACGATACCTTCTATAATAACGCTGGCAGCAGTGATGTTTGTGCGAACTTTACCGGAAGCTCCGATATACAATTGTTCCGCTTGGAGAGATTTTCCTTCGAACTTTCCATCAATCTTTAAGGATCCGTTGATAAAGAATTTTCCGTTAAAGTAGGAATTTTCGCCGATTGTGGAGTTTGTAACTTCGGAGGAGTTCTTAACAAGTGCCATGAATTCTGAATCCTATAGACTCGGATCGAATAGATCCGGTGTAAACACAAGCTAAACGGCCCCCTGGGCATAGGAAAAGGAATTTTTTAGTTTCGATACGGTTTTTACTCCGGTCTCGGACTGTAGCAGTTTATAGGAACTCATGCCCCGGAATTTCCGGAAAATCCTAAGAAAAATGCCGGCTCAATCGGATCATATCCTTGCACTGGATCCCATTTTCCCAGATTGGATCCGGATAATTCCTGAGAAAAAATCCAAAATCGATCCCAGAAATGGAGAAGCCGGATTTTTGGTAGAGGCCCAATTGAGCAATGCTCGAATTGCCCGTTCCAATTTCCAAAGTTAGAAATCCTTGGGACCTTGCGGTTTCCGAGGCATGAGCGAGTAATTTTTTTCCGAATCCTTGGCCTTGGAATTTTTCCGAGACCGCAATATTCACGATTTCCACAGTATGTGGTCGGGTGGGAAGAAGAAGGTAGACTCCGATCAACTCTCCCTTCTCCGACTCCATCAAAAACACGGAAGATCTATCCAAATAAGAAAGAATGATCTCCTGATCAGGATCTGCAAGAAGTAAGAGATCCATAGGAGGGGTTTCGTCGGAAGAAAGTTTTCTGATCGTATGATTCATCTATACCAAGAGGCTCGGAGATATTTACACAAAGCCGCAAAGTTGTAAACATCTCCCAATAAAAAGTTCAAAATCTTTTTTACTTTACTCCTTCGCCTGATACAAACGAATTTTGGATCTAGTGTTTGATATTCGGAACGTTGATTCGATCTAAAACTTCCGCAGTGAATTCCCTAAATTCTTCCAAAGCCTCCGGAATAGATTTGCCTTCCAACTCGGTAGCCTTCTCAAAACGAGAATTAAAAGTGATCCGATCTTCTATATTCATGATCACTCCCCCGCCCGCTTTGAACTCGCCCAAAACCTTGGAGAGGAATTCATTAAACTTTTGGAACATTTCGAAAGCTTCCGCGATAAAAATACGGGTCTGTTTGTTTTTCATCCGGCTTAACTGTTCTCTGAAATCCTGTTTTTCGGCGGCTTGGTATTCTTCGATCGTCTCGGTTAGAACCTTAATGTTCCGGCGGATATTTTCCATATGTTTGACCACTCCGTCCTTCTCGTTCCCGTGAGAGAAATCGAAACGAATATGAGTTTCATTTAATATAGGAAGATACTCCCGATCTAAAACGTTGATCCAGGTTCCGATTTGATTCACTTCCGTATCGTTAGAATTCGGAGAAATTTTCATGATCGGATACTTGGCCAAGATGCGGCCAGCGGCGTCCGGATTTTCACGGAACATACGGATCTGCTCTGCGGCAGTTTCGAGATTATCCGGAATTCCCTCGGGGGAAATCTCCCTCATCCGATTTCGATATTTTTCCAGATCCCGGGATACCCGATACTTTTGTTCGTCGTTTTTGGACAATCTTTGGATTTTCTCCAATTGCTGGATCATCTTTTGATGACGTTGGAGTTCGAGGATCTGTTCTTGGGTGATGGCCATGGGGTCTTAGGGCAAATTGTAAAAGAAGTACAGTTCTAAGGCAAGGAAATTCTCCAGCCAATTTACACTCAAATTAGAGGAAGTTTCGCACAGAGAACATGGAGTTTAGAGAGAGAATTTTTTAGATTTTGTAGGAATTCCTACATGGATTTGAAAAGGAAGATTTTATTGACAGAGGAAGAATTTTGTGATAAGGAAAATGCGCGCTCCCACAAGCCACTCCCCCCATTCCCAATGCAGGGTGGGGGCTGTCTTGAAACCCAGGTTGGAATTCCTACATCAGAATCCTTAACTCTTACTTTTATACCTGTCCAAAACCAATCTTAAAAAATCGGACTGCGGGAATTTATACACCAAGGACTCCATAAGCTGAACACCTTCTTCCACTGGACCCGTCTCTAACAGAGAGATCGCTTTTAGATATACCATCTCGGGAGAGTATTGGAATCTTCCTGTCAGGACCAATCTCTCTCGGAATGCCTCGAATTTTTTATCCTTAAATTCTTGGACTGCAATCGCTCTTTGGGTTAGATAGGAACCGGGAGTTTGAGCGCGGACTCCGATCATTTCGGAATCCAATTCTCCTGCCAAGGTAGAATTCCAAAGCACCAAAAGTTCGAACGGTCTGAGAGTGTAGGACATCCCTTGTTCTTTTAAGATCTTATAACGTTCGAATAAGGAGTCGTCGCTTCCTTCTTGGATGGAATCACGTAGAGTTTCTTTTAGTTCTTCTCTTCCGTTTTTCTTTTTTTCCTCTGCGACCCATTCGAATACGAAGTCTCTCGGTTTACATTTTTTGACTAAGAAGAATCTATCCAGGATCGAATGCCGGAGCGAATATTGGTCCAAGAAAAAATCCGCTTCCGTTCTGGAAAATTCTTCGATCCTTCTCGCAATGCTCGCATCTAAAACTTTTATATTTCGGATGCCTTCTCTTTTATCCTTAAAATAGAAGTAAGCAAGTCCTGCCAGATCAGGCTCTTGGGAAGAAATTACCAGATCGAATAATTCATTCTGCTCTTCTTGGTTTAATCCTTGTCGTTTATGGTTATAGCTGATCCTTTCTTTTCTTTCTAGACCTTCTTTCAGAAAACTTTCGGACTCGGGGATTGCGCCTAAGAAGTATAATAATCTTCTTCCTTCTTTTGCTTCTTTCAGCTCTTCTCCGAAAGAATCCACCAATTCCTGGTAATCTCGAATTCTGTCCTCGCAAAGTAAGAACGCGGAACATAAGAAAAATAACTCGGGGTCCCAAACCAGATTCCCTTTTAGCTCATCCAATAATTCTTGGAAGAACAAGCGGAGAAGTTTTTCTTCTCTTTCGGTGATCCCGTCTTCTCTAATCCAGTCCAGACGGGGAGAATGGAATACGAATCTTCCGAATAAGTCCGCCCTGAAACAATGTGAGGGCCTCAAATGTGTTAAGATACTTCCGCTATAATGGTCTAATATTTTTGTTTTGAGTCGCAGGACTTCCGTATCCGGTTTTCGATCCAGTTTTTTACTTTCGAAGTCCGGATGTTTTAAAGTTATTTCAGGCCATTCCGTATTTGATACCGATATATGCATAAAGACTCCTTTTTGGAGTTGAACCCTTTTTAAGGCGGATTAAGTGAGAAGAATCGCATGAAAAAAACGATTCTGGGGTTACTCCCGTTTCTAGTTGTCGGCAGTCTTTTTGCGGACGACGACCTAAAATACTTGGTCAAATCCTATAGTTTAGAAAAAATACGCAGGATTTTCCGGGAAAGGTCCCCTTCCAAAGAGTCCGAGGTCTATGCTCTCGTACGTTTTCATGAAAACCATCCGGACGGAGACCATGGAAATAAATTTAGATATCTGGTTTCCCTTTTAAAGGGCAGACTTGTAGTAGGCGTCACCAAGGACGAACTTCAGGGTATCATCAAGAACCCTCTCCCCCCTTTGAATGCAATCACCAAAATGAGTTTTTGGAAATTGTATGAGGAAATGGTTAAAAGAAAAAGTGTATCTTCTTCCGAACTTATCTCATATTTAAAAAAACTTCCTCCGGACTATGATCCGGTGTATAAAAATGTGATCGGGGAAATACTAAGGATTCATTACGAAAACGGAGAATTCAAAGAGGCAAAAGATTACGCCGAAAGTTTTTCGGAGAAGGATAAAAAAGAATATTTCGGAGCCATGGCTTACTATAGATACGCCAAGGCATTGTACAAATTCGGTGAAACACAAAAAGGAGAAAATCTTTTATACGCTCTCGCAGAAGATGGAAATGTTCCTTCTTACGTTAAAAAAGATATTTATACGGATCTAAGGACTTGGAAAGGAGAATCTTTTTATAAACAGATCCCTTTGGAAAAAGGAGTATTATTTCTGCCATTCTTAAATAGTAGCGATAAAAAATCCTTCATTTCATCCCACCAATATTTTAGTTCTACCACATTTGAAAGGCCGGAAAGCTGGAAAGCAGCCGCAAGAGGGTTAGTCCAATATTATCCGGAAAGACTTTCTTCCATTTTTTCCAGGCATAGAAGTTTTGCGGAATATTTTCCCGAATTTACCGCGGCGATGTCCGTGGAACTTTCCAACCAAAATCTTGCAAAATCAGGTTTGGATTTATTAGAAAAAACGAATCTTTCTTCTTCCGAATCCGTTGAATATGCGTATGCACGAGCTTATAAACGTTTGGGAGAAAGGGATAAATATTTTAACGGACTACTTTCTTCTCTGGAAAAAAATCCTTATAATTTGATCCGACAAGACGAGCTGATCGATCTTTTGATCGGGGATCATTCCCATTTTCTGGAAGAATCGTATTGGAAAGAGGCTCTAAAGCGGATCCCGAATCTTCCCGTCAAAGGTAGATTAGTCTATTGGTATTTGAGAAGTTTAAAATCCAAGGGTAAACAGGAAGAACTTCTCTCTTGGTTACGATCTTATTATAAATTCATTCCGGGTTCTTATTACACCAGAGTGATCCGGGAAGAATTTGCGACGGAGATCTCTTCCATACAGAAACCGGATAGTCCTCTTAGAAGTAAGGATTCATTATTCGAATATCTTTCCTTAACCTCGGGAGATCCCAAATATTCGGACAAGATCCTGGGAAGAGATCTGGAATTCGCTTATTTTCCCGACTCCTTCTCCTTGGATATTCGGATCGATTCCGCTCATAGCAAGGTGAGAGGAAACCATCTATTACAAAATGCTAAAGAATATTTAGAGATCGGAGAAATGGCTTACGCAAGTTCTCTCGTGGATAAATACGTTTTACAAACCGGATCATCCGAAGAGGAAAAAGACGAAATTTTGGCCGCCCTGGGAGAGGTGACCGGTAACCAATATCTGACAGTCTTCCATACAAGAAATCTAATGAAAAGAAGAAGGATCCCTGATGATGTGATCCTTCTTCCTTCTAAACTCGCTTCCAGGATCTATCCGAGACCCCATAGGGATATTGTTTCTCATTATTCCCAATCGTTCGGGATCGAAGAAGATATCGTGTATGCGGTCATGAGACAGGAGTCCTTTTTTAAGGAGAATGCAGTCTCTTCTTCCAATGCGAGAGGACTCATGCAGATTATGGGACCTACCGGAAAAGGGTTAGCCCAAGGTTTGGGACTTGGTCCTTATTCTCTTTTTGATCCGGAAATTTCTATCCAAATGGGTGCAAAATTCCTAAAATACCTTCTCTCCTCCAATGAAAACGATTTGAAATGGGCTTCTATTGCTTATAATGGAGGTCCCGGAAATCTCAGAAAATGGAAACGAAATCATTATCACGGAGATTTTAATCATTTTTTAGAGGAACTTCCTCTCAAAGAACCCCGTGATTATTGCAGGATCGTAACGTCGAACTACTATAATTACCAAAGTTTAAGGCAGTACAAAAACCGCTGAGCGGACAAAACGGATTCTTTTTTTTGGATTGTCTAGAATTTCCGATTCATAGGATAGTTCTAAGGACCGGGCCGAGTCTTTCATTTCGTCTCAATGTCCCAAGGTCTACCTTATGCCGGTTCGTCCGATATCATTCATCTAACAGGAGTAAAAAATGGCAAACACCGCAATCTTAAAAATCGACGGTAAAGAATATGAACTACCCATCATTACGGGAACGGAAAACGAAAAGGCCATAGACATCTCCAAACTCAGACAGCAAACAGGATACATTACATTAGATAACGGTTATTTAAATACCGGAGCCTGCACTAGCGCGGTTACGTTCCTGGACGGAGAATTAGGGATCTTAAGATACCGTGGGATCCCGATCGAACAATTGGCCGAAAAATCAAGCTTCACCGAAGTGGCTTACCTTTTGATCTACGGTCATCTTCCTTCCGACAAAGAACTACAAGAATGGGACAAAGAGCTGACTATGCATACTTTGATCCATGAAGATCTAAAACGTCTTTATAATGGATTCCCAAAAGACGGTCACCCGATGGCGATCATGTCCACAATGATCGGTTCCCTTTCCACCTATTACCAAGATTCTTATGATCCGGAAAATCCGGATCATAGACATATCTCTATGGTTCGTCTTTTAGCGAAGTTTCCTACGATCGCTGCGTTCGCTTATAAAAAATCATTGGGCCAACCCACAGTTCACCCAATGAACCACCTGGATTATTGCAGCAACTTCTTGAATATGATGTTTTCCGTTCCGAGTGAAGACTATTATATCGATCCGGAAATCGTAAAAGCTCTCAATTTGCTTTTGATCCTTCACGCGGACCATGAGCAAAACTGTTCCACTTCTACCGTTCGTTTGGTGGGTTCATCGCTCGCAAACTTGTATGGGGCGATCTCCGCAGGGATCTGCGCACTTTGGGGGCCTCGTCACGGAGGAGCCAACCAAGAAGTGTTAGAAATGTTACTAGAGATCAAAGCTTCCGGTCTTCCTGTGAAAAAGATCGTAGAAAAAGCAAAAGATAAAAACGACGCATTCCGTCTTTCCGGATTCGGACATAGGGTTTATAAAAACTTCGACCCTCGCGCTAAGATCATTAAAAAAGCATGCGACGCGGTTCTTTCTAGACTTGGAGTGAACGATCCTCTATTAGATATCGCTAAAGAATTAGAAGAAGCTGCGCTCAAAGATTCTTATTTCGTGGAAAGAAAATTGTATCCGAACGTGGACTTCTATAGCGGTATTATCTATCGCGCGCTTGGAATTCCTGTGAACATGTTTACTGTAATGTTCGCGATGGGACGTCTTCCGGGTTGGATCGCTCAATGGAAAGAAATGATCGAATCTCCCGATATGAAGATCGGAAGACCTCGTCAGATCTATACGGGTGCTACGAATACTTCTTATGACGACGCTAAGAAAAAGTAAAATTTTTTAAGGCTGATAATTTTAAAAGGACAGGGTTACGCTCTGTCCTTTTTTTACGTATTCTGGAATGAACCGTTTTCGCCGTTACCAACTCAACAAAACAACCGAATTCATCCTGAATTCGGGACATCCGTGGATCTTAAACGGAAAATTATCCACTGCGATCTCCGCATTCAAAGATGGAGATTGGATGAGGCTTGTTTCCGGAACGAACGTAACATTAGGATTCGGGATCTATTCTTCTTCCGGTCCGATCGGAATACGGATCATCCAAAGAGGAAATGATTTCTCCCTTTTTCAATTAAGGCAAACGATTGAGAATGCATTAGAACTTCGAAAACCTCTTAGAACAAAAACGAACGCATACAGACTTATACATGGAGAGAACGATCTTTTTCCTGGAGTTACAGTGGATCGATATGGATCCACTTGGGTCGTCCAGACCTACTCTCAATCTTTACAAAAGTTTTCCAGATTAGTAGTTCGGCTTCTTTATTCGGCAGCTCCTAGTGTGGAAGAACCAATCCCAAAACAGATCGTTTGGATCTCTCCCCAGAGAATCGGTTCAGAAAAATCTTTGCCTGTTCGTTTTCTGCGTGGCAAAAAGGAAATCCCCTACGAGGAAAAAATTTTTCTGAATCAGGTACATTGGAAAACGAAGATCCCTGGTCAGAAAGGCGGATTCTTTTTAGATGTACGAAATCTTCGCTCGTTTATATTAGAAAAATCGGAATTAGCCCGCGACAGAGATTGCCTACACTTATTCTCTCATACCGGACTCACTTCCGTTTGTTTGGAAGAAGCCGGGGCAAAGTCGGTCTTATCTGCCGATGGAGCGAAAGAAGCTCTTGAAGAATTTGCGTCCCGCATTTTACCCGAACAAGAGATCCCGAATTTCGAGAAAAAAAACACGATCTTCACAAAAGGCAAACATCTTCTTGTCCGAGCGGATCTATTCCAAGACTGGGGATTTTTAGAAGGCCGAAAATTTTCACTTATCATATTGGATCCACCCAATCTGACTCCGAACCAGGCCTCTATCCCCGCAGGCAAAAAAGCATATCGTAGTCTAATTAGTAAGGCACTCTTTCATTTGGAACCGGGAGGAGACCTGATCTTACTTTCTTGTTCCGGAAGAATCTTGGAGTCCGAATTCGAAAAGATTGGTCGAGAAACCTTGGCAAACAAAGGATGGAAGTACAAAGATCTTTTCAAATTAAGACCGGAACCGGATCATCCTACGCGTAAGGAATTTCCGGAAGGGAAATATTTCAAGGTCCATATCTATAAAAAATGCGAGCCCTTAGATCAGTGAACTTATGAGCACTACGAAAAATACATACCAACTCATCGATTCCGGAAATTTCAAAAAGTTAGAACAAGTGGGCCCGTATAAAGTGATCCGTCCTTCTCCGGTTGCCGCATGGCCGCCTACTCAACCTTCTCTTTGGAAAGACGCCGATGGAGAATATCACAGAAGCGATAAGGGTGGTGGAAATTGGAGTTGGAAAGGGGCATCCAGACCGGATTCGGAAGACGAGTTTCTTATCCAGATCCCGCCATTAACGGTTAAGATACGTTTTACACCGTTTGGGCACCTTGGGATCTTTCCGGAACAATTGAGTAATTGGGATCGGATCCGAAATGTTTCTTCACAACTATCCGGACAGGGAGAGGTTTTAAATTTATTCGCTTATTCGGGACTTTCCACCTTATCCGTATTAGCCGGCGGCTTGGATGCCTGCCATTTGGATTCTTCCAAAGGAATGGTAGAATGGGCCAGAGAGAATGCACAAGTTTCCGGTCTCGCAGGAAAAAAAGTGCGCTGGATCGTGGAAGATGTATTAAAATTCCTGAATAGAGAGATCAGAAGAGAGAAAAAATATATAGGTTTCATTTTGGATCCTCCCACTTTCGGAAGAGGAGCAAGCGGAGAAGTATTCAAAATCGAAAAAGATCTGCCTGAGATGATGGACCTTCTTATGAAATTATGCGATAATAAGCCGGAGTTCGTATTCTTGACCTGTCATTCCACAGGATTCAGTCCTTTGGCGCTTCGAAGGATTCTGGAAGGAAGGATCAAAACTCCCGGGAATTATCTCACGGAAGAACTTTCCATTTCGGAGTCCACGGGAAGATTACATCCGGCGGGTTCCAACTGCGTATTTTATTCGAATAGAGTAAAACTTTGAAAAAAAACATTTTGGAAATCAGCAGTTTTTCAAATGAAAAGCTGAAATATATCTCCGGATTAAAAGAAAAAAAGAACCGGGAGAAATCCGGTACATTTTTTATAGAAGGTTTTAGAGAGATTCAAAGAGCGAAAGTCTCAGGCAAGGTCAAATTCGAATATTTACTTATCTGCCCCGCTTGTTATTTAGGCGAAAATGAAGAAGACCTCGTATCTTCTATAGATGCGAAAACGATCCTCGTTCCGAAACAGATTTTCGAAAAAATCTCATACAGGGATAGACCGGACGGTTTGATTGCCACCGCCGAGTTGCCTGACTTTTCCTTATCCCCTAATACGAAACTATCGGACGATCCGATACTCGTAATCGAAGGTGTGGAAAAACCGGGAAATCTCGGCACCATTTTAAGGACCGCAGAAGGCGCAGGATTTCATAAGGTTTTCGTTGCGGACCCAAGACTGGATCTATTCAACCCGAACGTTATCCGCTCTTCCACCGGAACAATATTTACCTTGGATGTTTTCCAGTCCGATATTAAGGAACTTTATCCTATTCTACAAAATGCAGGTTATAAAACTTTCGCAGTGACCCCCGAGGCAAACTCCTTATATTGGGATGCGGATTTAAAAGGAAAGGTCGCGCTTGTTTTCGGAAGCGAGCAATACGGTCTAAGTGAATATACAAGATCTCAAAGTGACCATTATATTTCTCTTCCCATGAAGGGAGTGGCAGACAGTTTAAATCTGGCAATGTCCGCAGGAATTTTAATGTACGAAGTACTTCGACAGAATCGGTAATGAAAAAGATCCATATTTCCGCATTCGTGAGCGGCCACGGCTTTGGTCATATTAGCCGCAGCTTAGAAGCGATCATCCGGATATTACTCCAAAATCCCGAATGGACCGCGACCATTCATTCTCCCAGAGGAGAAGAATTTACATCTTCCCTGGATCTTTCAGGTATTTGGGGAAAAGTCAGACCAAGGATCCAGTTTCGAAAAACGAGAAGCGACGTTGGTATCGTCCAGAAAGATTCTCTCGGAATGGATCTGGATTCCACCGAATCCGAAATTTTAGAATTTAAGAAGAATAAAGAATCACTCCTACAATCGGAAACGGAAGTGATTAAAAGAGAAAAACCGGATATAATTTGGTCTGATTCTTCTTCTTTTCCCTTTCTCATCTCCTACGATCTAAAGATCCCTTCCTTATTTTTGGGAAATTTTACCTGGGATTATATCTATTCATATTATAAATCTTCCATATTCCAAAAATATTCCGAAGAGTTAAAGAAAGAATACGCGCTTTGCGATTTGGGGCTGGTTCTTCCCCTTTCTTGTCCGGTCACTTCCATCCATTCAACCAAAAACATCGGTTTATTAGGACGTAAGCCCAATCTAACTAAAGAAGAGGCCAGAAAGTATTACGGCTTTGAAGAAGGAATTGAATATTATCTTTTTTCTTTCGGAGCTTATGGAATCGATTCCTCTCAATTCGATTGGAGAGAATGGGACCCTTCCAAAAGAAGGATCGTAATCGGAGGAATCGAATGGAAGATAGAGGCTAAAAATAATCTGGGGATCGTAACCATTCCACATTGCCATTATCCGGATCTACTTAGAGCTAGCGACTTCGTATTGACCAAACCGGGATATGGGATCTTAAGTGAGTCCTATTTTGCAGAAACTCCCATACTTTACACTGATAGAGGCAACTTTCCTGAATACAAATATTTGGTAGAAGCGCTACAATCTCATTATCGATCCTCCTATATCTCTCAAAAGGACCTATTTTCTTTCCGTTGGGAGGAAGCTTCCAAGGTCGCGATATCCTCTAACGTTATTCCGGATCCCAGATTTCAAAACGACGCCATCCAAGAGATCCAAGATTCGATCCTTGAACTTATCAAGTAAGTATCTTCATTCGACTAACATGCGTTTGGCAAAATAGAATACGGTCCACAACTATTTCAAACCGCTACTTACCGTCGAGGATTGACGAATATCAACTCCTCGCTTAAAGAGTGTTAACCCTTTGGAACACGCTCTCCTACTTTTTTTACTTTTCTTCCGTATAAAAATCGAGTATTTTAAGCCCCGACTGCGATTGCTTAGGGAGGAACATCATGTGGAAAGAAAGAGTTCGCGGTAAAGTAGAAGAATTATTTGCAAAGGCAGGAGTCAGCTTCGGAGGAAATGCGGATTGGGACATCCGAGTAAAGGACGATAGATTATTCGAAAAAATTCTCAGCAACGGCTCTCTCGGTTTGGGGGAAGCTTATATGAACGGTTGGTTCGAATGCGATCGTTTCGACGAAACAGTCCGGAGGCTATTAGATAAAGGTATAGAGAAAGCAGCGAAGACCTGGGGGAATCTATTTCTATATCTAGAATCCGTAATATTAAACCGACAGTCTAAAAACAGGGCTTTCGTGGTCGGAGAAAGACATTACGATCTTGGGAACGATCTATTCGAGCTTATGTTAGACAAGGAAATGGTTTATTCCTGCGCATATTGGAAGAACGCTAACAACTTAGACCAAGCCCAAGAAAACAAAATGGATCTGATCTGCCGGAAGTTGGATCTCCAACCGGGAATGAAGGTATTGGATATAGGATGTGGCTGGGGAGGACTTGCCAGATATGCAGCCAAAGAATATGGAGCGGAAGTTTTTGGCATCAGCGTATCCAAAGAACAATTGGCACTCGCCGAAGCAAGATCCAAAAACCTAAAGGTAAAATACGAATTGTTGGACTATCGAGATGTGAAAGACAATTTCGATTCCATCCTTTCCGTGGGCCAAATGGAACATGTCGGTTACAAAAACTATCGAACCTATATGGAAATAGTTTATAAATCTCTAAAGGATAAAGGATTATTTTTACTTCATACGATCGGCTCCAATGATTCTCACAAAGTGACCGATAGATGGATCGAAAAATATATTTTTCCGAATTCACATCTTCCTTCTGCAGCGCAGATTACCAAGGCGAGTGAAAACCTTTTCGTATTGGAAGATCTTCACAATTTCGGTCCGGATTATGATAAGACACTCATGGCCTGGTATCATAATTTTGAAAAGGGATGGAGCCGGATCCAGAAGAAGTACGGAGAAAGATTCAGACGAATGTGGGAATTTTATCTTTTAAGCTGTGCAGGTGCATTTCGCTCCCGGAAAATCCAACTCTGGCAGTTCGTGTTTTCTAAAGGAGCCAGAGAAGAAGTCTATCAAGCTGTGAGGTAAAAAGGGTTCGCACCGAGAACCCTGAGATTACGGAGAGCACCAAGGTTTTTGAAACTTTAATCGAATCGTGAAGGCGATGTAGGAACTCCAACATCGCATCACTTCTGCGACTTCGCATCTCTGCGCGAAAACAACTCAGTAACTCTTGCTTACTCTGCGACTTCGTTATCTAAACCAGGAAACAATCTGTTCTCTGCGTATCCTGGTTTGGTATTCTAAAAATCTTTCCTTCCACCACGGATGTGTTTTCGAAAGATCCGTTTCCCAAAACCAAAAATGTAGGTCGTTTAATGTACGTTTATCCCAAAGAAGTCTATTCATTTCCTTTGGATTCAAAGAATCAGGACCGGATTCTTTCCAGTTAGAGACCAGAGTATCCATATATCTTTTGCGTGCATCCGACTCTTTCTTTCGAGTTCTCAAACGAGAAGTATGAAAACGGAATAGAAGAGGATCTACTACGGACAGAAAAATCCCTCTTCCCGATCCCATTCCCTCCAAAAACTCCGAATATTCTTTTTCAAATTTTTCAGTATCCGTCAAAAGAGGATCCTTTTTGGTTTCCTCGGGAGTTAAAAGAAATCCCCTTCTTTTCCAAAGTTCCCCCTGCTTAGAAGACGAAGTCCATACTGCCCAGAAATAAGAAAGAAGCCAACCGCCGGTGATCGGTAATAACCAATAAAAAAGAACAGGATAATAAACGAATAACCATATAGAAATTCCTGTACCATAAAATGCCTGAGGGAGTAAGGCGCGAGCCGCTGCCATTCTATCGATCCCCTGAGCCGGATCCCTGTTTTGAGGCCCCCATTCTATCTTTCTATTCCAGAAAGTCATCCATAGAAATCTGGTATATTGGACCATATAGGCTGGAGCCAAGATCACCGACTGGATAAACTCTACAAAAAAGGAAAAGATAAAAGAGAAAAATCCGATCCCACTTTCTTTTCTACGGAAAAATAAACCGTCCAAAAAAGAAAGAATTCGAGGCATGAATAATATTAATATAGTATAAATTTGTAATCCATAGAATACGGGAAGGTACATGCTTTCCTGAAATTGTGCCCATTCTTCCGGAATAGATGCCAAACGATAATAATCAGTATCCGCCATTACGGTAAAACTAGTGGCAATCAAAAGTAAAGCCCAAAGAAGAGAACTTCCGTAAGATAAGATCCCCAGAAGGATATGAATCCTACTGGAAATCCGCAGTCCACCTACGAACAAGAACCAAAAATGTTGTAGATTACCCTGGCACCAACGGTTGTCTCTTTTCAAACTTTCCAGAAGATTGGGAGGACATTCCTCGTAAGAACCTTCTAAATCGTATGCAAACCAAACAGTATATCCAGCTTTTCTAATTAAGGCCGCTTCTACCGTATCGTGGGAAAGGATCTTTCCTCCTATGGCACCTTCTCCAGGTAAACCGGGAAGTCCGCAATGTTCCATAAACGGTTTTAATCGTACGATCGCATTATGGCCCCAGAAAGGCCCCGAAAATACCTGCCAATAATAAGATCCCGCTCCGAAAATAGGATTACCCAGCCAGGTCCCGAATTGTGCGAGCCTTTGGAACAAACTTTTTCCTCGGACGATCTTTGGTACGGTTTGTATGATTCCTGCGTTAGGCACCGCTTCCATGAGACGGATCAGATTCAGCATACATTCACCGGTTACCAGACTGTCCGCATCCAAGACGATCATATACCTATAACGTCTTCCCCATCTCCTACAGAAATCCGCGATATTCCCCGATTTTTTGTTCAGGTTGATCCTTCTTTTTCTGTAATATACCCTTCCCTTTGTTTCCGGTTTTCTGGAAAGTTTAGAGAATGCTTTCTCTTCCTGTAGCCAAATGTCCGGATCGGTAGTATCGGATAATAAGAAGAAGTCCAAGTTTTCTCCGAGACCCACCGAGGCAGCGGACTTCATCATGGATTCCAGACCTGCTGCTACTCTAGCGACATCCTCGCAATGGATCGGGATCACTACTGCGGTCGGCGGGAGTTCGTTCGGGTGCACTTTCTGTCCGGCAATCAAACCGGAGATACGTGTGGGATCTCCGCCTCTGATCCTTTGGATCGTCCCAAAAATCGCGGTGGTGGCACCGAATGCCAATAAAGGAAATAAAAAACAGAAAAGCAAAAGTGTCGCCCATTCAAGCGGAGAGATCCCGTTTATTAGAAGAAAACGATATTCTAAATAAATCCCGAATAAGGAAAGAAGTCCGAGAACTCCCACGAAACCCAATCTTCTATACGTAAACTTTCTGGAGTCAAAGGCTTCTTTTAAGATCCCTTCAGGCTCGGGTATACTTGTAGGAAAAGTTTCCGTCGTCATGAAAAATACCAAAAAGCCAGAGAGATATAAACAGCGGCCCAAAATAATGCAGTAAGGACCAGAGCAACGGGTTCCGGTTTTTCCGCAGAAGGAGAAGCCAAGTCCGCAAGCGGCCCGAAATCGATCGGTCTAGGAACCATTGAACCGGGCTCCAAAGGAGGCAAGCTACTCTCCCACTCACGATGTAATTTTACGGAGGTTTCTTCTTTAAAAATTTCGAATATATTTTTGTCCGAGGAGTTGGATTTTTCGAAAACTTTGGAAAGAGTATTATGGATCTCTAAACTATCTTCGATCCCCATCCCTCTTAAGTAAAGTTCCAGACGTTCCCATTCTTTGGAAAGATGAGGATTTCCCGAAGGACCCGAGTCTCTCTCGAATTCCTGTTTTTTCTTAGTTCGGCTCAAGTACGAAATTCCAGGTTTCAGAAATGATTTCTTGGTTTCTGCTCAATGCCGCCTTCAGATCGGATGGCCTAAATTTGTTCTTAGGATATACTCCGAAGGTTAGTCTCCATACTCCTGTCTCTTCTATCTTTTGAACGGAATATTCGGATAATTCCGCATTTTCTCCCGTATCTATCCTTGCCTGAATGTATGCGAACGGATCCAAAGAACTTAAGTTGGAACTTTTGAAATCCACATAGAACATCTTCAAGTCCGGATCTCCTTGTGCGTCCCCGATCCGGGTAGCTACCACTTTTGCCAAAGAATCAGGAAGCGGATCCGTATCCGGCCAACGAACCGTATAAGAAAAATCGAATGGAGTTCCGGGTTGGGGAAGAGGCTCAGGCATCCAATAAGCCCCCATATTATCATCCGAATCCTGGATGGTAGGATTTTCCAAAAGATGAACTGCCCCTTTTCCAAAGGGAATTTCAGGTTCCACCCAGGCGCTCGGCCGGAGGTGGTATTTCATTTCGCTATGTTGGTAATTCTGGAATTCCCGGTCCCTTTGGATCAGTCCGAACCCTCTTGGATTTTCGTCATGAAAAGAATATGTAGTGCTACGTTTCGGATTGTCAAGGGGCCTCCAGATCCATTCTCCTTTTCCGGAATGGATCAATAAGCCGTCGGAATCGTGGGATTCAGGATATGCTTGTCCTTTAGGAATTCCTCGCGTCTCGCTATACCAATACATACTGGTTAAAGGAGCGATCCCAAGCCGATCTACCTTCGTCCTCAGAGTCACCTCTGCACTTACTTTAACGGCGGAAATTTTTCCCGGAGTGATCTGGAATTCGTAAGCACCAGTAGCAGTTTTTCCGTCAAGAAGAGCATATACCGTGATCGAAGAATCGGTCTTGTCCGGTTTGACTACGTAAAATTCCCGAAAAGAAGGAAAGTCTTCCGGATAAGGCATACCAGTATTGACTGCAATCCCACGAGCGGAAAGCCCATACCATTGTTTTTTGGAAATGATCCTATAATAACTTGCACCCTGGAAGACGGCAAACTCATCCGTATGTTCTTGTGTATTGATCGGAAAGTGGATCTTGAATCCCGAATAACCCAGGTTAGGTGGAAGTTCTCCCACACCTTTTAACTTGGATAGATCAAAGGCGGAAGGATCGTAAGGGATCTCTCTTGCGAAATCACCTCGTACTTCGAATACTCTTACATTGGTATTGTATAAATGCCCAGGATGTAAAAACTGCAACTGGAAAGGATTTCCTTCCTTTTTCCATACGGATCTTTCGGGACGGAAATAAATATTCTTGTATTGGTCCCAAGGCAGACCTTTTAAAAAGTCGGTAGTGGAACGTCTAGGCGGAATGTAACGTAGTTTGGATAATGCCCTCGCTCTTGATTTGAGGTCGGAGAATGAGAATTTGAAGGTAGGATGAGTTTGTTGGTCGGAAATTTCCCCCTCTCTCACGCTAAGCAAAGGAGAAGAAGAGAAATCGGGTTCTTCTCTATCCCGCCTCTGCTGTCTATCTGCGACGGCAAAGAGTAAGGCAGTCGCCACAAAGGCTAGAATTATATGCAAACGTAACAATTCTTATCCTTCCTTTCGACAGAACGGATCTCATGACCAGTGTATCATTCGTACATAGATAGGGCAAGGTCTTTTAAGCCCGAATCCCCATCGAACTCATCTCAACCTTGCCCTTGATACGCGAAATCAGATCCTAAAAATTAACTTTATTTAGGTGTCACTTTCACAAAATACTTTTTGGAATCATCCCAAGCTTTCAAGATCTCTTCAGAAAGTTCGGATCCGGTTAACTTGGTATGTTCAGTAATTAAAGACTTTATGATATCGTAATCTTCGTTTTCTAGATCCACGATTTTCACGTATTCTTTGTTGATTAAAGGTTCCAACTCCCAATCTTTCTGGAAGAAGTAAGCCTTTCCTCCGGTCATTCCGGCGCCCATATTCTTACCGACTGTTCCCAAACAAACGATTGTCCCGCTAGTCATGTATTCTAAGAAGTGATCGCCTGCTCCGCCTACAACCGCATCCGCTCCGGAGTTTCTTACTCCGAATCTTTCTCCCGCTCTACCGGAACTGAAAAGTTTTCCGGAAGTAGCACCGTAAAGACAGGTATTGCCGATGATCACATTCTCATACGCTTTTAATTTGGAACGTCTATGTTTGCGAATTACGATCGTTCCACCGCAAAGTCCTTTTCCAACATAGTCGTTTGCATCCCCGTGAAGAGTGATCTGTACTCCTTTTACGAGCCATGCTCCTAGGGACTGACCTGCGGTTCCCTCGAGAATAATTTCCAATTTTCCGGGAAGACCTTTGGAGCCGTATTTACGTGCGATAATTCCGGAAACTTTCGCTCCCACAGTCCTGTTCGTATTTTTCACCGAATAAGAAAGTGACATAGAAGTTTTTCCTTCTAACGCAGGCTCCGCATCTTTTAGGATACGATCGTCCAGAACTTCACCGACTGATTCTCTTCTTACGAATCTGTCTTTTTTCTTCTTAGGGTCATAAAGAAGAGGAAGACGTACCAAAATCGGATTCAAATCCAAAGAATCCAAGCGGTCTTGTTCATAACGTGTAATCTGTTTCAGAAGGTCCGTTCTGCCTATGATCTCGTCCATAGAGCGGAATCCCAACTTAGCCAGATACTCACGAACTTCCATAGCAAGAAGAGTCATCAGAGTAGCGACCTGATCGGGAGATCCTTTGTACTTCGCTCTGAACTTAGGGTCTTGGGTAGCGATCCCCGTAGGACAGTTATTCAAATGGCATTTTCTTGCCATGATACAACCTAACGCCACAAGGGAAGCGGTCCCGATCCCGTATTCTTCCGCACCTAAACATGCAGCGATGATCACGTCCCTTCCGGAAACGATACCTCCGTCCGTACGGAGAACCACTCTATCACGCAGACCGTTCATTACTAAAACTTGATGTGTTTCCGAAAGCCCAAGCTCCCAAGGAGATCCGGCATGTTTGATGGAAGTAAGAGAAGCAGCTCCGGTTCCCCCCACATGCCCCGAGATCAGGATCACGTCGGCGTTCGCTTTTGCAACACCGGCTGCGATCGTTCCCACTCCCGCTTCGGATACCAGTTTAACGGAAACCTGAGCGGTATGGTTGGCTTGTTTCAAGTCGTAGATTAACTGAGACAAGTCCTCGATCGAATAAATATCGTGGTGAGGAGGAGGAGAGATCAGATCGATTCCCTGAGGAGTATGGCGGTTCGTCGCGATCTCCTCGTTGTTCTTCTTGCCTGGAAGTTGTCCACCTTCTCCCGGTTTAGCTCCTTGAGCGATCTTGATCTCCAACTCTTTTGCAGAGTTCAGATATTCGGAAGTCACTCCGAATCTTCCAGAAGCGACTTGTTTGATGGAAGAATTCGCCAGATCCCCTTTCGAATCCACGACGTAACGAGATGGATTCTCTCCACCTTCTCCGGAGGAAGATTTCGCTCCCAAGCGGTTCATTGCGACCGCAAGGTCGGTGTGAGCTTCGATAGAAAGAGCGCCATGGCTCATACCGGGGGTTAAGAAACGTTTTTGGATCTCGGAAACCGTTTCTACTTCTTCGATCGGAACAGGTGCACGATCTACGAAATCGAATAGATCTCTGATATTGATCGGATCACTTTCTTCCATTAACTTAGAAGCTTCCAAAAATGCTTCATAATCATTATCCACCGCCGCTTTGCGGATGAATTTTACTACTTTAGGAGACCATCTATGAGGTTGGTCGTCCTTTTCGGAGATAAAGTCTTCCGGATTAATCTCTTTATTGAATGCGGAGTCGTGGTTGCGCAGAATATTCTGCTCGATACCCCCGATACCGATCCCGGAAATTCTAGAATAAGTTCCCGGGAAGTATTTAGAAATTAGAGTTCGAGAAAGACCGATCGCTTCGAATACCTGTCCGCCCACATAGGAAGACATGATGGAAATTCCCATCTTAGACATGATCTTCAGAAGTCCGTCATCCACCCCTGCACGATAGTTGCTGCATAGAGTAGCGAAAGATGGACGAGTACCGTCTTCCGCATCGAAATCTCCCTTGGACCATAGGTCATGAAGAGTGTCCCAGATCAGGTAACTGTTCACACCGGAAGCTCCATATCCTAACAGAACCGCCACATTATGGATTTCGAATGCGGATCCGGTTTCCACTAAGATACTAGTCGCTGCACGTTTTTTGTTTCGGATCAAATGATTATGGACCGCTGCTACTGCCAATTCCATAGGAATAGGTGCACGGTCTTTGTTCAGTTTTTTGTCCGATAAGATCAGTATATTCACTTCGGATTCCGCAGCTTTTACCGCATCCGCAAGTAATTGGTCCAATGCAAGTTCTAGATAATTTCTTGCCGCACCTTCTTCATGATGAGCTTCGAAAGTTGCATCCAAAGTCAGGACTTTGTATTGTTTTCCGTCCTTGTCCCTAATCCTTTGTAATCCGAGATTGGTTAGGTATGGATGAGAAAGTACTAGACAATTCTGGGGTTTTTCATCCGCGAAAAGATTTGTCTTCTTTACGAGACGAGTATAAAGAGAAGTAACTCCCTTCTCTCTCAGATAATCGATCGGAGGGTTTGTCACCTGAGCGAATCTCTGGCGGAAATAAGTATATAGTCCGATACGAGAAAGCATTAGGATAGAAAGAGGAGTATCATCTCCCATGGAACCGATCGCTTCTTTACCTGCGATCGCCTGAGGTTTAATTACCGCTTTTTGTTTATATGGAGAATACGCAAAAAGAATCTGTCTTCTTCTCAGTTCGTCTCCGGAATAAGTGATGGTTTTAGTAATAGATTCATCAATAGTTTGATCCAGATACTCCACATTCTCTTTGGACCATTCTCTATAATCGTATTTTTTCTCGAATAGAGCGTTGACGTCCTCGTTAAAATAGATCTTACCTTCTTTCAGGTTGATCGCGAGCATATCACCAGGACCTAATCTTCCTTTTTTGGTGATGATCTCTTCGTCGATGTGGACTAAACCGGTTTCGGAGCCCATGACGACGAGTCCATCCTCGGTGACCACATATCTTGCAGGACGAAGTCCGTTTCTGTCTAAACTTCCTCCGACCCAATCACCTTCTGCGAAAGCAAGTGCAGCCGGCCCGTCCCATGGTTCGGTAAGAGTATTATTGTACTCGTAGAATGATTTCAGTCCTTCAGTCATCTGAACGTTCTTACTCCACGCATTCGGTATCAACATCGCTTTTGCATGAAGAACGTCCTTACCGGAACGTACGATCGCTTCCATTGCGTTGTCTAAACTTGCAGAGTCGGATAAATGAGGTCGAATGATCGGATGGATCTCTTTTTGGAACTCCCCCCATTTTTCACAGGCCAGTTCCTCTTCCCTTGCAAGCATCCAAATCCTATTCCCTACGATGGTATTGATCTCTCCGTTATGTGCTAAGATCCGGAAAGGTTGAGCTAAAGCCCAGCTTGGGAAAGTGTTTGTGGAATATCTTTGGTGGAAGATACAATAAGGAGAAACCATCTCCTCACTTTTTAGATCCTCGTAAAACTGAGAGACCTGGTTTCCATTGAATAATCCCTTGAATGTGATCCTTTCGGAAGAGAAGGAACAAATATAGAAATCCTCGCTCATGGAAAGCCTGAGCGCATCTCTCATCACTTTCTTTTGGATCAGGAATAATTTAGTCTCGAAATCCTCGTTTGACATCCCATCCGGTTTTCCGATCAATACTTGTTCGATCTGAGGCCGAGAAGCGTTCGCCTTAGGTCCCAGAACCTCCGGATTTACGGGAACATATCTCCAAGCATATAGCTTGAAGTTGAATTGCATTAGTGCTGATTCGATGAGACTACGACAAACATCTTGTTTGTCTATGTCCTCTCTTGGTAGGAACACCATCCCCACACCGATAGAATCCTCATCTGGGCGTCTGTGACCCATCTCTTCGATGTATTTCGCAAACAGTTTTTTAGGAATACGGATCATGATCCCGGCGCCGTCTCCGGTTTGCATATCTGCATCTACGGCTCCACGGTGGGTAAGGCATGCGACCGCCTTCAAACCCATAGATACAACTCGGTGACTGGACTCGCCCTTATAAGAAGCGACGAAGCCTACTCCGCAGTTATCGCGCTCGAAGGATCTGTCGTATAGACCGTTCTCCTCCAAGTACTTTTGGATCCGCAACTGTTCGTCAAGGTGTAACATCCGCTAAGGTTCCTCTTTAGGGTTGGTATAAAATCCGGGACTCTACTCTTTGCCTTGGTCCACGGACGGGGAACCCCCACCCACGCGATGTTTGGCTGAATTTTGTAGCAAATGTCCGATTCTTAGACCAGTAAATTTACGAGTGCCTAGTTTGAAAACGATCTTTTTAAAGGAATCCAGAGCCAAATCGCATATATACGGCTTATATCAGCCTCAGGTTCGCACGGAGAGCACTGAGTTCACGGAGATATAAGGTAGAGCAAGCCCTCCGTGGTCTCTGTGCGAAACTAGTTTCTGCGGATCGAAAGAACTGGGTTTAAGAATAGATCGGTTAGGATCTTTCTTTGGCTAGAGTCAGGGATACGAGAAAGAAGCTGGTCCATCTTTCCTTTGATCTGAGCGAAATCAGGATATTCATCCATGACCCTCAGGATATGAGGCCAGGCTTTTTTTACAAGTTCGGCCACCGCCGGGCTTGCAGTTCTCGCCTTGTTCCAAGAAGATTCCAATTGGTTTCGAATGCGGAAAAAATCACGACCTAGTTCCAAAACCTTTCTGAGTCTAGATTCCGAAAGACCGGTGCGAGCTCCTAATTGGCCGAGGGTCCCATCCCATTCTACCACTTCTCCTTTAGATTCTTTTAAAAGAGAAGTTTGTAATTGTACGAGTGCATTCTCTTCGACAGGTAAAGAAGCCACCCAACGTTTATACTCTTCCAGCTGTCCCGCTTTTTGGAATACCCGGACCTTCCCGACCTGATCCATATATTTGGAAAACGGAATACTCACAGGAGGTTCGGAGAAACTTGGAGAATCGCCTCCAAAATCCCCGTCGAAATGGAGATCATCCACATCCGCTAGGATATCTTCTCCCACCTGGACTGGAGAATCGTCTTCCTCCAATTCTTCTACCTTCATAATCAAAGGTTTACCGGAGAATAGTTCACCATATTTTTTTAATATTTCTTCTAAAATAGGAGTTTCCGGTCCTTTACGCACCGGAGCAGCTTGGACAGGTCTGGCAGCGGCACCCGCTGCTGCGGTTTCTCTGGCTACTTCTCCCAAGGCAGCTGCTTCTCTTTTTTTGCCGGTAGCTATATCTACCAAATAGATCATTCCTTCTTCCGATTCGAATTTATGACCTGCGGGAAATGTAAATCCAAGTCCTTCTAAGATCTCTTCAGAAATTTTAGAATATTTTTTCTTACGAGGGGTTTGCTCTGCGGCGGACTCTTGTTCGATAAGTTTCGTTTTTACCTTATTTAACGCCCCCAAGAAGTTTCGGTTCATGTAGGAAGAAAGTTCCCCCGAACCCATTCCGAGAAACTGAGCGAATTGAGGAAGTTGATCGAAAAAATGATCCGTCTTTTGGACATTACTCGAGATATAAGAACGTATCTTTGATTTAAGAGCTTCTTGTTCTTTAGCAGGGATTTTTTTAGCGGAGATCAAGGTCCCGAAAAGTTGGATATGAGTATGGAAATAACTTAAAAATTCCCCGTACGCGGTTAGAACGTACTCTCCATGGGAATTTTTTTCTATGACCTTTCTGTCTGGACCTGCCATAATCTGGATTCGCAGTCAAGTTTTTACAACCCTAGACCGGAATTCAAGACAATTAAGTTACGGATCTCTCTTAAACAGTCTTAGGAATCGTTTCTTCGCTGGGGCTTCCGCTGATGATCCTGTATCTCAAGAATGTGTTGCAAGTGGCCTCTTCGGAATAACGGACCAGATCATAATCCGGACGGGGAGAACGGAAAAAAGAAGAATGGGCCAGACGTTCTGTCACTTCTTTTCGGATATGAGCTCTCGCTTCGTTCCTCCTAATGTAAACGGAAGGAACTACTATATCATTCTTATAAGATAAAATATTATTTCTATAAATCGCAACGGTTAGGCGGATGCGGTATGATTTATTCTCCGTCAGGTCTTTTGGTTCCAGATATTCCATACCGAGGCCCTTTGTTTGAAAATCTTTTTAGACTTTCTATAACCAAAGTATCGGATTTTCCACCCCCCGATCTCAAATTCGAGAGATGGATTTTTTTTACTTTTGGAAAATTTAGTTTCTACCGATAGGCGAAAGTTTCGCACGGAGGCCACGGAGGAAATCTTATAGGAATTCCAACAGACTGCTCACACCTTCGTGCTCTCTGTGTGCTCTGTGCGAAATAAATTAAGGTAACATAATTTTGTGCAAACTCCAAGGAGTCGCTAAAAAGGAAGAATCTCCCGTATCGGAAACATAAAAAGCCGACGGAGAAATCTGGTTCGTAGGAATCGAAGTTTGATTCAATTCCGTAAAGTTCCCATCCCGCTTAAACACTTTGTATCCGTTATTCGAAGTTCCTTCTAGGGTATATAAATTCCCTGACTTGTCCGTTGTGATCTGTTTGAAAGGAGTCGTAGCGGATTGGGCCAAATTATTCCAATCTAAAGTATTGGAATTGAACTTAGAAATGGAAGTATGAATATCACTTTCGCCCATTCCTACGATCATATGATAAAAATTCCCGGCATAGTCCGTTTCCAACTCTTGTGTACTCATGATAAAAAATTCTCTATAAGAATTATCTAAATAATTTCCGTCCCCTCCCCCATTGATAGAAGAGAAATTCAAATAAGTGAAGAAGTCTTCTTCCCCCATATCCACAAAATCACTGAATACTTTTCCGTCCGTAACGGCGATATTCGTGAAAGGAACGAATGAATTCGCAGGTAACGTGCGAGTGGTCACCCCGGTAAAGTCCGTTTTAACTTTTACCAAAACCTTTGTATCCGAAGAATTTCTACCGGAAATATATAAGAAGTCTCCGTCAATTTCCAGATCCGCACCTTGTACGGAGGATCCCTGGAAAGAAGGTAAAACAAAATTAGAAAGATGAGCTCCGTTCGGGTTCAGCTTAGTGATCTGTTTTGTTGCATGAAGAATGTAAAAATTTTTCTTTGTATCTTGAACGATCCTCAAAGGAGAAATTCCGATCAATACAGGAGAACAATTCGTAAAGATAGGAGCGGCACAAGAAAGGATAGAAGATCGTTCGGTATCCACAGCAAAAACGTTTCCATTCCGATTATCGGTCGCGATACTTGCGATGGTAGAAGGCCCGGCAGGATTGATCTTCATAGTCGCGGAACCTCCGGACATCCCGCTATGGAATCGAACTAGATGAGGTCCGTTTTCCGGAAAGGTATTTTTTTGAATGGCAACCAGGATCTGTGAACCACTCATCGTCATATCGATAATTTGTCCTACTGTAATCTGTTTGGATGCAATCTGATTAGGAGTATCCCCGCTTATATCGTATTGGAATAAATTAAAGGAAGAATTATCCGCAACTAACAAACTATTGTCGGAAGGATGAATATAGATCGCATAAGGTTCTCTGAATGTTCCCGGAAGATCCCAAGTCTTGAGTAAATTACCGGCAGAAGAATATTTAAAAATACGGTCTGTCCCCGTATCAAAATTCGCTTCGCTGATATACAAATCTCCCGCGGTATCCAAGGCCAAATCCTTAGGTTCGGAATCCGATGGAAGATCGATCAAACTTGTTTGGGAACAGTCGGAATTCAGCTCGAATACCTTCATTCCCGCCAAAGCAAAAATACGATTGGCAGCATCCACGACGATCGTTTTAGGGGAGATCCCGGTCCAAACACCGATCATATCTCCATTCGCATTCAGTAAATAAACATTCCCTCCGCTAGTAACTAACACGGAATTTCCCCAAGAGGAAACTGATACTGCAGCCCCCGGAAAACCGTTTTTAAACCGGGCGTAAAGGGAAGTTCCTCCTCCTAAGGAATTCAACTTTGTGGAACAAGAAGAATTGAAACCGACCGTTCCAGTATCAAAAAGACTAATCGGAGAAATTTTCCCTTCCAAATCGACGACTTGGATCGCATACTGAAAAGAACTTTGAGAGTTCGAAATAGAGTCCGTAAAAGCGGGATCAGTCACCGAACCGATCTGCTGGTATGAAGATTCGAATGCCAACTTTCTGAATACTCTGTATTCTTGGGCAGGAACCGGCTCCCAGTGAATCTCCACCTTATCACTGAACATTGCGTCGGAAGCACTTACCCATGCGGGAGTTCCTGCTTCTCCAGGCGGCGGAATATCTTCCCCAGGAGGAGAAGGAGAAATGACCGCAAGAAACGCGGACATAGGATCAACCCCTCCTTCCGAAGAACATCCTGCCAAAAAAGAAAAACTGAATATTAATAAAAAATTAAATAACCTATTCATTAGATCCCGATAAACATTATTTTTTTTAATTTTCACATACGTATTAAGATTAAGGAATAATCACTTTCCCTTTGATAAAATCAATGTCAAAAGGCGGATCCACAAAAGAATACGCGCTGACTTCCACACACATATATTCGAAAGTGGAACGATTCAAACTAGTAGTTGCTTCGTATGTCCCGGCGGCGATCGGTTCGAATTTTTCGAAAAATCCCAAAGAAACAGCGGGAATGGAAAAAGAAATCGGCTGAGCCGCACCAACATCTATGTATAAATATTCGAAATTATCCTGGGCAATCGTCTTCTGGGCTTTAAATTCCACCTGATCCCCGCTTAACGTAGCGGTCGCACAGAATGTTCCGCAGTTTCCTATAGTCGCAGGAAGTACGGCAGCTCCGGTGCAAAAATGGGTTTGGCCCACTTGTTTCACTTTGGAAGAAATACCAAATTCATTCCGAGCAACGATCAATATCTTCAGCTTTCTGTCGCTAGGACCGACTAACGCGGGAGGATTCGCCCCCGGCTGAGCCAATTGTCCAGCGGTGACTGTCCAATGTGAGAATGAATTCACCACCGTATTATCCGGCATCAGTTTCATACTTTGGCCTCCTATAAATGCGGAGACAGTTGTATTATCATGGACCGGTAGGTTAAAATTGATGGCCTGTATGGAAAACAAACCGAGATAACTATGCTCGTCCGGATCGGAAATATCGAAACTTGTGATCGTAGAATCTTGCAAATCAGGCGCATTCACAGGCTGCCCCGGAGGAGCAGGATCCCCAGGAGGAACCGGAATGGGAGCTGTCACTCCGTCTAAAACCGCCTTCGCGGCAGCGGTCAACTCCGCAATACTCTTTGCATCCTCGGAACAATATAAAACAAAAAAGATCCCGAACACGGGTAGTATCTTGGTAAAACGGCTTTTTATATATATAGGATCCATCCCAATTCCCATCTAACGTTTTTCCCAACTAATCGATACCCGGTGAATTTTTCCGAGTTTTTTAGAAATTTCCCGGATTGGCTCGGAATGAACGACACAAATTTAGGAACAAACGGGTGTTATATGAATTGATCCGATGGTTTGATTTCAAAACTACGGATCAATCGATACGTTATGCGCGCATATAGACTCCCCGGCAACTTACCAGCACAACAAATCGTGGTGATCTTTTTTTTAGATTTTTTATTCCTGTTAGAAAAAAAGTGAGGAAAAGCTCATATTTAATATAACGTTCACTACAGTCGCTCTTCCCCCCAAACATCATTAAAAAAGGAAAGAATGGCAAGGCTTCAGGAAAGGATTTCAGGTTCGGAATACATTCTTCTTTTTTTCGCCCAAGGAAAGATCGGAAGTAAAAGAAGAATATAAGAAATAGGAAAAGATTCGAAAATAACCTCTCCATGAAGACTGTTCATTTTGGTGATCCCTAAAAATTTAGAGACCAATATAAGAGAAATAAAGAGAGAAGCAGAAATTATAAATGCCAGACCGAGAGCGATAAGATGTCTGATCCAAAGATTTTTCCAAACTAGTTTTGTATTTTTCAGCTTATGGAATCGAAAACTCGCCAGTGCAATACGGATCGAAAGAAGAAGTAATAGTAACTCTAGCAATATATTATTTCCAACGCTTGTCCAGATCCCGAACAAAGTCAAAATAGTTCCCGAAAGAATCACCGAGGAAAAAATACAAAGAAGGATAACGGAGACCCTACTTCTAGAGAATCGGATCACGATCCCGAAGATAGAAAGAAGAAGAATATCCATATAGAAATTGAGAAAGGAACCCAAAAGAAAGGTATAAAGAATACTTTGCAAAAACGCGATCAAAAGCAAAACATAAGAGGCCGAGTTCAAAAAAAACTCCGCATCATCAGGGGATTCGATCCTAGCAAAAAACCGTTTCAACAGATTCATATCCGGTTCCTGCAATCCTGTTGATTGGCTTTTTTCAGTCAATTTAATGAATTTGTCCGCCCTTTTGGCTGCTACGCTCCGCAATAAAACGTACTACAATTCCTTAAAAAACCTTTCCGATTGGGGCTAATTCCGGAAAAATCCTAAATGACAAGCGGTTCGTTCTCTTCTTAATGGAACAAGAGAGCACTCATGAACTTCCGATACAATCATTCTCCATTCTCTTACCAACGCCGCAGGACCAGAGAGGTAAAAGTAGGAGATATTGGCATCGGTGGAAACAATCCGATCCGTATCCAGTCCATGATCACTGCGGACACAAGGGATACCGAAAACTCCGTTAGACAAATTCTGGAATTAGAAGCCGCAGGTTGTGAGATCGTTCGATTGACCGTACCTTCTCAACCGGATGCGGATAACTTACCGAATATCCGCAAGGAGCTCAAACGTTTAGGAAGCAAAGTCCCGCTTGTAGCGGATATCCATTTTACTCCGAGTGTCGCAATGAAGTCGGTAGAATGGGTAGAGAAGGTCCGCATCAATCCGGGTAACTTCGCTGATAAGAAAAAATTCGCAGTTAGGGATTATACGGAACAAGAATACAAAGAAGAATTAGAAAAGATCTCGGAAGTATTCAGTCCATTAGTACTTCGTTGTAAAGAGTTGGGAGTCTCGATGAGAATAGGCACCAATCACGGATCCTTATCCGATCGTATCATGAATAAATACGGAGACACACCGCAAGGTATGGTGGAGTCCGCGATTGAATTTATCCGTATCGCAGAAAGTCTTTCTTATAAAGATATTATAGTCAGCATGAAGGCCTCGAATCCGCAGGTAATGGTTCAGGCTTACAGATTATTATGCAGTCGTTTTATCGAATTGCAGATGGATTATCCGTTACATCTAGGAGTGACGGAAGCAGGAGACGGAAAAGACGGAAGGATCAAATCCGCGATCGGGATCGGTTCATTATTGGAAGACGGGCTCGGAGACACGATCCGAGTTTCTTTAACGGAAGATCCGATCCACGAAGTTCCAGTCGCAAGATTACTCGCGGACAAATACAATAAACTCAGATTTCCGGAAACGCAAAACCAAGGATATTCCGAATTCAGAAATCCTTATTCTTACCAAAAATTTTATAGCAGGCCGATCCAAGTGGGAAATCTTCCGATAGGAGAAAATCATTCGGTTCGGATCGAATCAGTTTTACCTTTCGAATCGGAAAGCGGATTTTCGCAGGAGCTCGCTTCGCTCAAAAATTATGCAAGATCCAGATCCTTGGAATTGGAAATGGTCTCCGTACCTCTTCCTTCCGACGAATTCCTAAGAGAAGAATGTATATCCGCAAGCAAATCCTCCTCCGTTCCGATGGGAGTTATCGTTGAACAAAACGAACTTTTGCTCGAAGACGTATTGGAAGATCTGATCCCTTTCCCTAAAGTGACAGTTGATCCGTTCCATCATTTTCAAAACAGGGATTCTTTATTAGAATTTTTGCATAAAAGAGAAGGCAAAGGGATCACCGAACTCAATGTCCAGGCCTACCAACTTGAAAGTCTAAAAGGATTACCCGAGGAATTCAAGAATGCAGGAATAGAATCCGTAACGTTCTCGGTCCAAACCTTTCATATATTGCACGATTATAGAAAACTAGCCCGAATACTCAGTGATTTCGATTACCCGATCTTCCTGAGTGCGGAATATCCGGATATGGAGACCGCATTGTACGAGTCCTCGATAGGGATCGGCGGAATGTTGACCGACGGGATCGGGGATATGTTACGGATCAAGGTAATCGACAGCGAACCGGAAGCTGTACTACAACTAGGATTTGATATCCTACAAGCAACCAGATTACGTCTTACAAAAACGGAATATATCTCCTGCCCTTCTTGTGGAAGAACGTTATTCGATCTACAGACCACAACTGCACGCATCAAAGAAAAAACAGGCCACCTCAAAGGAGTCAAGATCGCAGTCATGGGCTGTATCGTAAACGGTCCAGGAGAAATGGCGGATGCCGATTTCGGTTATGTGGGAGCCGGCCCAGGCAAAGTGCATTTATATAGAGGGAAAGAGATCGTACTCAAAAACGTTCCTTCCGAAGAAGCAGACGAAAGACTGGTCCAACTGATCAAAGACTCCGGAATGTGGATGGAAAGAGAATCAGTTACAAGTATTTAAAATTTCACACAGAGCCCACTGAGAATACCGAGGAGACCGGATGTAGGAACTCCTACATGGCGATCATTTCAATATACTCCGTGCCCTCAGTGTTCTCTGTGCGAAACCTTTCTTTAAAGCTCGTTCGCTTCTACGATAATAAAATTCGGAGACACCTGCCTCAGTTTTCTCGCGGAATATTTACCCTTGTCTTGGAAAACCTTCTTTTTCCAGACTTGAGTCGCAAATTCCGTTTTAGAATTTTTGATCTTATCGTAAAAATGATCCGCTATTTTTTGTTTACCCAAAACGGACTGAGTCCTTGCCAACCACAATGCACTTTGTTGTTTTCTGAAAGAAGAAGTCTCCAAACTTTCCGCCTGTTCCAATAGGAACGAAGCCTTATTCAGATTCCCTTTTTCCAGATATAAAATTGCTTCTAAAAAAAGTATAGAAGGATCTTTGCCGGAAAATTCCTCATTTGCCTTCTGTAATTCCAGAATTATATCGTCAATACCGCCCATTCCCGGGTCGTCGTTAATAAGCATTGCTTTTTTATAATATTGAATCGCAGAACCCGCTTTAGCGACCTTGGATTTCGGAACCTTCCGCCCTTTATCCTTTTTAATATCCGAAAGATCCAAAACCTTATAACCTGGCTCTCCCCAAACCATAGGAATTTCCATATAAGGACCGCTTCCCGTAGGAGCAGTTCCCACTGAGACGAAAATTTTACGAGCTTCCACGCTCATCACCACGGACTTTACGGAAGTGATCTGACGAATGGTAGATCCCATAGTGCGAGATTCGCCGCTGGAACAATCGATCGAATCATTCAAGATATTCTGAAGATCCACAACACTTGTCCCTTTTTTCTTCTTTTGTGAAGAAAGAAGTTCTTCCGCTCGATCAAAACGACTGATACAATGATGATAGAAAACAGGAGCCGCCATTATCTCTCCTTCCTGTAATCTTTCACTTTGGTAATGGTTCGTATTCACAATATGATCTTTTCCTAAATTAGGATAAACCACATCCACATTCCCATAATTGGTTTCGATGATCGCAGCCTTCGGGCCCTTCTCCTTATGATTGGTGACGATGAGTCCCCAAGTAGAATTGATCTTATGTTTTTTGGCGATACTCACAGCTTCTTCGATAGATCTCGCTTCCGAAATGATCTTATGACCGAAGTCGATCACACCCAAACCGTTAAAGCCGATTTTTTTATGAAAGCGAGTATGGAAAGCAATCGTTAGCCCAGCTTCATTAAAAGCGGTGATCCCGGGAACATCCGCACCTCTACAAGCAATATAACCGTAACGTAAACCTTTTTCGGGAGTGCAAAAAACAACAATCGGACGTTTGTCCCAAACTTCCACACCTGGAAAATCGAAATTACGAGCGTGATATAACTTACCATCCCGGCTTTGCTCCCCCCAAACGGCAACACTCGTACAAGCGGGAAGCATCTGAGGATTTCTACTCGGACTCATATGCGCAAGTTCCGGGAGAAGTTGGATTGCACCCAAAAAACCGACGGAGTTTTGGAAAGAATCCATAGTAAAAAGTTCCTTCTCTAGTTTCGGAGAACGACCTGCCGCAGTCAGAGCAGCGATGGTGCGAGCCGAAAATTCGGAAGGTCTATTCTTCTTCATCCTTCTCGACATCCAATTCACCAGCAAAGAAGTCGCCCCCTTCGCCAAAAAATTCCGATTGTTACGAGGTAAACTTCCCAACAAAAGATTGCGGGCCATCACAGGATAAAAATCGAAGATCGGTTCGAATTGTCCGATCGTATTCATTATCTCACCGAATTGTCGTCCCATCTCTTCCTGGGAGCCTTTGAGTTGTAATACAGCTAGAGGATATGTTTCCGAATTCATAGGCTTATCATAGCAGATCTTCGCCCACTCATCGACCGCCTCCATAGGTTCGGATAGCCGAACTTATCGGATCGGACATTTGTAGGAGGTCCAATGCACGATTTGGCTGTAATTACTCCCCACCCTCGTGGGCGGGGGCCGGTCGGTGGTACCCTGGTAACGACAATTTTCCCTCTATCAGTAAATCCCTTCCTTTTCAAGCCTCTTTCGCGGGGTAATTTTGTAGGAAGTCCTACAGACAAAATGTCGGGCGGTTCCGAGCGATGCTCGGACCGGGCTACTTCGGGTTCGCGCATTCGCGCTCATCCTGGCTTCGCCCGGACTAAAGCCCTTCGTATCCCTACCGCAGCGACCCATAGGGAGCGAGGTAACGACCGCTTTAGCGAGTCGGTGGCCGAAGGGCAAACGAGAGAAAAGTTATATCAAAACCACTAGCCTGAATCGAAAGCCTTGCTAAAATGAGCACTCCGCATTTGACCGCAGCGACCCATAGGGAGCTGGTCTGTGATTATGGTGCAATTTGTTTGGTTTGAAATTTAGCTTCGCTTTGCTCCGCTACCCTTCGGGAATCTCACTCCCTATGGGTCGTTCGATTGGCAACGACCTTGCGAGCGATCCGTAGAGAGCGAGCAAGCTCGAGATAGCCGGAGGCACGATCGAGAGCACTCCGCATTTGGCCGCAGGGACCCAAATCTATTTGGCAGAAAACAGGATGAGAAATCAAATAGCATCCGATCCAAAAAGTCAGTCATGGAACTCCTACATATATTTTTCCTAAAATTCCTGCAGTTCGGAGCGGGAGCCGCATTTCTATACGCCTATCTGGAAATTATCCGTCCAGGCTCCGGGAATCGGATCTTAGTGCTCATTATGACCCTTACCGGGACCATACTACTTAGATATTCCTGGTATCTGCAGGATGATCTATTAGAAATTCCTTATCTATTTATATTCTTACATACTAGCGTCCTTTTCGTAGGACCGCTCATCTATACCTATATCCGTTCCTTCTTAGAAACCGAAGAAGAAAGTCCAAAAGAAAGACTCATTCGTTATGGACTCCATTTTTCACCCGTATTATTATTCGCCGTTTTTGAATCTGCCTACTTTTCTCAAGATAGTTCCGAACTAAAAACCCAGGTACTACAAGGTGCAAAGGAATTCAGGCTGGATTGGGCTCATTTAGGGAGTTTTCTTGCAAGTATCCAAGTTTCCGTATATTCCCTATTTTGCCTTTATCTATATCACAAGGTCAGCAGAAGATACGAAATGTACGAATTAAAATTGGTATGGTTAGTATTACTTCTGCCCGTATTCGCAAACGGACTCATAGGAACCGCCTACTTTCTAAAGAACAAATATTTGTTCGATCTAGGAGCTTCTCTCATCTGCGTCATGGTCCTTCTACTCTTCTTAGTCAGAGAAAGACATCCAGGTTTTTTTAGCGAAATCAGCGAAGTCATACAAAATGCGAAATACCAAAACACTCCTCTACTCACCAAAGAAATAGAAGCAGCAAATGCAAAACTGAAAGAACTATTAGAAATCAAATATTTATACAGGGATAGCGAACTAAGACTTGTGGATTTAGCTGCAGAACTCGGACTGAATTTGCACCAAACTTCCAGATATTTAAACGAAGTTCACAAAATGAATTTTTACGAACTCATCAATCGATACAGAGTGCAGGAAGCATGCAAACGTTTAAAGGAAGAACCTGATAGTTCGGTGTTAGATATCGCTTTTGCCGTTGGTTTTAATTCGAAGTCAACGTTTCATTCACAGTTTGTGAAGTTTACGGGGATGTCACCAGCGACGTATAGGAAGGATGGGGGTAATCCGAAACAGTAAGATGAATTCTAAAACCACTCCCCTCCTCAAATACTGCCAAATTGACAGCCATGAAGATTTTCAAACGTTTCTCCTTCATCATTAGTTTTTGCTATATAATTTACCAGTAGTATATTATTTAATGTCTAATAGTATATTAATTAACGAGGTAGGAACTCATGCAAAAAGTATTGGTAACGGGTGCAAATGGACACTTAGGTTTTTCTTTAGTAAAACTTCTTCAAGAAAGAGGTTATGAAGTAACGGCTGCGGTCCGAGATTCGAATGATGCAAAGAAGACAGCCAACCTGAAAAAGTTAGGAGTGAAACTGGTCTCCGCGGATTTGGGAGATAGAGAATCTCTTCGCAAGGTTCTCCAAGGACAGGATGGTCTGTTTCAAGTAGCAGCAGCGTTCAACCTGACAGCTAAAGATCCGTGGAAAGAAGTAGTGGAACCGAATATTAACGGAACCAGAAATATTCTGGAAGAAGCCTATAAAGCGGGGATCAAAAAGATCATTTATACTTCCAGCATTGCGGCAGTGGGCACAATTGCAGAAGGAGAACCTCCTCTGAATGAATCCGCTTGGAATGATTCAGCGAAAGAACCTTATGCAATATCCAAGACCAAATCCGAAAAACTGGCCTGGGAACTTTCGAAAAAATTGGGCTTAAACTTAGTGACTGTTCTACCTGGTACCATTTTGGGTCCCCAGTTCACTCAACCAACATCTTCTTTAAAGCTAATCCAAGACATCCTAAACGGACAACTTCCATTCGCACCGAAGATGACTTTCTCCTATGTGGATGTGAGAGATGTTGCGATGGCGCATATCCTTGCCTATGAAAATCCCTCCGCACAAGGAAGATATATCGCAACCGGGGAAACTTTTTCCGTTTCTCAAATTTGCAAACTAGTTAAGGAGATCCATCCAAAGGTAAAAACGACCGGAAAGGAACTTCCTTCTTTTATCGTTCGTGCCATGCCCTATCTGGACGCATTAAAACATGCAGTCACAGGTTTGGATAGACAGATCAACTCGGAGATAGTGCAAGATTATCTCCAAAGAAAACAGGAATACGATTCGGATCGATTAGCAAAGGAATTCCAATGGAAGCCTATGCCTATCAAAAAATCTCTGCAAGAGACAGTTGACTGGATGTTGTCGGGTGCCGTATAGTTTCCTGAGAGTGGATAAAAAAAGAGCCAGAAGGCCGGAAGAAAAAGAGATCCGAAAGCAGTCCATTGTGGCTGCTTTGCGGAAGCTTCTGGTGAAACAAAAACATCCGCTGCCCAGCACCCAGGAGATTGCGGAGGCCGCAGGAGTCACAAAGGGTGTGATCTATTTTTATTTCAAAACGAGAGAAGAAATTTTTCTTACTCTTCATTTACAGGAAACGGAATTATTTTTTAAGGAAATGGCGGAGTTACTGCAAGGCCCCGAATATTCTTTAGCGAAACTAAAGGAGAAGATCATTCATCAGTTTTCCAAAAACGAAACTTTCATGTTCGTAGGCCTTATAATACCCGGAATTTTAGAAAGTAATGTGGACCGGGCCTTTTTATACGAATTCAAAAAGAACACTTCCGATGGAATGGACGAACTGGCAAGAATCTGGCTTTCCAGAGAAACCGGACTTACGATCTCGAATGCCAGAAAATTTATATTACGTTTTTATTTTTTAGCATTGATGCTTTGGCAGCATCACAATCCTCCCAAAGAAGTAAAAGAGGCATTCCAAAATAAGAACCTTTGGCTCTTAGAAGGAGATTTGGATCAGGTACTTTCCGAGTCCTTTGATTGGTTATGGAAAGGAATGAATTCTTAAAGAAAAGACCGGCAACGTGCTGACCAAGGAAATTCCGCCACGCCACCGATCCGAGTTAATTCGCTTTCTATTTCGTACAAAGCTCCGCAGGAGGTTTCTCCCCACTGGCAAATGCGATTGCACAAGCCTCTGCTTTTTTAGCAGGATCTAATTTATTCCAGTCAGCCCTGGCATCTTCCACATTTGTAGAGGTAGGAAACCAAGGCGGAGGGTTATTTGCCATGGCTTGCCCGGTCGCAACTACGATAAACCAAAGTTTAATAAAGTTATCCATAGCCTCCTCCTGATCATCCTCGGTGTTAAACGGATTTAGATCATCAAGATCCGAACAAGAAGTACTAGCAAAACTAACGCTAAGCACCAACAATACAGACACAAAAATTCTTAACATAGTAAAAATCTCACTTTTTTTTTCGAATAAAAAGCGACCCCACATCCAAAGCAAATGAATTTGTTTATTTTTTATAAAAAAATTTTTATCCCAAATTGTATATAAGTAATACATTATATACCAAATTACATACTCAATTTTACCGCGACAAAATCGAACAAAATAACAAGAACAAAACTTTTATAATATTATTAGTAAATAATATATTGAGTAAACAATAAAGGAGGGCGATCTATCTTCCGGAAATCCCTGAATGTTCCCAGAGAATCCTTTTGATCTCTATAATCGTAGGCATGTGATCTTGGACAGAATGATCCGAATCGATCAGGATTTCGGACTCGGCCCCGTCCAAATGAGAGCTATCGTAAGATATTACGGAATCGTTGATCCATTCCAAATCCCTAAACTTAGAATTCCCTATAATAGAATGGAACGGAACTTCCGGTTTTAATTCTCCGGTTACCTTCATGAACAAGCTGTTCGGAGAAAGCCCATCCACTCCATAGGTTTCCGGAAGAATGGACTCTTCCTCGGAGTCTAAGGTTAAAAACTTATAAACTTTTCCTATATTATTAAGAGCACCTTTAGGAAGAACGAACAAGATCCTAGCGATAGAAGCCAAAAATCCTTCGGCAAGATTGGAACCTCTATGAGGTGTAGCTATAAATACTACCCTTTTCACAAAAGGTAATGGTTTAAAATCGAATACTCGTCGAACCTCTTCCTTGGATTCGGAATTCAAAGAATCGAATTTTTCGGGGGGAACGTTAGCAACTTTCATCCAATCTTCTTTTTTACTTCTGGTCACCGTCAGCTTGGAAAGAAGTCCACCCATACTATGACCTACGATCATCATCTTATCAAAAGAGGAATCTACTTCCTTTGGATCATACGTCTTTCGCAGGTCTCGAAGTGTATCCCTAAAATCCGCCGCGGAAATGGTGATCGGATTTCCCGTAGGATACCAGTAGACCCAAAATTGGTAATTGTCCTTGATCTTAGGATCCGCTAAAAGTTCGTTAATCATGGGAAACCATATAAATGGAGAAGAAGCAAGACCGTGCACAAACACCACAGGTATCTTTCCTTTTCGATAAGGATAGACCAGATAAAGCCCCTTTCGTTGCAAGGCTTCCTCTCCGTCAAACTTAGCGAAAAATCCGTCCCTCTTTTCCGCTCCCGATAACATATATGCAAGCGGAGTGGTTGTATCGCTCTCCATCGGCAGATCTAATCCGGAAAATTGGACCCGGTCCCTATGAACCGGATCATACAGATGTATGATCGCCTTCAGATTTAAATTACGATTTTCTAAATAAGATTCTTCCAATGTTACAAGAGCCGTTCCGGGATAAGCCTGGCCTACACCCGCTACGAATTCGTATTTTCTTCTTTCGATAGGTTCTTTTTCGGGATGTTTTCGGATGAGAATTAAAGGAGTTCCTATCCCGAATTTACTGATTTGATTGGAAAATCCTCCGTTCTTATAATCGTAAGCGACTTCTACTTCCAAAAAATTTTTTGGCGTCCAAGCGGTATCCACTTCCGCTTTAGTCATGGAAAGAGTGCCTCTTATAAGCGGAAGACTTAAGTCCGTTAGATTGGCAAGTTTTCTATTCTTTTTGGCAAATCGAACTAATTGTGCGAGTGATCTATTGTATGTTTCAAGTGCAAACCTAAATTCCATTGAGAAAGGATCCGCAGCAGGGATCGCCTTCTTATCGAATAAATATGTATAGGAGTACACTAAAGAAGAAGCGAACATTCTTGCAAACATTGGATCTTCCAGATCCAGGTCCGATCCGGCATGATAACATAATTCGGACAGATAATACGCAAGTTCTCTGGTTTTTATTGCCACTAAACGATTGTCCAAATCGTAGATGACTACCTGCGGAGTTTCTTGGTATCTTTTGTATAGATCGTTACTTTTTAAAAAACGAGTCGTGATCAGACTTAAATTTTTGGAAGAGATCGCGTTTTCACGAACAGTACGAATCTGTTCGTATTTTGAATAGGAAATTGTGGAATATGTCGCCGTTGTACATTGGAAGAAGAAAACAAGGCCTAGAATGAAAAACTTTTGCAAAACGTTTTTTTTCGTACGGAGAACACGGAGCCCACCGAGGTTAAAGGAGTTACGAAAAGTTTTACCCATGTGACCTAACTCCGTGTTCTTTGTGAACTCTGTTCGAACTCTCTTAAGGATTCAAACAGTAATTTTGGAAATCTTTTTTGTTTTGAGTTTGCAATAAGGAGCAGAATGCTGCCCTGTTTGTATCGGATAAAGAAGCGATTTTTGTTTTTACTTCCAGATTTTCTACGGTCAAATTTCCGTTATTACCTCTATTTGAAGCAATCGCTATCAATACCAAAAGGTCATGAAACTCTTCTCTTTCTTCCTCGTCGTCATCCACAAACCAGGTGAGGATCGGAACATCGTCCATCCAAGAACAGGATATTGCGGATATAGAAGTAACCACAGCCAATAGCATAATAATGAGTGTTCTTTGTATCATCTCTCTAATTTCTCCGCGAGGAACTTAAAACTTTCCTGTCGATTTGTAAAGCAGATTTAAAACTTGATCCGTGTTAGGTGCAGAGTTTTAAGAGACACTGAGAATTTTTGCGCAAAGTCGCAAGCGCGACAGAGTTTTATTCAATCGGTGCTAGATCCGCGAGAGTGAGATCTTCGATCGTGTGCGGGTAACCTTCCCGATCGTTATAAAGAACGGACACCTTGTCTCCGTTGATTTCCTGGATCTCTACTTGAGCGCCGGTAAGTACGATCACTCCTTTTAAAAGAAAACTTCTTTTGGTCAGTTTAGCTTTATCACCCGGCTTCATGTTTCTCCATATAGATATCTTTTCCTTCCTTCTTCATGGAAGAGAAAATATGTATTTGTCTTTGGTCCACTCGAGTGCCTATATCATAGACTGCATCCGTAAAATCAGCGCCTTCGATCTTGGCTCCTGCAAGTTTTGCCCAGCGTAGATCCACACCTTTTAGATTGGCGCCTGTTAGGTCCGCTCCATTCAAGAATGCACCACGAAGTCGTGCTCCTTCGAAATTAGCACCCGAAAAATTACAATTGGTTAAGAATGCATTATTTAGATTCGCTCCGGAAAAATCCACACCATGTAAATCTTCTTTTTCTAATATGATAGAAGATAGATCCTCTCCTCTTAGGTTTCCTTTTTGGGAGAGTATTTCTTTTGCTTTGGCAGCAGTAATCCTTCTTTCCTTCGGGACTCCCGCTCCGGTTTCGTAATCATGGATCGCTTGTTGGAGAGCAGCTACTGCAGATTCAGGATAATTTTTTCTGCGTTCCGGGAACTCGAATTGTTTTTCAACGTCGTCTACAGTGACGTTTTTTAGTTCGTCTATGGATTTTCCTTTTGCGATCTCTGTTGCCATAGCAAGTGCAACGATCCCGAACCCACAACCAGTGGTAGTATAACTTGCGTCGGTGACTTTTCTGTTTTCGTCTATCTTGAGATAAATACGATACCCGTCTCCACAACCAACGTTCCGATAATTGGAAACCACGGTTGCATCTTCCATTTCTCTATAGTTCAACCTTTGGTCGTTGATCTCTTTGTATCTGTTAAAATCCATTACTGACATGATGATTGCCTTTCTTAGATTAGACTTTGTTGATAGCGCAGGAAAGCACTTTTAGGAAGGAAGATTTCTTTTTTGTCCGCGTCAGGGATCCGAAGAGTGCGTAGCAGTCGCGAAGCGACCGGAGCGCAAGCGCAGCTCGGAAGGAGCCCGACCTTCGCTGCAAGCGAAGGGGACGCCCCCTTCGCAGCGACCCTTTTGAGCGACCCGTAGGGAGCGAAAAACCCGAAGGGTTGCCGAACGGAAGGAGGCAAAATTTTTGCCGGACTCGATACGCTTGAATGAAAACCCCTTGGAGCGAGAAGACGACTGCCGAATGCAAGTCGGTGCTATCGATAGATAGCAATCCACCTTGCACTCGAATCTCTCCCAAAGTCGATTAGGAGATCTTGTATTTTTTCTTGAACTTGTCCACTCGACCGGTTGTATCCAGAATTTTGGATTTTCCGGTGAAGTATGGGTGGCAGTTGGAGCAAATTTCCACGTGGATGTCTCCGACCGTAGTGCGAGTCTCGTAAACTGCCCCACAAGCGCAGCGAATTTTGGCGTCAGCGTATTTAGGATGGATGTCTGTTTTCATGTTGTCCCCTTTTCCAAAGCCTATTGGGCGTTCATGCTACCCAAGAAAGCCTCGTTAGTCTTAGACTGCCTCATCTTCTCGAGTAATAATTCCATGCTTTCTGTGATGCTCATGGGAGAAAGCACTTTTCGGAGAACAAAGACCTTCTGAAGGGTTTCCTTAGGTAGTAGAAGTTCTTCCTTCCTGGTTCCGGACTTATTGATATCAATTGCCGGGAAAATCCGCTTGTCGGAGAGTTTTCTGTCCAGGTGGATCTCCATATTACCGGTACCTTTGAATTCTTCGAAGATGACCTCGTCCATTTTGGATCCGGTATCCACGAGCGCCGTTGCGATGATCGTGAGAGATCCACCCTCTTCGATATTTCGTGCGGCTCCAAAGAATCGTTTCGGTTTGTGAAGTGCGTTTGAGTCCACACCACCGGAGAGTATTTTTCCGGAAGTCGGAATGACCTGGTTATAAGCGCGAGCTAAACGGGTGATGGAGTCGAGTAGAATGACCACATCTCTTCCATGTTCCACAAGACGTTTTGCCTTTTCGATCACCATCTCCGCAACTTGTACGTGACGGGTAGCAGGTTCGTCGAATGTTGAGCTGACCACTTCACCTCTTACATTACGGGCCATATCGGTCACTTCTTCCGGACGCTCGTCAATGAGTAGAACGATCAAAGTAACTTCTGGGTGATTGCTTGTGATCGCATTGGCTACGTTTTGCATCAGGATCGTTTTACCTGTTCTAGGTGGCGCAACAATAAGTGCTCTTTGTCCTTTTCCGATCGGACACATTAGATCTACGATCCTTGTATCGAGTTGAGAAGGATCATGTTCCATTCTCAATCTTTCGTTCGGATATAGCGGAGTTAAGTTGTCGAATAACGCACGTTTGCTTGCTACGTCCGGTGTATAACCGTTTACGGTTTCTACACGGAGCATCGCGAAGAATCTTTCGGATTCTTTCGGTGGACGGATCTGACCTTCTACAGTGTCTCCGGTCCTGAGCCCGAATAATTTGATCTGAGAAGGAGACACATAAATATCGTCCGGTCCCGGAACATAGTTATAATCGGGAGATCTTAGGAAACCGTATCCATCGGGTAATCTTTCCATTACCCCCGCTGCATGGACCTGTCCTTCTCTCTCTGCTTGGGCCTGTAGGATGGCGAATATTAAGTTTTGCTTTTTTAGTCCGCCTGTATTCTCTACGCCAAGGTTTTTAGCGACTTCGATCAGTTCCGCAATGGATGTTTTTTTGAGCGCTACTAGATCTATAGGAGCGGGCGTAGGTCCCTCATAGGAACCCCGACGTCTTTTTCGGGAACGAATCTCCGCCGTTTCCGGATCATCTTCCGGTAAATTCGGTTCTTCTTCGTTTGTATCGTTGGAAGAGTCGTTATTGTTGTTTTGATAGTTGTTTCGGGGCTTGGAGTCTCGTCTTGGGTTAGCCATGGAATACCGTTATTGGATTTGGAAGGAGAACCTTCCTGTATTCATTTTTATTCGATTAAGAGCGGGTTTTGAAGGGTCCGGGTAGTCGGTTCTTTTTTAAGCGACCGGGGAATCCCTTATTTTTTCAAACGAACGATCTGCTCGGAAGAGAGGAAAGGGTCGGCTCTTAATGTGGACTATTTCCAGATTACAGGCTCTGTCAAGGATTTTATTTTTGCTTTGTCCTTTTTTTAGACGCGGATTTTTTCTTCGAACTTACCGACTTTTTTTTAGAAGCCGGTTTAGTTTTGGATTCCGCGATTGCAGGTTTGTTTGTTTGTGGAACAGTCTTCTTGGTCGAAGTTTGTTTACCGGTTTTTTTCCTAGGAATCGGCTGGTCCTTATTCAATTTAAACCTACCCGTTAGATCCAAAAACTTAATTCTATTTTGTAATGTGGTTCTTGGTACTCCCAGATCCAAAGCTGCATGGGAAACGTTCTCTTGGTTTCTTTTGAGTGTATGGTAAATATAACTTCCTTCCACTTCCTTTAATACGGTCTCTAGAGGAAGTTTTTGATTGAACGCTTCCGTAACGGAAGGGAATTCCATCCCTTCTCCGTCTTGGCTGTTTAGTTTTGCGGAAGCCGGGGAGAAATGATACAGATAACCCAGAGGTTTTCCTTTTTGTTTTAGGATAGATACTCTAACGATGGAATCCAGATCGGGAAGAAATGTCTGAACGGAAAGTCTACCTTCTTCCAATCTTAACTCGTGGGTCTTGAGATAATTTCCCAGTAGGTCTTTGGACATTTCTTTCAGAAGTTTTTCCGCCTGAAGAATACTGTCTCTAAACCATTTTTTGACCAGTATCTCTTTTTCGAACGTTTCGTTATAAAATACGGTATGTCCATCCAGGTCTGTGGCAATCAGTCCATCCGGAAAGTTTTGGAGAAGTACTTCCATAAACCACTGGTTTTGTTTCTCTTTTTCTTCTTCCGTTTTTTGCGGAGAAGGTTTTGGTTTTTCCGTCTCCTTTGCCATCCAAGACGATCTACTCAGTTCTGCGAGAAACCTGGGCTTGTCCCAGTCTTCTAATTTTTCTCCCAAGGGACCTAGAACAGGTATTGCCCTCTGTTTTTGGAAAAATGCAAGAACGGTTTCCGGAATTTCTCGGATAAGAAACTCTTCAGGGATCCTTTCGAACTCCCTTTCGGAAGCGCTTAAGTCCGCAAGTTCCATTAAAACTCTTTCTTTAGGGAGTAATCCTAGTATACCTTTTCCTTCTTCCCAAACAGGTAAATGACTGGCAGGGCTATAGAGAAAAAATTTATATAAAACTTCGATTCTCATTGGAAGAAGGAGGATAATTTTCCTCCCGAATGACTTCTTTTGAAGCCTAACCGAGAAAATTCCTCTACTTTTTTCTGCGCTTAGGATAGTTTTTTTGATTTGAGACTATTACTTAATGAGGCGGTCTGCAGCTTTGCGGTATTCTTCCGGATAAGGAAGTTTGGATACTTTCAAGCTGGAAAGGGAGTATTTTAAAGATCTCTTATATAGAACTAATGCGTAAAGATGATTACCGTCTCGGCGGAATTTATTTCCGGAAAGCCATTCCTCTCTTGCCATTCTAAAGTAATCGTTTGCCTTCTCTTCTTCCTTGGCGGTAAGCGGATGACGATCTTCGGATTCCATTTTTAAAAAACGGGATTCTTTTGCCACATGTTGGAGTAATTTATCGGAAGAAGTTTCCGCGAATTCGGACCAACGTTTCATGGATTCAGGCAACGCTCTTTCGAGTAACGCTAGGCTATCCGTCTTTTCCTGAATACTTCCCGCTTTGGAAGCGGAGTTCAGGTCTGCGGAATAATTTTCTATTTTTTGCAGATCTTTTTTGAGTTCCGAAGATTCGAAAGAATTTCCGATCTCTCTTAGTATCCTAACTTTCGAATCCACTGATTTTTTTCTTTCTCTGAATCCTTGTGTGGACTGAGAAGAATAGATCCTTCCTGCCAGAATTGTAGCCGCGAGTACGGAAAATACTACCAGCCATTTCCAAACCCCCCTTCCCTTTACTCTCAGGGAAATGATCTCGGCAGGAGTCGGAAGATCCATTAGTTGCTCCCTCCTTGCGGAGGAACCGGAGGTAGCGCTTCTTTTTTGTTGATATCGTCCACACGGATCTCTTCATTACTTTTTTCTAAAAAAGAAACCCTTCCATTCGTGATAAAACTATAATTATCATCGTGGACTTCCAGTATATCTACCGGATTGTCCTTTCCTTCTCCGGGAGGAGCGATCTTTTGGGAGAGTAATTCGTTATCTATATAATCGATAAGTGTGTTTCTGATACGATCGTAATCGGAAATATTTTCTTTCTCCGCGATATTTCTGACCTCGTCCAGGTTCACGAACTGGAATTCGCGCTTATCGTCATTCGGAGTTTTGGATGCGATCATTGCAAGAAGTGCGAATCTTCTGGCCCTTCTTGCGATCTTGATCCCTTCTCCGAAAAGGACCAGCTTCACTCTGAATTGGTACGGAGAAGAATTATAAGCGCTGGTAAAATTGTCCTCCGAAGATTTCAGATCTCGGAAACCAAGCTTCAATAAATGTTGTGCGATCTTATCGTTGGAACGAATGATCATCGGAGAAGCGGCTTCCAAAAGAATACGAGCGGTTTTGATATAATTCTCGTGAACTACCTGGAAAATATCTTTCATTTCCCCTTGGGCGGATTTCAGGTTTTTATAAGATAAACTGTAATTACTTTGGAAATACCACATATTTCCGTTGAAGTCCGCTTGGTTTGCCTTTTTGAAGGATCTATAATTGTCCAAAGTATTCAATTTTTTGAAAAGTTCTTCCTGCCCACCGGTCGTTGTCTTTTGTCCCGATTGGGCATTCTCCGCAGCGGTTGCCACTCCTGCCTGGGATTTAGGTCCCGCACCTTCTTCCAACGGTGGTGCAAGATTACTCACACAAATATTGATGAACTTTATATTTATCTTATTCTCATCTATCAGGATCGCGAGATTTGTCTGGTCGGGAGAAACCGCGTAAGTCCTATCCGTGAAAAAAATCGGCGCCGCAGCGAATAATAAAAGAAGAATGCGTGTATATTTCGAACCCATAGCTTTCCCTACTAGTAGTCTATCGGCAGGGTCTCGAAATGTATATTCTCTTTTTTTGAGGAATTAAGTCAGGTTTTTTGGTTCGCACGGAGGCCACGGAGATCACAGAGGATTTGGCGGTTCCTACATGAAAGAAACCCCTCCGTGTTCTCTGTGAGCTCTGTGCGAAATTTTGATAAAATTAAAGAGAACTAATCCGGCGGATTGCTTCGATTACATCGTCTTTTTTGCCAAAGGCGGAAAGTCTGAAGTAACCCTCTCCAGCCGGTCCAAAACCTGAGCCTGGAGTTCCTACCACCTGGGCCTTATCCAATAAATGGTCGAAGAAGTCCCATGAGCTGAGATTATTCGGGGTTTTGAGCCAGATATAAGGCGCGTTCACCCCGCCGAATACTTCGTATCCCGCCTTGATCAATCCTTCTCGGATGAGTTTGGCATTACTCATATAAGTATCGATACTTGCGCGGATCTCTTTTTTGCCCTGAGGAGAGTAGATTGCCTCTGCCGCTTTTTGAGTCACATAAGAAACACCGTTGAACTTGGTAGTATGTCTTCTGCTCCAAAGTTGTCCGATCGAAACTTCCTGACCGTCTTTTGTTTTTCCCTTTAATTCTTTAGGAATTACGATATAAGCGCAACGAAGTCCGGTAAATCCTGCGGTTTTGGAGAAGGAGCGAAATTCTATCGCGACCTCTTTAGCTCCTTCTACCTCGTAAATGGATCTTGGAACTCCCGGTTCGGAAATGAATGCCTCGTATGCGGAATCGTAGAGTATAATACTATTATTCTTTTTCGCGTATTCCACCCAAGCTTTGAGAGATTCTTTAGAAGCAACTGTTCCGGTGGGATTATTAGGAAAACATAAATAGATCAGATCCGGTCTCTCTTTCGGGAAATCAGGCTGGAATCCATTTTCTTTAGTGGAAGGCATATAGATCAGGTTAGCATATCTTCCGTCAGGTCCAGCTTCTCCCGTTCTTCCTGCCATTACGTTTGTATCAACATACACAGGGTATACAGGATCACCGATCGCGATTTTTGCGTCCCCAGAGAATATTTCTTGGATATTTCCGCAGTCACATTTGGATCCGTCGGATACAAAAATTTCGCTCTCGTCCAGTTTTACACCAAGAGGAGCGTAATCATTATCCGCAATTGCTTTGAGTAAGAAAGAATATCCCTGCTCCGGTCCGTATCCATGGAATCCTTCCGGAGTTCCCATTTCTTTCGATGCAGAAACAAGCGCATCCACAACGGCAGGAGCCAAAGGAAGAGTAACGTCACCGATCCCTAATCGGATGATCTTCGCGTTAGGATGTTTTTCTGAATAAACTTTTACTCTTCTTGCTATCTCCGGGAAAAGGTACCCAGCTTTTAATTTCAGATAATTTTCGTTTATATTCGCCATTGAATTATTCGTAATCCTCGTCTATGTTTTGGATCGGTTTGCGTCCCGCAAAACCCTCGTCGTATCCGTGTTCGAAAAGAAGATCCTCTTCTCCCAGATGCCAACAATAATAACCTTTTCCGTTGTCGAAGTCCACGAGCCAAAGCCCTTTGACCTCTATACCAAGTTCTCGGATCTTTCCGGACCATTCCACCAGAAGTTCTTCCACTTTGGTCTCTCTGGCTTCTTGTTCATTCTCCTGGTATAATCCGTTTTTCAGTTCTTGGTGAACCTTTCCCACGGTTTCGTAAAATTCTTCCGTGATGGATCGGACATAGGGAAGGATTTTACGAGCTTCTTCATATGTCCAGATCTTACGTTCCATTCCACTCCGTTTAAAAACGAACGCCTAACGAAAGGCAGAGTAATGTCATTCTGCTCACCACTCCGTATTTTGCCTGACGAAAATATGCCGCGTTCGGAAGATCGTCGACATCCGTAGAGAGTTCGTTCACTCTTGGAAGAGGATGAAGCACTGTTGTCTCTTTTTTGGAAGCAAGTATCAATTCTTTGTTCAACTTGAAGGATTCTTTTAATCTTTCGTATTCCCTATGATCCGGAAATCTCTCTTCTTGGATGCGGGTAACGTAGGCTACGTCGCATTCCCAAACTTTTTTGATATCGTCCGATTCTTCGAAAGTGATCGGAAATCCTGCAAGCCCCTTCTTATAAGACTCGGGTAGCGCAAGCTCAGGCGGAGAAATCAGGTACAAGTGAACTTTATAATGGCGGAGAAGATTGATCAAACTGTGTATCGTTCTTCCGTATTTTAGATCGCCGATGAAGGCAAGAGTAAGTCCATCCAATTTTCCTTTTTCGGAAATGATCGTGTATAGATCCAGTAGCGCTTGAGTAGGATGTTGCCCTGCCCCATCTCCCGCATTGATGACCGGTATCTTTACGGCACCTGCCGCAATCCTAGAAGAACCTTCTACCGGATGTCGGATGACCGCTATGTCTGCATAAGCCTCTACCATTTTCATGGTATCATACAGGGTTTCCCCCTTAGAGATGGAAGAAAATTGGAAACCAACAGTGGAGATAACCCTTCCACCCAGTCTTTCCATGGCGGCCTCGAAGGAAAGCCTGGTTCTTGTAGAAGCTTCGAAAAATAAAGATGCCAGAAGTTTGCCTTCTAAGATCCCAAAGGCCTTATTTTGCTCCACCAGCCTTTCCATCTCTCGAGTTCTTTCGACTAAAAAGTCCAGATCCTCTTTGGAAAACTGGTCCGTATCCAGGATATTCTTATGCTCGTACGCCATTTTCTGGACAGATTGATCCGACCTGGATCGGAGGCAAGAGAATTAGCGAGTTTCGCATAGAGATACAGAGTCAAAAAGAGACACAGCGTTTTTCCCACACAAAGCCACAAAGACACGGAGTTGGGTTAACTAAAATTCAAATCCTCTCTGCGGCCCTGTGCCTCTGTGTGAAAATATCTCCGAGCCTCTTAATCCTCTGAGACTTTCCTCTTAATGGTGCTTCGATTCCGGTTAGTGAAGAGATTGAATCGTTTAAAAAAAGCTTTCCCAACCTTTGTAAAAGAGTATCTTTAGTAGAAGTTTTCTATGACCGAGAAAGATTCCATCCAGGAAATTATAGATATATATAAGAATGATATAGATCGAACCTTAATTCGGGAGAATCTAAAATTGACACCGACGGAACGTATTCGTAAATTGGAGGAACTCCAACAGGTTGCCGAAGAAACAAGACGGGCAGGAAAGAAATGGCTGCAATCTCATAAATGACAAAATTTGAGAAGATATTAGAACTATTAGAGAATGCCGAGATAGATTATATTTTAATCGGAGGTCTTGCGGCAACTGCCTTCGGTTCTTCCCGTTTAACTACCGACATTGATCTGATCTATTCTAGATCCTCTGAAAATCGCAAAAAGATTTCGGAAATGTTTTCTTCCTTACATCCATATCTAAGAGGAGCTCCTCCAAATTTACCTTTTCAATTCGATGAAAGAACTCTTTCTTCTGGCTTGAATTTCACCTTAAGTACGGATCTAGGAGATATAGATCTTCTAGCAGAGGTTCCCGGTGGAAATTACGAAAGTTTAAAGAATGACACAATAGATCTGGAAATTTTTGGACAAAAATGTAAATGTATCGGTTTACGAAAACTGATCGAACTTAAAAAAGCAAGCGGTCGCCCAAAAGACTTTGAAGCGATTGCAGAACTCCAAGCAATTTTAGAAGAACAAGATCGATCTTAAAATCATCAAGTTTCAGTACCAGGCTTTAGAAAGATTCAAAGTATAATCATCTCGCACAGAGAACACTGAGTTCACAGAGAGTTTTTGGTGTTTAGTTTTCCCAATTTTTCTCTGTGTCCTCGGTGAGTTCCGTGCGCCTTTATTTTTGCTTTCTTAGTGATGCTTAGGCGCGGGCTTCGACGTAAACCCCATCTTAGCTCTTAGATTAGTGAATACCGAAAGTGTTACAGGAACATAAAGTAAACTTCCCAGTGTCCCAAATCCAAGTCCCCAACCTAAGGCTAAGGTCATAGGAATCAAAACCGGATCCGATCCACCAACACTATACGCAGTAGGAAGAAGTCCCGCAACGGTAGTCAATGTGGTTAATAAGATAGGACGGAATCTTCTGCGGCTTGCTTCGAGTAATATCTCATCCAAAGGTGCATTGGAAGATTTACGGATAGAATCGATACAATCCACAAGCACGATGGAGGCGTTTACTAACACTCCTGCGAGTCCGATGATACCGATCATAGCTAAGAAACTGAATGCCTTTCCGGACAATACGAATCCTGCTACGATCCCCACAAACCCAAGTGGAATTGTGCTCAAGATTAGTATAGGCCTTACCACGTTCTGCAAGGTTAACGCAAGAATAATAAAGATCCCGAGTAACGCGATGAGTCCCGCTTTTCCGAGCGAGGCCATGGATCTTTGTGTGTCCTTCTCCTCTCCTCCGAACACAATGGATACTCCGGGATATTGTCTTTCGATCAAAGGTTTGAACTCGTCGATTACCTTCTGATTTGCTTCTCTCGAAGTCATTCCGGATTCCATCTTAATATCCGCATTCACCGTGATCGCTCTTTCAAAATCCCTATGAGAAAGTAATTCAGGAGAATCTTTCAGATCCATTCTGGAAATTTTGGCAAGGTTGGTGATATTTCCGGCCTTATTCCGAAGAGGAATACTTTTGACTTCTTCCGGATTTTTTCGGAAACTCTTATCGTACATGACTCTCAGATAAATTTTGGTCTTCCCTTGCCGAACATTACCCGCTCTTTCTCCATCGTATGCTGTTCGGAGCATGTTTGCAGCGGAGAAGGTTGAAACTCCGGTAAAACTTTCCAATCCCTCATCGAGCTGGATATACATCTGTTTTCGTCCGTTCCGATAATCATCTCGAACCGAATGTACACCCTTGATCCCTTTTAAGAAAGATTGTAGATCAGCGGAAACTTTTTTTAGAACTTCGTAATCTTTTCCGAGTACTCCGATCGTAATAGGTGCTCCGATCGGAGGTGCCATCGCCATTTCTTCCAAATATACATCGGAGAGTCCTGGAGTTTTTCGAATATCATCCTCAATGGAAGCTAATATTTCGGAGGCTTTTCTCACCCTTTGAGATTCCGGAGTGAGATATACCATGATCACTCCTAAGTTTTCTCCGAATCTTGATAATGGATCGTCCGGATCTGTTTGTTGCACTCCGATCTTGGTGGAGTAGCTCACCAATTCTTCTTTAGGGATCTTTTTCAAGATCTCTTCCATATACTTCATCTTATCTCTGGTTTGGAAGATACGAGAAGAAGGAGGAAACTCCGCTTTGATCAGGAAGATCTCAATATCTTCCTTCGGAAAAAGAATAAAGTCCATCTGGGACATGACACCGCAGGAACTCATAACGATTAGCAGGATCGCAAAGAAGGATTTATTACGATTTCGGATCATCAAAGCTACAAAATCGGCGAACCTTTCCTCCATTCTTGCAAAAAAATCGTCCAAGGTTCTTCTGAATTTGGATGCCTTCTTTAATTCTTCCGGAGTTTTCGCAAAAGCCGCGATACGGGAGGGAAGAAATAAGAAAGACTCGATCAAACTTGCAGTCAATGCGATGATCACCACAAGCGGGATCTGCCAGATAAATTTCCCCATGATCCCCGCCATAAATAACATGGGAAGGAATGCGGCCACGGTAGTGAGATATGATCCGAATATCGGCACCAACATTTCCGTGGTCCCTTTCAAGGCGGCGGAAGTTTTGTCCATCTTCTCGCCTATATAGGTATAAATGTTTTCCGAAATCACAATGGAGTTATCCACAAGCATCCCGAGAGAGATGATGAGTCCCATCATGGAGATCATATTGAAGGAAACGTCAAAGAACGGAAGCGCCGCAAATGTCATAAGCATCGAGATCGGCAGGGACATGGAAGTCAAAGTTGCAGTCCGGAAATCCAAGAACAAAAACAGGATCCCGAAAACGATTAAAAACCCGATGAGCGCGTTCGAAGAAACCACGTTCAATCTGTTCTTAGTCCTTTTTGCTTCATCATTTAATTTGAATGTTTTAATGCTTTCAGGGTAAACTTTTTCCAGTTCTTTTAGTCTGGTTTGGACCATGTCTGCGACTTCTATCGCATCCGCTCTTTCTTTTTTGATCACGGAAAGAACCAACCCCTGCTGTCCGTTTGCGATCGCAAGGAATCTCGGATATTCGAACGTATCCTCTACCCTTGCCAGATTTCCGATACGCACGGTGGAGAATATATCGTTGGTCCGTATAGGGATCTTTCCGATCTCGGAAGGACTTTTAAATTCACCGTCAATCCTGAGATCGAATGCATTCTCCGAATCCACGGAACCTGCAGGTAAATTAATATTCCGAGTACGGATCGTTCTTGTAATATCCGAAAGATCCAATTGGTATTGTTTTAATCTGTCCGCGTTTACGAGTATATGCCATTCTCTATCACGTTTTCCGAATACGTCCACTCTGGCTATTCCCGGGATCTTTTCCAATTCCAGTTCTATAAATTCCGCGATAGTATGAAGTTCTATCTCGTCCTTACCGCCATAAACGGAGAAATCCATGATCGGAAAGGAACCAGATTTTCTTTCCGTAATTTTCGGTTTTTCCGTAACCTGCGGAGGAAAATCGGAGATAGCATTGTCTACGGCTCTTCGGATCTCATCCAAAACTTTTTCCGGATCCTTTTCCTCTAAGCTTACACGAACGTCTATGTCCGAAACGGAGTTACGGGAGAAGGAACGGATCTCATCAATGCCGTCTATTTCCTTGATCTTTTCTTCGATAGGATACGTTACCCGCAATTCCACGTCCGCCGGAGAAGCCCCGGGAAATTTCGTAGTGATTACGAGCTGTTTCATATCTACGTTCGGAAAAGCGTCCCTGCGCAAACCGCAAAGGGACATTCCCCCCGCGGCAAAAATGAATATGACCCCCAAATACATGAAGAGTCTATTGTGTATGAAAGATTGTATTATTGTTCTCATATATTTTCTTTTTATTTAGAAATTTTTCCATCCAAAGGTTCTAAGAGCCCGCCCCATTGGCTCCATGCTTGTTTTATAAAACTTTTATCCCAGGTTTCTCCGCAAACTTCCATCTGTTTCGGCAATCGATCCCAGGAACATCCCGGGAATCGATGGTGGATCCTATGATAATTAAAATGTAAAAAAAACGCGCTTACCGTTTCAGGTAGAGTTAAATTATAAGCCGAATTTTTATCATTAATTTCTTTCCCATAATGATACGCATTATCAAAAAATGATATAAAAAAGGATCTACTCAGAAGAAGAAATACCAACAAAGGCCAATTACTCCCGAAAAGCAAAAAAGAAGGAATATAAAAGGCCAAGATCCAAAAAATATCCTTTCGTAATTCTTCCAAAATTTCGGGGCGATAGATCCATTTAAAAAAACCTTCCTCTATCGGATACTCAATGAATTGATCCACGATCGGTTTTGTCCAACGAGACGGTAGTGAAAGTAAAAGCCCAGTACCAACTTCGAAAATGTATGTGGCCACAGTAATTCTGAAATAATAATTCAAATTCTGGAACCATCTAGGCTTTCGAGAAGAAGGATCAAAAAATTCGATCCTATCCCCGGGCTCCCTATTGAACTTATGATGCATCAAGTGACTACATTTCAGAACGGAATAAGGAGCTCCGAACACGATACAAAGGAATCGTCCCCAAAGATGATTTTGTTTTCTTTCATTTGAAAAATTCCCGTGGATACTTTCATGGATCAAATTCCAAAAAGTATAGGATACCGGTCCTAAAACTGCGGCAAAAACCCAAGCTATCCAATATGGAAACTCCTCATTTAAGAGTCCCCAGGGTAACAAATAATGGAAGCCGATAAATAGAATTAATACCGTCAGCGAAAGTTTTCTATTTTTCGCAAAAGGTAGTTCCCTGATTTGGATAGAAGCTTCCATTTAGGATAGATCGGGTGAGATCGGAATTTTCTGCAAGCAACCTGCTGAATTGGGTAGCGGCGACATCGGTCGGTTTGAAAAAAAATATTTAGTTCTCATCCAGGCCGACAGAATGGAAATAAATTAAACCGACCCTGTTCTTTTGAAAAAATTCGGCTCCAAAAATGTTACAAGAGGTCCAAAACAACAATATGAATTTAATATTCTATCCTGCGACTCTCTTACTTGCATTCTCGTCCTTCTATTGTTTTCCCCTGGATCCGGACAGACTAAAGTCCCCCAGTTATAGAGAAGGCAGATATCATAATTTGGATCCGGATGAAGAATTACAGGGTAAATCTCCTTTGGCAATTCTGCGCTGGAAGGTCTTAGGTCCCAAAGATCCACCTACTGTAGAAGGACTAACTGAAGAACTTCCCTTAGTATTGGAAAGAAACTCGGAAGATTTGATCGCTCCGGAAGGAAAAGTGCGAGTGGTATGGTTCGGGCATGCAACGGTTTGGATCTCTTCCACAAAAAATGGAAAAACGGTAAATGTTCTGACGGACCCTATTTTTGAAGCTCCTATCCTTGTGTCTAGACTAGTCGAACTTCCTATCCCGAAAGAGGATCTTCCTCCGGTTGATTTTGTAGTAGTGAGTCATGCTCATAGGGACCATTTGGACAGGGATACATTGCGTTACCTAAGAAGTAAAAATCCGGACCTACTGATACTTCTCCCTTCCGGCATGCAATCCTTTTCGGAAGAAGAAAAGCTGGGAAAAACCGTCTCCCAAGAGTTAGGCCAAGTTAGCGGTAAGGATTCGGTAAACATCACATTTCTTCCTGCACATCACTGGAGTAGAATGGGATTCACGGACACTAACCAATATTTCTGGGGAAGTTATTCTATTGAAGCCCAAGGAAAGATCGTCTACTTTGCAGGAGACACAGGATATTCTTCCCATTTTAAAAATATCTCGGAACGACTGGGTAAACCCATCGATCTCGCACTTCTACCTATCGGAGCGTATAAACCTAGATGGTTTATGAAATATGCGCATATCGGACCCGAGGAAGCCTTGGTGGCGACCAAGGATCTAAATGCAAAGTCATTTGCACCTATCCATTGGGGAACATTTCCTTTAGGGGACGATCTTCCCAAGGAGCCAATGCTGGATCTAAAACAAAGATTATCTTTTCCTTCTTCGCCGGATACACAAGGGATCTATCCTAGTTCCGACGGAATTTCCTGGGGAAATAAGGATGGGGTTAAAATTCTACCTTGGACTATCGGAAGTGGAATAGACCTGGAATGATTTCCAAAAATCTACCTTAAAAGACTACTGAAACTTTTCTTGAATTCAGGTCGAAAATTGTATTCAAGGATGTTTCCTTAAAATCGATTTACGAAAAACGGCCCTAAAATACATTACAATATATTAATATGCATAAGTTTTTCTTCCCCCTCTTTTGACGGCAGAGAAGGAAGGAACTTATACATATTAGCAAAGCGAAGTAAAACAAGTTCCCCGCCGAATAAACAAAAATACAAATTAAGAGCGAACCGAAATTTTTAGGATTTGCGGAAATGATTGCCTCCAAACGTATCCCTTTTTAACCTTCCTGAAATGATCTCCGGACTCCAAGGTTCCATCCGAAAACTAGAAGTTGGTACCGTGTACTTAGATGTTCACGGAGTAACTTATGAAATAATAATTTCCTTCAAAACCTATTGGGAACTGAAAGAATACCAAACTTCCGCAAAAGAAGTCAGACTGCATATACATCATTCCATCAACGAAAGAGGACAAAAACTTTTCGGATTCCTGCAAGAAAGAGATAAAGAATTTTTCAAAGTGATGAAGGGCTTGCATGGGATCGGCGAAATGACCGCTCTCAAAGTTTTATCCTTCTTCAGTCCTTGGGAATTGCATAAGATCGCTTCCTCAGGAGAAGCAAAGGACCTGGAAAAAATCCCGAAAGTCAGGGCCAAAACCTCCGAAAAAATCTTTTTCGAAGTAAAACAAAATCTAAAAAAACTGGAATTATTCTTGGAAGCAGGTTCCGAGGATCCTTCTATTCCGGAAACTTCCAAAGAAAGACTTCCTTCTCCGGAAGATCGTTTTAAGGAAACCGCAGTACAAGCACTCGTTCAATTAGGATTTGAAGACAAATCCGCTTTAAAGGAAGTGGAGAAAATCCTAAAAAAACAAAGTTTTACGGATACAGGAGAACTGATCCGAGAGATATTGAAAAATCTATAAATTAGCGCGGTTCTACCTTGCCGAGAAACAAATAACAGCGCGAACCTCCCTTTTGCCTCTTTGGGTACCTGCCAAATCGGCAATCTATTGCCGTATTCTTCAACTCAAGTCCGGAAACGGGAGTTCCTACCTGAAAAAATTTCCGATTTTTGGCCGACCCAGGTGAAAAAAACTTGTAAGAAATACTTCATATTCAAAGTAATATACTTTAATAATAAACTATTAATTCCTAAATTAATAGAAGGAAGTATTCAAAATGTTAGAAACACTTTTAGCAACCAGCAACGATATCGTTCCACTGGTCTTAAGATTAACCCTCGGGATCGTAATCTTCCCGCACGGCGCCCAAAAGTTATTGGGTTGGTTCGGCGGTTACGGATTCAAAGGAACCTACGGTTATTTTACACAAACTGCGGGACTTCCAGGGATCATCGCATTCTTAGTCATCATAGGTGAATCCTTCGGTTCGGTGGCACTCGTCCTAGGACTACTCACTCGTTTCTCCGCAATTTCAATCGGTATCATCATGTTAGGTGCAGCCCTACTCGTTCACAGAGAACATGGATTTTTTATCAACTGGTTCGGAGCTCAAAAAGGAGAAGGTTACGAATTCCAAATATTGGCCATCGGACTTGCAATCGCGTTAGCGATTACAGGCGGAGGAGCTTACTCTTTGGATCTAGCGATCCTTTCTTCACTCTAAAATAAAATTGCAACCCCTCTGTGAACTCAGTGTTCTCCGTGCGAAATGTTTTTACACTTTTAGATCGCACGGAGCCCACCGAGAACACGGAGGTTTTCGAAATTAATATTTATAAGCCTTATCTTCCAATTGCGCCTTACGTGTAGTAGTTGCAGAAGGATCGATATCAGCTTGGGCCACAGTCACATAGGGGCTACCAGTTCCACCGGAAGCGTATGAATTATAATTGATGGTCCCGCTCGGAGCATAACTCAAATCACTAGTATCCGTTCTGAAAGGAGAAGTTACAGAAAGTTTGTTAAAACTAGTACCTTCTGTGGAGTCCGGATATTCCGCAACAAGAGAAGTCCATTCGACCAGAGAACCGTCATAGAATACAGTAGGATATCCTAATATATTCTGAGATACAAAACCGTTCACCTGAGCTTCGAAATTTGTTCTACATTGGGAAACAATCGTAGCTCCTGCAGTATAACCCGCTCCACCGGTTCCAGTATTTGCAAAAATACCGGCAAGAGTCGCCTTATCCTTGAATCTATATCCCGTAGCAGAAGTGTCCAATAGAGAAGCCCAAGGAAACGTTTTCGCTCCTTTGATCCTGGTCTCAAACAAAACATACTTCTTAGGAGTTCCACTCACACCTGCAGCAGGAGCGCCGGAATCATTCCAAGCGGTAGTGATATGATTCGCTCCTGCATTCGTGATTCCGACAGTTTGATCGAACTGAGCGGTAGGTCTTGCATCTACTATGATCTGTGTCCCGGTAAGTCCGGAAACGGAGGCCGCCCCATTCGCTTTTACGATCTTAATGATATCTTCTAAAGTTAGAGTGATGATCGTATTATCCACTTTCAATTGTTTTACGCTAAAATTCCCGTTAGCATTAGGGGCCGTATCCTTCGTCGCGGAAAGATAAGTAGCGTTCGTAAAATTGGTCCTGATATCTCCGTTTAAGATCGCAAGATGTTTGATATCCGCTCCCCAATATCTCAACCAATAAATCCCTCTCGTAATATCCTGGGTTTGACTTCCGTTCGTATAAGCGGTACCGTTATTGTTCGCGGACCCGACCGCAAAAACTACCAGATCCGTATTCAAATTGATCCCATACACCTGAAGCCATTGGTCCACAGTTGCCCCATCCGCTTGGTAACGAACTGAGTTACGAATGAGTCCGGTATTTCTCTGTTGATTAAAACGAAATCCAGCTTGGAAATCGTCCAGATGATACACATAGACTCCGTTCGCATTATCAGACTTGATGTAGGATCTCCCGCTCGTATCTCCCGAAAAATTATTCGCAAGACTACTCTGTAAGATCACAAGTTTACCGCTGATATGAGCAGGCTTTTGGTTTTGCCAATCGCTTACCCAAGACTCCAGACGAGAAGCAGTGATGAGCCCCCATTCGTTATCATCATAAGAAGCCGCAGACTCATTCGTTAAATCCGAAGCCGAACTGACCGGAATGGAATTTCCAAAACCTGCCAAAACCGCCAATGCGGAATTAGAATCGCCACCCCCTGAATCGCAGGAGACAAACGTCCCCGAAACTAGGCCGAGTATTAGCCCAATATAGATCACCTTCATATATATTTCTCCTAACGCGGCAAGCCACGAGTTAGCTCTTTTTGCTTGGAAGGATTACAAAATCACCCGAAATATACAATATAACAGAAAAACGGGCGTAATAACGGAGAATATATTGAGTGAGTTTCTAAAGTATTACCACAGATATGTCTCGAAGGGAGATGACTCCCCCAGTCGCAGCGCAGAGGAGCAACAGTATTGCTCCGAATGTGAGACTAGGACCCAGATGAGCTGCAAATCTGGAGTCCCGCCGCTGCCGCCCTCTCCGAGGAATCTTTTTGTCCGAACCCCCGGCCCGAAACATCTTCAAAAGTAAAAATCATAGGCTCACGCAGAGACGTGAAGTCGCGGAGGCTTTTGGACTTAGGTTTGTCTCTTCATTTAAAATCTCTTGTTGGAACTCCTGCTGAAAGGGGATGGACAGGATTCTTCCAGGTAAAATCCTTAGAAAAAGCATTCCAAACTGAACTCACATCCAAAAAAACAAGGTTGATTCATGAAAATTCACGAGTACCAGGCCAAGGAAATCCTGAGACGCCATAACGCCAAAGTTCCTTTCGGCGTAGTAATTGATAAAAAAGAAGACGGTGCAAAAGCCCATGAAGAAGTTTCTTCCAAAACGGGAGCATCTGTAGTTGTCGTTAAAGCCCAAATCCACGCGGGTGGAAGAGGAAAAGGCGGCGGAGTTAAAGTCACCAAAACCAAAGAAGACGCATTAGCAGCTATCGACAAGATCCTTGGCATGCAACTTATCACTCCTCAAACCGGAGTCGAAGGTAAAAAAGTCCTGAAAGTTTATCTGGAGCAAGGGATCAATATCGCGAAGGAATTTTATTTAAGTGTCTTATTAGATCGCGCGATCCGCAAAACAATCATCATGGCTTCTACCGAAGGTGGAATGGAGATCGAAGAAGTTGCGGAAACTCATCCTGAAAAGATCCTAAAGATCGCAATCGATCCGGGCATCGGATTACAACCGAACCAAGCTTCCCAACTCGCTTTCGACCTGGGACTTCCAGCCGAATCCCATAAGTCTTTCAAAGCACTTTTGACTTCCGTTTACAATGCGTATATTAAAGAAGATGCATCTTTATTAGAGATCAACCCTTTGATCCTTACCAAAGAGAACGAGATCGTGGCAGGTGACTGTAAGATCGATCTGGACGAGAATGCATTGTATCGCCATCCTGAAAACGCAGCATTTAGAGATATTTCCGAAGAAGATCCTTTGGAAGTCCAAGCTAGCGAATACAATATCAACTATGTTAAGTTAGACGGAAACATCGGCTGTATGGTGAACGGTGCAGGTCTTGCAATGGCAACTATGGACATCGTTAAACTTGCAGGAGCAGAACCGGCCAACTTCCTCGACGTAGGCGGTGGAGCGAACGTTACTACCGTTACTAACGGATTCAAACTGATCTTGGGTGATCCGAACGTAAAAGGGATCTTCGTGAATATTTTCGGAGGGATCGTTCGTTGTGACCGAGTCGCCCTGGGGATCATCGAAGCCGCTAAAGCTGTAAATATCCACGTTCCGTTAGTGGTTCGTTTGAAAGGAACCAATGCGGAAGAAGGCAAAAGGATCCTAAACGAATCCGGTCTGAATATCATCGCGGAAGAAGATCTTCGAACCGCGGCCAAAAAAGTGGCGGAAGCCATTAAATAAAAAACATAAGGTTAACTTAATATAACATGGCAGTATTAGTAGATAACAATACGAGAGTTGTAGTTCAGGGTATTACCGGTAAAGAAGGTTCTTTCCATGCCCAGCAGATGATCGAGTACGGAACCAATGTGGTCGGCGGAGTCACTCCAGGAAAAGGGGGACAAAAAGCCGACTTAGTCGGTAAGGCGGTTCCGGTATTCAATAGCCTAAAAGACGCGATGGTGAACGAAGGTGCAAACGCATCCATCATTTTCGTTCCGCCTCCATTCGCTGCTGACGCGATCTTAGAAGGAATTTTTAACGAGATCCCTCTGGTGGTTTGTATCACTGAGGGAATCCCAACTCACGATATGTTGAAAGTGTATAGCGCTTTAAGAAATTCGAAAACCAGACTGATCGGACCGAACTGTCCAGGGATCATTTCTCCGAAGTACAACGTGAAAATGGGGATCATGCCCGGTTTTATACACCAAGCAGGAACAATCGGTATCGTTTCCCGTTCCGGGACCTTAACTTACGAGTCGGTTGCACAGTTAAGCCAACATGGTTTGGGACAGTCCACTGTGATCGGTATCGGTGGAGACCCTGTTCCAGGAATGAACCACACAGAAGCGGTAACACTTCTGAACGAAGACCCTGAAACCAAAGGTATCGTAATGATCGGAGAGATCGGTGGAACTTCCGAGGAAGAAGCTGCCGCTTATATCAAAGCTAATGTTAAAAAACCTGTAGTAGGGTTTATCGCAGGCCAAACTGCGCCTCCTGGGAAAAGGATGGGGCATGCGGGTGCGATCATCAGCGGAGGGATGGGAACTGCTTCCTCCAAAATGAAAGCTATGCAGGATGCAGGCATTTCTGTTTGCCAATCTATCGCCGAAGTCGGCGAAAAAATGAAAAAAGCATTAGGTTAATCTAATACTTTAATCGGAGGAAAGGTTATGAAATTAGAAAACGGGAATTTTTGGACCAATACAATGAGCTGGAAGACGATCTCCGTCTTTTTGGTTTCGAACCTTATCCTCCTTTCGGGTCTTTCCGGAGTATTTTCCCAAGAAAATAAATCCGGAAAAGTCCTGAAGTTAACTACGGAAGAAACCGTCAAAAGGGCTTTAGATAGTAACTTCAAATTACAAAACCTAAGATATGAATTGGCAAAAACCGATTCAAACTACCTGAAAGCCGAGTCCCAATATTCTTGGAGATTAGTAGCCGACGGGAGTTTCAGGCAAACCGTGCTTCCTTTGAACCAAAACAACGTCTTTACCGGAACAAAAACTTCCGATGATACGATCAAGGGAGGGATTGAAAAAACCATCCGTGCTACCGGGACCTACTTCAAGTTAGAAGCGGGTAATAGAAGATTCGACTCCAACGCTTTCGAGGATAAGAACAACCCGCTCACTTCCGGTTTTGCAGGACTCGCACTTCCTCCTCTTTATACGGGATTTATTACAGCTACGGTTTCTCAGGACTTACTAAAGAATTCGTTCGGTTATAAAGGAAGGAATCAGGAGAAGATCCTGGATAACCAAAAAGAAATGGCGAAAAGCCAAGTCTCTTTGCAGATCTCTGAAGCGATCGTAGGATCCCTTGTGGATTTCTGGGATTATTCGGTTAAATTACAGTCCTTAAAAACATTCCGCAGATTAAAAGAAAACGTAAGCAATATTAGAAATCTTACCGTGCGTAAACAAGGTTTAGGACTTTCGGAAGGATTCGAAGTCAACCAGTGGAACGCCTTACTTGCACAAGCCGATAGCCAATTAGAAACCGCAGTCGTTCAAAAGGACGAGGCAAAAAGAAAATTGGCTCGTACTTTAAAATTAGAGAGCGATTTGGATCTTTCGGAAGAAACGGACCTCATGGAAGAAATTCCGGAGAAACCCGATTACAATAAAGACTTAGAGATCGCTTACAAAAAGAGATCGGATTATCTAAACGCAGTCAGAGAAAAAGAGATCGCCGAACTTATGTTAAAAAACGCCAAAAGTGATCAGTTGCCTAGTCTGACTCTTTCAGGCTCCGCTTCTTCACAAGCGCAAACGATCACTAGCCCTGATAAAAATTTTACGGACGCTACAGACGGCGTGCAGTCTGCACGTTACAAAGACTTCAACGGAAAAGTAAGTTTCGCTTATCCGTTATTCGATAAGGGAGTGGCAGCAGGCAGAAGAGATTCCGAGATCGGAGTGCGTCAGGCAACTTTAAAAGAGAACGAAGTTAAGAATGAAGTGAGAGACGATCTAAGAGGAAGGATCGATTCTTTAGAAGCTAGTTATAAAATTTATAAAAACTCGATAGTCACCGAAAAAGAAACTCAAAACTATTATAACGGTGTGGTTCGAAGCTTCCAACAAGGAAGAGCGGATGCGGTAGCAGTTAAGAACGCGTTGGATACTTTGGTAAGAGACCAGCTCAGTCTTACCCAAGCAAAAGTGAATTTTAATATAGATCTCATGAGATACTATATCGCTAAAAACATGCTTTTGGAAAGATTCGATCTGGATGCGGAAAAACTTCTTCCTAATTTGGAATAAAAGGTTTCGTAGTTCTCTTTGAAACGCGGATTTTTCCTTTCTATATTCGGGATCGTATTATTCGGGCTGATCGTATGGCTTACCGTTCGTTTTTGGCCCAAACCATCCGACACTATTTACGAATATTATAAAAAGGAAAAATGGGAGAAGGTAATCTCCCTTGTAAAAAAGTCCTCCTCTCCTACTCCGGAAGATCTTTTTTACGCTTCCCAGTCAATTCTCAAATTAAACGCGGAACTGATCACTAAAGACTCGGAAGACAGGGCGAAAATTTCGGCAAGACTCCTAAAAGAGAACGGCATCAGCTCTGGCAAATCCCTCGAATCCAAGGGGGAATTTCCCGTATTCGAAGATCCTTTTATCCTACAACTCAGACCGGGCGGATACTGGAGACAAAAGGCGATCCTTTCCAGGATCGAGATCGCAGGAGAATGGGAAGATGATATTCTATTCTTGCGTGACTTAAAGGAACTGATCCGAAGTAATCCGGTTACATTAGGGATTTCTTCTTATTCTTCCGTTTTGAAAAAAGTTTTGAGAAGAGAGACTAAACTTTCTGACTCCGACCAAAACAATCTTTCAGAATTATTAGGTTTTCTTTCCGTTAGAGAAGACTCCACGTTACTCGGATCCAGATTTAAAAACACCGGAGAGAATACGAATCTTAGGACCGGCCCGGGAACGGAAAACCCCGGAAAAGCTCGTTTGAAAAAAGGCGTCTTACTTTACGCATTAGACAAGGATCCCCGTTCCGAAACAGTACAAGGAAGAAAAGGAAATTGGGTCCAAGTATATATTCCTGAGTTGCAGATCTCGGGCTGGATCTTCTCCCATTTTTTAGAAGAAGATCCTTATCCAAACGTAAAGGCCGAGGAAACATTTTTAGCATTCTCCCAGTCCGAAAAAAGCCAAGCCTGGGACTTTGCATTTTGGACGGAAGATAAACTTCCTCCGGGATTTCATGGAGAATATATTCCTACGGAAAAATTAGCCTTAGACGGAGATTATGGGATCGTTCTACACAGATCTAAAACGGGAAAATACAAAGAGATTTGTAGGATCGTAGAAGAACCTTTTAGATCTTTGGAATTTTTAACGGCAAGTTTAAGCGGAGAAGAATCCGTTCCTATTTTTAAATTGTATTCAGGCAGACCCGGCGAGTGGAAGTCCGCCTATCAAATCGACCTTGACAGAGAGAGTATCTCCATCAATAGGAACAAATATATACTTGGGAATTCAGGCGGAAAGAAACGATTCCAATTAGGAATTTTTTCCGCAAACGGAGCGATATCGGCGTCTTTATTAGTAGGAGAAAAAACCGTATTACAAGGAATTTCTCCGGAAGAAGACCTTACCTCCACGGAGGGAGTTCTATTCAAACTCTGTATGCAACAAGCGGAAAAAAGATCCGATTCCAATGCGGCAGCGTTTAGTTTTAAGTTTTTATTTTGATCTTTAGATCGAGCGAGGAAAATCAGTGCCTACTTACGATTATAGATGCAAGGCTTGCGGACAAACTTTCGAACATTTTCAATCCATGAAGGACGATCCCTTAACTACCTGTCTTCTTTGCGGTAAAACCGGAGAAGTAGATAGGTTGATCTCTAACGGAGGAGGGATTATCTTCAAAGGCTCCGGGTTTTACGTTACGGACTATAAATCTTCTTCCAAAAGTTCCGAATCATCCACCGGCTCTTCCGGTTCTTCTTCCAACTAAGTTTGGGACGTTTAGGAATATTAGCGGGAGGAGGAAATCTTCCTCAGATAGGCATGAGAGAAGCTCTAGCCGCCGGGGAAGATCCGTTCTTTCTTTCCATAGCCGAGTCCGATTTTACTCCGGGAAATTATCCGGATAGAGTGATCCCGATCCGGATCGCGAAGATCGGCGGAGTGTTAAAAGTATGCAAAACAAATCAGATAGATAGACTTCTTCTATTAGGAAAAGTTAAAAAAGAGATCATATTCAAAAGCCTGAACTTCGATCTAAAAGCGCTCGCTTTACTCGCCAGAATGGTAAATCGCCATGATTATTCCATCTTCAAAACGGTGGCGGAAGATTTCGAAAAACAAGGTATTCATATTATTTCCCAAAAAACTTACTTAAAGTCTCTTCTACTTCCGGAAGGACGTTATACAAAAAGAGCATTGGACAAAAAACAGGTTGAAGACGTAATCTTCGGAATGGAATACGCGGAGAAGATCGCACACCTGGATATTGGCCAAGCGGTAGTCGTCGTAGACAAATCCGTATTGGCAGTCGAAGCGGTGGAAGGAACGGACCAAGCAATTCGAAGAGGCGGAAGTTTCGCCAAAAAAAGAAAGGCAGTCGTTTGCAAAAGTTCCAAACCAAGCCAAGACCCTAGATTCGATCTACCTACAGTCGGAGTAGAAACCTTAAAAGTAATGAGCGAGCATAACTGCGATACGCTCGCAGTTCGGGAAGGAGAGACCATAATCGTAAATCCCTCCGAATTTATTAACCTTGCAGAAAAATTGAAAATCCATATCTTGAGCATCGGCCGTGGCAACGTCTCGAAAATTAACTCTTCCCAAAAAAAGCTCCCTAAAGCCTAAAAAGGCCGGAGACAAGATCAGGACGGAAAACCTTTCCGTACCCTCTTCTCCCGTATTTATGATGTTAGCCGGGGAACATTCAGGCGATCTACTCGGGGCAGAAGTATTAAAAGAACTTAAAAAACATGATCCTGACTTTACGTTTTTTGGGATTGGCGGCCCCAGAATGTTGGAAGAAGGTTTCGACTCCATAGAAAATATGGAAGAACTTTCCGTGATCGGATTCACCGCGGTACTATTCAAATACAAATTTTTAAAAGCGCTTATGGATCGATTGGTAGAAGAAGCAGTTGCGCGTTCTTGCACACATGCCGTCCTGATCGATTATCCAGGATTCAATCTAAGGCTTGCAGCTAGACTTAAAAAATTAGGGATCAAAGTGATCTTCTATGTTTCTCCCCAACTCTGGGCCTGGAATTTCGGAAGGATCCATAAGATCAAAGAATCTATCGATCTGATGTTGGTATTATTTCCGTTCGAGAAAAAGATCTACGACGATTACGGAGTTCGTTCCGTATTTGTAGGGCATCCGATTGCCCAGAGGATTAAGGAGAAGATCCGAAAAGAGGCCCCGATCCCGGTCGACGAGAAACAACTAGCGCATCTACAGACGATCACTCTTATGCCCGGCTCCCGATCCGGTGAGATCCATAGAATGTTGGATACATTACTCCGATCAGCGGCACTTATTCATGCCGAAGCCGAAGCGGAGAAAAAACATGTTCGCTTTCTCATTCCGAATATCAACGTAAAAGAAGAAGAGTTTATCCAAACGAAAATTAAGGAAACGGAAGAAGCTCATCCAGGTATTAAGATCGAATATTTATTCGATCGTTCCTTGAGATGTATCGAAATTTCCGATATTGTCCTTGTAACTTCCGGAACGGCAACCTTAGAAGTTGTATATTTTGAAAAACCGATGGTGATCCTATACAAGGTCAGCCTGCTCAGTTATTTTATCTCTGCCCTTCTCATCCGTACACCTTTTATAGGGCTCGTCAATATCCTGAGCGGACGAGAAACCGTGAAGGAACTCATACAGGCCGAATGTACTCCGGAAGAAACCGTGAGAGAAACAATGGCCATCCTAAAAAACAAAAAGTACAGGAACCAGATGATAGAAGAGATCCGCTCCGTAAAGGAATCCTTAGGAGAGGAGCATAGTTCTAAGAACGCGAGCCGGGCAATCCTTCAATTCTTGAAAGAAAAGCCAACTACCGTCTAAGAAGATCTCGGCCTGTAGGAACTCCTACAAGTATAGGACACAAAAATAGTTTGCAGGAATGCAAGTTTTGTGATAAGGAACTTTTCGGTAAGCGCGTACCACCGCGCCGGCCCCCGCCCAATGAGGGTGGGCACGACCTTACTCTTTCACGCAACCCGCGCTATTCTCTTTGATCTTAAATGCAAACGCGGAGATAGGAACCGCCGAAATGGATTCACTGGAAAGTGAGTAAGTATTCCCTGTCACAAAATATTTTACGAAGTCGGAATCCACATAAGAGTTCGCAGTAGCGTTCACGTTTCCGCCTTTCCAATACACATTTCGCTTTGGAGGACTCCCAGGGTTCCAATAATCGAATCCCATCTCGAACTTAGGAGGAACAGGCACGGGAAATTCTCCCTTACCTTTCCAGATCGTATTGGAAAGTTTCACCTTGTCTATGGTGATGTACATTCTATCGTGAATGTCTAAGAAATTATTTCCGTTAAATCTAATATTACCGTCGGAGTCCAAAGTTTCTGGGATCAATTCACCGCCGCAGAAAGAAAAGCTAGGAACTCCCCAAGCTAAATTGATGGTCTCAAAATCGATCCCGAAGTAAGGATTATCCGTTCCGTAAGTAAAATAAGAATTCAACTTAGCGGTTCCGGAACCCGTAATACTTGCATCCAAACGAGATTGAGAAGGTGCAAATTTCAAACCTACATCCAATTTTCCCATACTAGGAAGTCCAAGATCCCATTTCACTTCCTTAGCAAGAAGTTTGAGACTTCCCGTAGGATTTTCCAAAAAATATTTATAGATAGGAGTTCTGGTAAAATTAATTTCAGGGATCAATTTTTCCATTCTGGTATGGATATCTTCTCTGATCCATTGACGAACGGAACTATACAAAGGAAAAAAGTTGGAAAGAACGATGGAGTCAGTCTCTAACTCGAGATTATACTCTCCCTGTAAAGGAAAATAGGAACTCCCGTCTCCTTTGACTCCCTTTCTGTATCCTGTTTTACCTTTCAGATTTGCAGACCAGGGAAGACCGAATTGTTTTCCTTTCAGTTTTGCTTCCAAAATCCCGGAAAGGTTCCAGCCTAACTCCGCATCTTTGATTTCCAGGTCCAAATAAGGATCCTTCCATTTAAAATTTTGGAGAGAAAATTTTGCCTCGGACTTCATCCAATCTCCGTAACTTCCGGTCTCCGTTCCCTTCCAATGTAGATCCAGACTTCCGCCTAGCGTTTCCAGATCGGAAGAAACAGGTAGAAAATTCCGGATATCGTCTAGATCTTGGACCGTAAGGCTTAAATCCCAGGATTTTAGTCCTTTTGCGTTTTTAGATTTCAGAAGAGTGAGTTTATCTTCTCCCACCAATATCTTGTGCTCTTCCGTAAAGAATTCTCCTTTTTGAGAGCGAGTCCATTCATGTTCCAGATCTATCTCTTTCCATTCCCAAACTTCACTTTGTAAAGGAAGTTCCTGTAATACGATCCCTTTTACATTAGAAAATTCTGTATTACCTTGGACCTTCAGATTGGTTCCGTCCGATTCTAAAACAGCCCGACCGGAAATTTTTCCTTTTTTCGGATAGAATTGGGAGAATTCCGAATACAAACCTCCGGAAGATTCCGCCTTTGCATTCTTGAACAAGATCTCGAGGTTCATGTTCTTACTTCCGATATCCGTACTGAACTTTCCGCTAACATATCTAAAACCCGGAATAGGAAATAAAGAGTCGGAAATTTGGACATTGATCTTAGTATCTTCTTTTCTGATCGTAAAATCGATCCCCTTTACATTCTCCAGAAGTACTTTGCCACCCTTATAAACAGTGACTGTTGTATCCTCTAATCGGATCTCTGGAATATTGATCTTATGGATATAGGAAAGAATTTCTCCCGAGATCCGATCTTCCAGATCGATACTCAGTTGTGCATTACGCACTCGGATCGCTTTTACGGAAGGTTGTCCTTTCCAAAGACCTCGTAGTAATAATTCAATCTTGTTCGCTTTGAAGATCATCCGTTGGGAAGCAAAGTCTTCGTCGCTGGAAATTTTCAAATCTTCTATAAATACATGGTTCGGGAATTCGTATTCTACGACTCCCAAAGTCACCGCCCTATCCAGTTCTTCGTTAATGAATCCTCGTGTGAGTTCCTTCACTCCTCGGAGGTCCAGAACTCTTCTCACGAAGTACCATTCTGCTGTTTCTTTTGCAGCGGCTAAAAGAAGAAATACCACAACAAGAGCAATGGAGATCTTTCTAAAGGAAGGTTTTTCGGTGATAGATTGTATCTTTGAAAAAGAAGAAGATACGAATCGATACAATTTAGATGGGACAGCGATCCGGAACGTCACACTGTCCTTTTTGAAGAATGGATTTTTAGGGAGAGAAAAAGAGAAAAAAATTACCGTTGGAGAACCTGGTTGATTTTCTCCGAGGTTTCCTTCAGTACTAGGCTTTCCGGAAATTTCTGTAATCCCTCTTCCAGAACCAACTGACATCTTTTGTATTCCTTAATTCTGTAGAAGCTGACCACTACGGTTTCATAGTAGAATAGATCTTTTTCGAAATTTTTCTCTCTGGAAGCTCTACCTAAAATACCCAAAGCCTGGCCGTATTTCTCGTCTTCGAAATAGGCTTTTGCCCACATTTTTTTGCGGGTTACCGACTCAAAATCGCGATCCACATTGTCCGACTTACGGAAATGCACGATAGCATTATCATAGTCATTGATCCCGAGATAGGCAGAACCTAAATAATGGTCCAAATGTTGAAGATTGCGACCTTCTTTGGAGTTTTGCAATTCTCTCAAAACGAGAGAAGCTTCTTTGAAAGATTCGATTTTTAGTAGTAGTTTGGATTTTTGGAGGAGTAGCTCGGAACGTCTTTTATCTTCAGGGTGTAGATCGCTTAATTGTTGGTCTATTCCCTTGATTTCCGCTCGGACCTGGGTCTCTAAATTGGCGGAAACCGCCCCTTCTTTTTGTGTACTTGCACAGTAGAGGAGGAATTGAGCTCCGATAAACAATATTGTCAGATATTTACTCATTTTCTCATCCGATTTTCAATTTTTCGAGTTCTTGCAGGAAATCGCTAGTCTCCTGCTGCCTGGTTTCCTCGTTGGAAAGCCAGTCCAAAGTCTCCGGATCTATCTCCTTAAGGAAGCGAGAAGGCTCGGAGGCCAATTGCTCCCCAAATTTGCGGCGATTGGCGGCACCTGTCAAGCATAAATGCCTCTTCGCCCGAGTCATCGCTACATACATTAAACGCCGCTCTTCGTCCACAGATTGGTCTTCTACAGTAGCCCTTCCGGAAGGCAAAATTCCCTCTTCTAATCCTACGACATAAACAGACTCGAATTCCAACCCTTTGGACTGGTGAATGGTGAGTAACTGTACTCGATTGTCCTCCTTCTCATCCGAAGGCTCGTCTTCCATAAGCATCGCCAAACGGTTGATAAAGTCGAATAAAGTAGGCTTTTCGCCGGAGTCGTTGTTCTCTTCGAAGAAAGCCAACATATTCACAAGCTCGGACATATTGTAAATACGAGCCTTTGCTACCTTCTCCTCTTTCTCTTCCAAAACGATCTCTTTTTCCAGTCCCAGATCTGCGATTAACTCTCGTAAGGCGAAAAATAATCTGGGCGAAGAAGAGAACTTTTTCTTTGCCTTTTCGATCAGATTTACGAAATTATAGATCTCGGAGGAGATTTTACGGTTCAGATCCGGGATAAAATCGGGGGATTCGCATACTCGGAATAATGTCTCATAGAGTGACTCCTTGTTCTGAGCCGCTTTTTCATGCACAAGAGAAATGGATCCTGCACCGATCCCCCGTTTCGGATAATTAATAATTCGTAATAAAGACGCATCGTCCTTTTGGTTTGCGATAAGACGAATATAAGAGATCAAGTCTCGGACCTCTTTACGGTCGAAGAAGTTATAACCGCCTACCACCTTGTAAGGCATTTCCCTGGCTCGGAATGCTTCTTCGAAAGGTCTGGATTGGAAGTTCGTACGGAATAAGATCGCGATCTGGCTTCCCTTTCTTTTCTCTTTTATGATCTCTTCTCGGATATTTTCCGCTACCCATTCCGCTTCGTCTTTTTCGTCCCCTCTTTCCACATACTTCACCTTGAGGGCGCCGGGTACCTTGGAAAAAAGTTCCTTGGATCTTCTGGAAAGATTATGACGAATGAGAGAGTTTGCGGCGGAGACTATGATATCCGTGGATCTATAATTTTCCAAAAGACGGATAACGTTCGCACCTTTAAAATCGTTCTCGAATCCAAGGATCAAGCTTACATCCGAACCTCTAAATGCATAGATGGATTGATCGTCGTCCCCGACTACGCAGAGATTGTCCGATTCACCCATGAGCGCTCTTAAAAATTCGTATTGGATCGGGTTGGTATCCTGGAACTCGTCCACCATGAAGTATTGGTACTTTTTATGGTATTCGTCTCTTACTTCTTCGAACTGTCTTAGAAGTTTGGAAGGAAGAAGGATCAAATCGTCGAAGTCGATCGAGTTCTGTTCTTTTAAAGTATCTTGGTATTGTTGAAAAAGAGAAGCAGCTAAAAGATCTCCCTCATTCATAGAGGTTCTCATATCCGCCAAATAATCCGACCCTGAGTTTTTGATCCTGGAAATTTTAGAAAGGACTTCCATGATCTGAGGACGTTTCGGCTCCAACTTTTGGGCCACAAGCATGCCTGTGACAAGTCCTTCTTGGTCCGCTTGGTTCAGAAGAAGGAACGGATGTTTGTATCCCAGCTTTTCAATATGTTTTTTTAATATTCCGAGCCCGAGAGAATGGAAGGTGGAAAGTACGATCCCTTTTAATAAGTTCCTTGGAATAAGTTTGCGGACCCTTTCTCCCATTTCTTTGGCACTTTTGTTTGTGAAAGACAATGCAACGATCTTTCCCGCAGGAATATGATGATCTTGGATCATATGGGCGATCCGATTCGAGATCACTCTTGTTTTTCCGGAACCGGCACCTGCAAAAATCAAAAGCGGCCCGTGGACCGTTTGGACTGCGCGGGCTTGTTCGGGAGAAAGACTCTGAAAAATGGAAGCGGAATCCCGAGACTCTTTCGGTCTTTCTTCTCTCTTTCTTTTGGGGGCGGGAAGTTTTTCTTCGGAACTAGAATTTTCGGAGGTCGGGGATACTTCGGATGCGTCGACATCCTTTTCCCTTGAAACTTCCTCTAAATTCGATGGAACTTCGGCCGAAATTGGAATTTCTAAGGAATCCGACTCTTCCAAAGCGGGAATTGAGACTTCGACTTGCTCTGGAGTTCCTACCGTTGACTCAGGTTCCATGAAATCATCTTCTTCATAAAAAGAAGAACCGTAGGATTCCTCTTGTATCTCTTCGTGCGGAGACGGAGCGGGAGTTTCTACCATTTGCGGACCTTCTTCTTCCATCGAAATACTTTCCGAAAAGCTGAGGAGCGGCGGCTCTTGTCCAGGCTCCTCCGACTTCTCTTCTGGAATTTCCAAATGGGAAAACAGATCTAGCTCCAGACTTTGATTCGTTTCTTCTTTCATCCGATTTATGAGGGCAAAATAATCCCTGGATCCGAAAAATCCTGATTTTCGAACCCCAGGTATAAGCGACATAATCCTGATTTTTCTCTTCTTGTCAACCGTGTACAGGCAAAGGTTTGCGAATCTGAATGGATTTCAAAACACTGGAAGAAAGCTCGACTATGCAAGAATTCCTCCCAGAAAATTACCTCCCCGATTCCAATCTCTGGGAAGCAGGAAGAGAAACTTCCATATTCAAAACCCCGATTTTCGAGTTAGTCTCCGTTCCGAAAGTTTCTCCGGACAAAACGATCTCAGGGAATTTTTTCAAAATAGAATCTAAGGATTGGGTGAATGTGATCGCACTCACCCAGGACGAAAACGTGATCCTGATCGATCAATACAGACACGGTTTACATTCTTATTGTCTGGAAATCCCCGGTGGGATCGCGGACAAAAACTCCCTCCTAGAATCCGCTCAGGCAGAATTGAGAGAAGAGACCGGTTTTGCCTCGGATGATTGGGAATATTTAGGAAAAATTTCCGCAAATCCGGCAATCCTGAATAACTGGTGTCATACTTATATTGCCAGAAATATTTATCCTCACCCTGGTGGACAGGATCTGGATGAAAGCGAACAAATAGAAGTGTATCAATATCCTCTAAACAAAGTCCCCGAAATTTTAGATAAGAATATCCTGCACCATGGGATGGTCGTCGCCGCATTCGGATTGTTCTTTTTAAAATACGGAGAAAAGAAGAAGTAGAACTATCTCATGACAAAAACCGCAAGCACGAGCCCATTCGTCTCTTTACAGGTCCCTGAATTCAGGAATTTTTTGGCCGGAAAATTTTTGGTCACACTTTCATTCATTATGCAATCCACTGTGGTCTTTTGGCAGATTGACCATATCACTCACGATGCATTCTTCGTGGGTCTCATAGGATTTGCAGAGCTTGTGCCTAACGTTGCAGTTTCCCTATTTTCCGGATTGGTTGTGGACAGTATTCCAAGAAAAAAGATCATCTTCCTTTCACTCACCGGTTTGACTTTCAGTTCTTTCTTACTTTTATTATTCACTCTTCCCGGTTTCGAATGGGTTATCGAAAATTATTGGGTCTATCCGATCTATTCTGTGATCTTTTTCTCCGGGATCTGCAGAGGGTTTTTATCCCCTAGTATCGCAGCTTTTCAAACCCAATTAGTCTCTAAGGAAATTTTTCCGAATGCTGCGACTTGGAGCGGTGTTGCTTGGCAGGGTTCCGCGGTTTTAGGTCCGATGCTTGGCGGACTTCTGACCGGATTTAACGGAGTACAAACGGCTTATCTTGCGGACTTCTGCATTATGGTTTTTTCCTTATTCCTGCTATTATTAGTTCCGTCCAAACCTGTTCCGGAAAAACAAGGAGAGAAGGAATCCATCTGGAAAAGTTTGGGAACCGGTTGGAAGTTCGTATTCGGCCACCAATTGATCTTAGGCGCGATCAGTTTGGATCTGTTTGCGGTATTATTCGGAGGAGCAGTTGCACTTATACCGACATTCTCCCGAGAAGTTTTAGGAATGGGCCCGGAATATTACGGAATATTAAGATCGGCTCCAGCGATCGGTGCGGTGCTTTGTGCGTTATTTATCGCAGTCAAACCTCCCAAAACAAATTCCGGAATTATACTACTCAGTAGCGTATTCGGTTTCGGGATCTGTATGATCGTATTCGCGCTCTCCAAGAATTTTTATCTATCTTGCGCAGCCCTGGTCGTAAGCGGTTCCTTCGATATGGTAAGTGTTGTGATCCGACATACGATCGTTCAGATGTATACCCCGGAACATATGAGGGGAAGAGTCTCCGCGGTAAATAATATCTTCATAGGTTCTTCTAACGAGTTGGGAGCATTCGAATCGGGAGCCGCCGCCAAAGCATTTGGCCTAGTCCCTTCCGTGGTATTAGGAGGAACTCTTACTCTTTTAACGGTAGGGATCGTTACCGCGATCGCACCTCGTCTAAGAAAAATGGATCTAAAGGATATAACGGTTTAAATATGGATAATATTCTTACCCAACAAGAGGCAATGCTCCGCTCCGGACAGATCTCCGAAGTGGATTACACCTTAAAATTAAAACTAGAAAAAGGATCCCAAGAATACGAGGGAGAGACCACAGTCCGATTCGTATACAACGGCGGCAAAAAAGGGAAACTCAAAGTGGATTTTATTTCCAAAAAGATCGAGATCCTTTGGCTGAACGGTAAAGAAGAAACAAATTACGAAAAAAAAGAATCCGCACTATTCTTATCCGGAGAATTATTAGCGGAAGGTAAAAACGAACTCAAAGTAAAATACAAAAATGCCTTCGATCATAGCGGTTCGGGCTTTCATAAATTTACGGATCCTTCCGACAAAGCGGAATACATGCATACGGACTTCGAGCCGTTCGAAGCTCATAGATTATTCCCCTCTTTCGACCAGCCGGATCTAAAAGCGACTTACGAGTTGGAGATTACCGGACCTTCGGAATGGACCTATATCCACAACACGGTCCCGAAATCGGAAGAGACCCAGGGAAATTATAAAAACATAAAGTTCCAGAAGACCAAAAAATTCTCCACGTATCTATTCTCTCTCATCGTAGGTCCTTATGCGGTTTGGGAAGATAAAGCGGGAGAGATCCCTCTTAGAATATTCTGCCGTAAGTCCCTCTCCAAATATATGGATGCGGAGAATTTGTTTGCGATCACCAAGGAAGCGTTCGGTTTTTTACAGGAATATTTCGGGATTCCCTATCCGTACGGAAAATACGACCAGATATTCGTGCCTGAATTCAATATGGGAGCCATGGAAAATGTGGGAGCGGTCACATTTTCCGAAAGTTATATTTTCCGCGGGCCACGGATCTACTCGGAATATCTAAATAGAGCCAACACTGTGTATCACGAAATGGTACACATGTGGTTCGGAAACCTGGTCACAATGAAATGGTGGAACGATCTCTGGCTAAACGAAAGTTTTGCGGATTATCTTTCTTATTATTCCATGTCCAAAGGGAAAATTTTCCCGGACGCATTAGAACATTTTTATGTAAGGGAAGAATGGGCTTATAGAGAAGACCAACTTTCCACAACCCACCCGATCGCCGGAAAAGCGGAAAATACCTTGGAAGCGATCAGCAATTTCGACGGGATCTCTTATTCCAAAGGGGCTTCCGTTCTTCGCCAATTGATGTACTACGTGGGAGAAGAAAAATTCAGGGATGCGATGCGGCTTTATTTTAAAAGACATGCCGAAAAGAACACAGTCCTAAACGATTTTCTTTCCTGCATGTCGGAAACAAGCGGCATCGATATCCGAGGTTGGAGTAAGGAATGGTTGGAAACTACAGGAGTCAACACTCTCAGTCCTGTCCGACAAAACGGTAGATTGTTTTTACACCAAGGACCTTCCGCAACAAACGGACTTTTACGCACGCACGCACTTCAAGCAACATTATTCCGAGAAAAGAACGGAGTATTGGAAGAAGTCTGGAAAAAAAGAGTTCTCGTAAAAGGAAAAGAAACCCTATTGGAGGAAAATTATACCGGAGAAGCGGACCTTCTACTCTTAAACACCGAAGACTTCGCCTATGCCAAAACCTATCTAAGTAAAGAATCGCTTCCAATCTTAAAAAGAAGCTTACACACTCTAAAGGATCGTTTTTCCAGAAGAGTTGTATGGGGAAGTTTATGGCAGATGGTAAGAGATGCGGAACTTTCTCCCAAGGAATTTTTGGAATTAGCCTTGGACCAAGGACTGAAAGAACCTGACCTTTCCGTTCGAAACAGTCATATACTTACCAAAGCTTTGACGGTAATAGACAATTATATTCCGGAGACTGAAAAGCGAACCTGGTCCGATCAACTTAATCGTATCGCCAAGCAAAAATCGCTTTTAGCCCAAAACCCGGAACAAGAACAGATCCTATGGTTTAGAATATTAGAAAATACTTCTAAATCTCCCGAACAACTCGCATACTTAAAAGAATTATTGGATCAGAAAAAAAGTATTCCAGGGATCGCAATGGACCAAGAGAGACGTTGGGTCATTCTTTCCAGACTAAGCGCCCACGGAGATCCGGAATCTTCTAAACGGATCGAAGAAGAAGTTACTAAAGACAATACCGATCTGGGAGCAAAAAAAGCGTTCTTAGCAAAAGTCTCCTTCCCGGACCCTAAAACCAAAAAAGAATCCTGGGAAAGATTTTTGAAACCGATCGACGGAGATTCGACGGATTTTTTAAGATATGGGATGAGAGGATTCCAATGGAATCACCAAAAGGATCTGCTGGTTACTTATACGGAGGAGTATTTTAACTCGGTGATCTCCGTGTATGAAACAAGAGATCCTCATTTTGCCTCCGCATTCGGACATCTCATGTTCCCTTCTTTTGAGCCGGATCCGAATCTGTTAAAAAGGACACAAGAGTTTCTGGACCAAAATAAAAAACTACCGGAATTATTGAGAAAGGATCTCCAACAGCAGAGGGACGATATGCAAAGAACCTTGAAAGTTTTGGAAAAGTATAAGAGCCTATCGGCACTTGAAGCCCGTGACTAAACACTAAGCGATAACCTAATTTTTGAAACGGTCTATAAGATCTAAACGGTCTTTCTAATTCCCTAAGAAAAAAGAAGAGTTAGAGGGCAGCCTCCAACTCTTAACCAAAAAGATCTATATTTTAGACTGGATTATGTGGTAGCAGGTTCCCTTTTTCCGGAGGAGTTTACCGAAGTTTCTCCATGTTGTTTTTTCCATTCATCTAATTTTTTATCCATTACCTTAAACCATAAAGGTGGGAATAAAGCCAAAAGGATCATCAATTCGTATCCGTAAGGGAGTTGCGGACTTTCTTCGAAATGACGTAAGGATTGGTATCTTCTTCCTGCGTTTGCATGATGATCGGAATGTCTTTGTAATTGGAACAAAAACGCGTTAGACAAACTAAAGTTTTGGTTCCAAGAATGGATCGGTAAAACCTTCTCGAATTTTCCGGGAGAAACTTCCTTACGAGCTAAGCCGTAATGTTCGATATAGTTCACCAACTCTAACAGAGAGAATGCGATCCAACTTTGCACAAAGAAAAATGCAGGCACCTGCCAGTTCAAATTTCCGGTGATCGCATAAAATATCCCCGTCACCGCGGAAATAAATAAAAGAGGAATGATCATGGATGTGATCATCTCATTCTCCAAAGTCCAAACGGATTTTCCCAGCTTACCTAATCTTTTTTTCTCTAAATTCCAAGCGCTTGTCAAACTTCCAAAAACGGTTCTTGGATAAAAAGAAAAGAAGGACTCCCCTTTCCTGCTGGAAGCCGGGTCTTCATGAGTGGAAACATTCACATGATGGCCTCGGTTATGTTCTATGAAGAAGTGCATATAACATACGGTCATAAGAATGAACTTGGAATACCATTGCTCGATCTTTGTATTCTTATGCCCCAATTCGTGTGCTACGGTGATTCCGATCCCACCTGTATTCACACCGATCGCTAAAACAAAAGCTCCCCATTCCAATGTAGAAAGAGGTTGGGTTTGGACTTCCCACAGAGCCCAAATCACCAATCCGAACTGGATCCAAGCCCAAGCATAGGTCAGGAATCTAAAATAGAATTCCTTTTGCAATTCAGGGACATCTTCTTCCTTAGGATTGCTCGCATCCGGACCGATCCAAAGGTCCATGATCGGAAGAATCCCGAAAACCACCGCCAAAGTTAAAAAATTATAGTATCCACCCAAATAATAACCTAACACGGCCAAAACCGGAATTAGGTATGCAATCAAAAAGGATAATCTTTTCCCAACACTCATTTCTCTCTCTCCTATCCCAGATTTTCCGGGAAAATCAATCGATTTAATTTATTTCGAACGTTTGGTATTATAACATACGCTGAATTCGAGGCAAGAAAAAAATTTCAAAACGAATATTTTTTCTAACAATTGTTTTATAATAAGCCGGATCGGGAAATCATAAAGGAATGGTGCGGGAACTGTAGAGATACATTTGCTCTTTTCCAACTCTCTGTGTGCTCCGTGTCTCTGTGCGAAACATGTTTTTGCATTTGATTCGGACAGAGTTCACGGAGGTTCTGCCGCAACATTGTTACAGAATTTACAATAGTCTTCCCTTACAAGTGGAAGAATCTCATACATGTGGGCCTGTCGAACTCCTACATCTAAAAAATAAATTATCAACTACACACTTCGGTCTAGCCCCTTCGATTTTTATCCTTGTTTCGGAAGGCCTCTTCAAAAGCATGGTTTATGAGAAGAAAACTTCACCTTCCTTAAGACGAAAAACTTCCCCCACGCGAAAACGTATAACGTTCCCATTCCGAGGAAACCCTTAATGAGTCTTAACGGATTAAATTTCTATTCCTATCTTAGTCGTATCCGAATTCTTAAAACCTATTCCAGTAAAATTATGCTTGTGGCCTTTTTTGGGACACATGTTCCCTTAATCACACTTTTATTATTTTTCATTTTATCCACCGTACAGGATTTTCAAACCGCCCTTAAAATTTTAGGGATTGCTCTTGCGGCAACTCTTGCAGGAACTGCGGCCACTCTTCTCGCCTTACATAAACTTTTAGCTCCGGTGATGCTTACTTCAAGATCATTGAATAGATATCTGAGTGAGAGAGAGCTCCCGAATTTACCCACAATATTCCAAGATGAAGCCGGTTCCTTGATGGCGGACACGGTTACCGCTGTGCGCAAGTTAGACGAGCTCATCCATTATATGGCTAACTATGACGGTTTATCCGGACTACCGAATCGGGATCTATTTTTGGAAAGACTGAGTAGTTCCCTTCATGAACTTTCCATGAGAGAGGAAATATTAAGTTTTCCTGTTCTATCTTTAGAAGCGACTCACTTAAAACAGATCCGATCCAATTTCGGTGTGCATATAGGGGACCTATATCTGAGAGCTTTAGTCCAAAAATTGGAAACGATGCTCGGCCCGGAAACCATCCTGGCAAGGACAGGAGATGGAGAGTTTTCTTTCTTTCCTTCACCTTCTTCTTCCCAAATTTTAGAAACGGATTCGGAGATCTGGGCAGGAAAGATCCAAAACAGCGTATCTTCTCCTTTGAATGTGGTAGACCATCAGATCTCTTCCGAGATACAGATTGGAATTTCGGTTTTTCCCTATGATGGAAAATCGTCCGATCAACTTTTATGGAAATCGGAGACTGCTTTAAACCAAGCAAAACTTTCGGGGACCACAAAGATCCAAACTTATTCTTCCGAATGGAAGGAAAGAATGAAGGAGAAATACCTACTCGAAAAAGACCTAAGACTTGCAATATCTAAAAACCAATTATTCCTTCAGTACCAGCCCAGAATAGAAGTACAAACCGGAAAAAAGATCTCCGCAGAAGCATTACTCAGATGGAAACATCCGGAATACGGGCTCATCTCCCCTACTATCTTCATACCGATCGCGGAAGAAAGTGGGATTATAGCTGAGATGGGCGAATGGGTCCTTTCCAAATCAATGGAGGACTTAGGAAATTGGAAAAAAAGAGGAATTCCCCCGATCCGTATCTCGGTGAATTTATCCGTAAAACAATTGGAAGATAAGAATATCACGAAGAAGGTCTTAGATATCTTGGAGAAAAACGATTTGAGTGTGGAAGATCTGGAATTGGAGATCACCGAATCGAGTTTAATCACCAATACGCAGCCAGCTTTGGAAATTTTAGGAGAGTTACATTCCTGGGGGATTTCCCTCGCCTTGGACGATTTTGGAACAGGTTACTCCAGCCTTTCTTATTTAAGTAAAATTCCGCTCAAAACACTCAAAGTGGACCAATCCTTCGTACGCAAAATTCTAACGGATCCGAATTCTTTGGCAATATCCAAAACGATCGTTGCTTTGGGAAAAAGTTTAGGACTTCGAATCACCGCGGAAGGTGTGGAAACCGAGGCTCAAATGCGGAAAATCAAGGATCTGGGTTGCGATGAAGCGCAGGGATATTTCTTAAGTAAACCGATCCTTTTGGAAGAATTGGAGAAGTTCGTCCAAACCTAAAACAACTTTTAACAACAGATCGACTGGTCCGCATCGATCGATCCGAATCCAAACTTTCCGGCCTTTCCCTTTATTACATTTAATCTGTTTGTAACAGTTCTCTCCTTAATCGAATTGCAGGAGTATCCATACTTTCCATAAGGAGGATAGAGCGAATCGGAAGTATTACATTATGATTACGAGAACTTTTATTACAATTTCAATTTTTCTAATATGTTTGGGGACCCTTTCTGCGGACACCGTGACCAATATCAAAACCAAAGAAGTGATCGAGAACGTAAAAACCTCTCAGACGGAACAGGGTGTGATCGTTGAGTTCGAAGACGGCTCCCGTAGAGGTTTTGACAGAACGTCCGTTACTGTAGAAGCCAAACCTGTGGAGTGGAAACAAAAGGAACAGGAAAACTATCCTGATAAGGAAAGATATACTGATTACGGGATCCTTGGCGGGTTCGGACTATTGTTCCTTCTTTTACCTTGGTAACCAAGTTTTTAATCCAACTCTAATCCAGACGTAACGTGTACGTAAAGATAAAGGATTATGTTCTATTGTAGGTTCGAAAACATTTCAGCGCAAATAAGCGAATATTCGGATCATTCGAAGGAGATATTTTGTTTATGAAAACAAAAATAAAAAGAGTGCTTAGTGTTTTTTCGGTCTTTGCACTTTCTATAACTTACATCAATTGCCCACCGGCAAGTAAATCAAATGACTCTGCGGCATTCTTAGCTTTATTGAGCGGCGGTTGCAAATCGGGAAGTATCACAGGTACGGATAACTGGTCCGGAACTGTTTCCTTATGCGGAATCGTGACCGTTGAAAACGGAGGCACTCTAAACGTAGCTGCCGGAACCACGGTTAAAGGATTTCCAGGATCATATATCCTAGTACTCCAAGGTGGAAAAATTTTCGCAGATGGAACAGCGGGTTCCCCAATTGTATTTACATCCGGTTTTGATGTAGGTTCTCGCGCACCTGGGGATTGGGGTGGTATCGTAATCGTTGGGAATGCTTCCGGCGCAGCTGCGGGGGAAACAGAAGGTGTAAATCCACAACCATACGGACTAACTACTGCTGCCGCAACTGAAACTGATAATTCCGGAATATTAAACTACGTACGGATCGAATTTGCAGGTAACGAAGTTTCAACAAACGATGAACTAAACGGTCTCTCCATGTATGGAGTTGGAAGTGGAACTACTATTTCATACGTTCAAATTCATAGAGGTTTAGATGATGGAATAGAAGCTTGGGGTGGAAGCGTGAATATGGATCATATTCTTGTTACTGGTACCATGGATGACGACTTGGACTTAGACGAAGCCTACGGCGGAACTGTTACCGAGTTCATCTCCCATAAATACCCATCCGCTTGCGGAGGAGTCTATTCCGCCGATCCTCGAAATTTTGAGATGGATGGATTTGCCTCAAATGGAGCCGCACCTGTAGCCGGCTATCGTGACGATTCATTTAGCGCGACTATCACTAACTTTACCCTCGTAGGTATACCGGATGTCGTTTCCGGCTCCCAAATTGCAAGATTCAGAGAAGGCTTCCAAGGAAATCTTTCTAACGGTGTAATGGTACAAAGATCCTCCGGTAACGGTCAGGTTTCCGCTAATGGCGGCGGCGGTCCTGCGACTACTGTAGGCTTCACCAATGTTTTTGCTACGACAGCTTTTTCTTCCGTTACAGCCGATGCGGATGCAACAATCACAACCACCGGCGAAGACTCCAGTTGTGAATTCTCAACAGTACCGAACTACACATTATTGAATGCTTCCGTTAATGGTGGAAACGGTTCAGACGGACAATGGTATAACGGTTGGACCTATTATAGAGCCAATTAATTTCGAATAACTAAAAAATCGGTCCCGAGGTCGGGACCGATTTTACCGAAAGAATGAAACAAAAAAATATCTCAGGAACATTTTTACTCTTTGCCCTTTTCTCCTTCTCATTCTCTTCCTTTTGTGGGAAAAATTTGGACAGCTACAAAGAAGATGTTCTCTCTACATACTCCAATCAACCCGAAGAGAAAAGAAAATATATAGCTCGTTTATTAGCCGAAGTCAAAGCAGAATACACTCTAAATCATTCTGCCGCAAATCCTGAAGACGCTGTTCGCACTTTTTTAAATGATATTTTAACTTCAAAAACAGAATTTCCAGCCTCGATCTGCACTGCTCACGAAATAGAAAATATACTTATGCCCAATATCCTATTGGAAAGATACGGGATGGTGTATATGAAGCCCCAGGAAAGGGAGAATTTTTTTCACCTTAGACAATCGATGGGGATTGCCAGAATTCGCTCCCGATTTAAGGAACCGATTTCATTACAAACACCGGATACCTCTGTCCAAATACGGACCAAAGAATCTCGTAAACACAACGCGATCGAAATGATCTCCGTGGAAGAAGTCAAAATTTCCACATCAGGGAAGATCATTTCCTTAGAAGAAATCAAATCCATATTATCTACAGGTGGAAGATACAAAGTTTGTATCGTCGCTCCATGACAAAAAATAATCCAGGGAAAACACATCAGATGAAAAAATACTTAGCCATTCTCTCGCTGTTTTTAACAACGACGGTCTTGCAAGCTCAGGCTACGGGGCGTTTAATAGGAACCGTCATAGACGCAGATTCGGGAGATGCTCTTAATTTGACTGCAGTCATCGTTCGATCCGCAGGTAAAGCGATGCGTACGGATTTTGACGGAAAATTCAATATGGATCTTCCCCCGGGACAGCATAAGGTGGAATTCAAATATTCCGGATATGATCCTGTAGTCCGAGATGTTACGATCCAAGCAGGCAAAACGGTAAACTTAAATGTTACCTTAGGCGCAAAAACTTTGGATACTGTAAATGTGCAAGGGAGAGGGTTGAATAAATCAGAGTCTGCTCTATTGCAATTGCAGAAAAAATCCGGGACTGTGTCCGATGGGATCTCGGAAGAAGCGATTAAAAAAAGTCCGGATTCCTCCGCAGGGGATGTTCTTAGAAGGGTTACCGGAATTACACTTGTGGGCGGAAAATTCGTTTTTGTAAGGGGTTTAGGTGAAAGATACTCGACTACCGTGTTAAACGATTCCGTGGTTCCTTCGACTGAACCGGATAAAAGGGTGATCCCTTTGGATTTATTTCCAGCGAGTGTCATCAAAAACATTCGTATCATCAAAACTTTCGCACCTGAAGATTCCGGAGAATTTTCAGGAGGTATAGTAAAAATTGAGACAAAAGACTACCCGGATAAAATGGAAGCAAGTATGGGTTTCGGCTTAGGTTATAATAGTATTACTACAGGCCGTCCCTTCCAGACTTTTGAAGGTGGTGGGGCTGCGAACATTTTGGGGATGACAGGTAGTAACCAAAAGCTCCCTGGAGTTGTAAGCGCCCTTCCGGACGCTATTCCTTTTGCACCGAGTAGCAATTTATCGCAACAAACCGTTAGTACTATGGCTGTTTCAGGTTTTTCTAATGAATGGTCTTCTAAAGAAATCACCGCTCCTTGGGATAAATCATTTAATTTTTCATTCGGTAATACATATAAATTAAACCAAAGTGGAGACATGAGGATCGGAGTTTTAGTCGGATCTACTTATTCCAGAAACTTTCGGTACCGTCAAAGTGTGGAAGGCAGATTCCAAGCTCAAAATGCTGTAAGTCCTCTTTTAACGGATTTTACCTCCTTAGCGGTGCTGAAACGAGAAGATGTCCAGACCTGGAACGAAGAAGTAAATTTCGGAAATAACGCGAATGTCACCTTTCAGTTAAAGGAAGGTCAACAGATCTATTACAAATTACTCTATACAATCCAGTCGGATAAGATAGTTAGAAATGCCACCGGAGCTAACGGAGTGGATAATTTCAACTATATCAGCCAATCCTTGGAATGGACTAGCAGAACGTTAATCAACCAAACCGTAGGTGGAACTCATGCATGGACTCCGTTCGGAGATAGACCTCATAAATTCGAATGGCATGGAAACTTTGCCAGAGCAGATAGAGACCAACCGGATTTACGAAATCAACTTTGGTTAAGTACTAATAGTATTCCGAGAAGGGCCGGAAACCCGGATGGACAACGATACTTTTCGAATACAATCGACGATGTTGCTTCCTTAAACGCGAAATATACGATTCCTTTCAAACAATGGGACGGTTTACAGTCCAAATTTAAGTTTGGAGGAATGGCTTTGGATCGGACTAAAACTTTCCGATTTAGGGAATTTCAGGAAAATTTAGCCGTCGCACCAAGTGCGATCGACTTTTATCCGGTACCAGGAGAGATCACTTTCAACCCAATTACCTTACTGAACGGAGATAGACAGTTTAGAGAAAGGTTCGGAGATAATAATGCGTACAATGCCGGACAAAAATTACATGCTTATTTTGCTCAATTGGAAATGCCTATCGCATCCAAGCTAAACTTTTTAGGTGGAGCTAGATATGAAGATAGTAGTCAGTCGGTTGCAACGTTTGCTTTAAAAGATTCTTATCTGTATGAAACTTCTCTTTCTCAAATTTACGGAAGCGGCTGTAGTATAAAAAACAGCGTAATCCGAGAATACTCTATTGCGAACGGGATCTGCCAGGCGGATAATAACGGGATAGGAAATCTAAGAACAAGGGACCTTCTTCCTTCTGCAAACCTAACCTGGGAATTTAAAGAAGATATGAACTTGCGACTTGGGTATTCCGAAACGGTAACCAGACCGGATCTTCGGGAATTATCCCCCTTCTTTTTTACTCCGTATTTCGGTGCGGACCGAGTGCAAGGAAATTCAAACCTAAATCGTACCTACATACATAACTACGACCTGAGATACGAATGGTATATGACCGCAACCGATTATATCGGAGCGGCAATTTTCAAAAAGAGAATGTCTGATCCTATCGAGCAAATCGGTATCCCTGTAGCAGGACAACCGCAGGTTCGATATACCTATGCAAACGCAAAGCAAGGAGATATCGAAGGGATCGAGTTAGATTATAGAAAAGATTTCTGGAATCATTTCCGGATCGAAGGAAATCTATTCTTCATTAAATCAAAGGTAACCGTTCTAAACGAATCCGAATACTACGCGGCAAGACTCGGATATGTATCCATTTATTCCGAACTTTTTGGACTTGCTCCTACGGATATTAAAAGATCCCTGCAAGGACAATCTGAAAGAGTATTCAATCTTAAGTTTACCTACTTTCCGGATAAGGAAAAACACCATAGTCTCGGATTATACTATAATTATTTCTCGGAAAGGATAGTCGTCGTCGGCGGAAACGGTTTGCCAAACGCTATTCATCAGCCCGCTGGCGTTTTGGATTTTATCTACGGATGGCAAAAAGGAGAACATCTAGATCTAAAATTTGCGGTCCGGAATATTACCAACACTATGTTCAAAGCGACTCAAGTGGATAACGTATACGGGGTAGAACAAACCTATTTCAAATATAGGGAAGGTATCTCTATCTCGATTTCCGCAAGTTATAAAATGTAATTCGGATTCTTCTCCGACTAAAAAGCCCTGCTATAGTTGCAGGGCTTTTTTTTGAAATTAGTTTGAATACTCTCTTCGGTTAGCAAGGAGACAATTTCTTAGAACTGGTCTACATGTGAAACTTTTATGGGGGCATGGAATTCCCCAAAATGCTAATCAAGTTCACTTGGAATGATTACCGATACGTCTCTGCAATTCCGTTGGATCAAAAAATGCCTTTCTTTCCAAAGCTTTTCCATTAGCTAACAAAAACCGATCAATGTTATCCCAAGCGAATGATTCACCCGCGATGGTCGCCATGAAAGTCATCTCTATGAATAATATATCGTCTCTAAATGCATAACGATGTATAGTTGCGTGCAGGTCAGGCATCTCTTGGAATGTTTTTTCAAACAACATGAGCGCACGCCTCAACCCGCGCACTGTTGGTGTTCCTGGTGCAATCAATTTGATATTTTCTGCAAATAGGGAACGCAATAATTCAAACCGGCTTTGAGGCGCCGCCCAAAACCGAATAAAATTTTCCAACCATTCTTTTTCCAGGGTATTCATATAGCCTCGAACACTCCAATATGTGTATATACACACTTTTATTCTACACTCAGATAGTCAACAAAAAATACACATTTCTTAAATCCTTAGTATTCTTAATAGTATGGAGAAACGCATTCATTCCACCCAGGATTGTAATCCCAAATGTGGCCCTCCCCCTTTAGACCTGAGAGCTGCGAGACTCTTCTAATTGATTTTACTGCCGTCCGGGATTAGAAAATTAGTTCCTTTATAAGAGTTTCAGCAAAACTCCTGCCTTGTTTCGGCCGATTATCCTTTCTTAAATGTATAAAATGAATGAATTATACTTCTCTTACATAAGCAACAAAAACATCTAAAGTAAAGAACATGAAGTATTAACACCAAAATTGTAAGTAAATAAAAGCCATCTGATGTAAATACTAACTTTAAAGAAAAAATCCCGTATCACAAAAAACTAATTTTGAATCGGAACCATCCAAGCTTCATTCTATTTGAACTACAGCAAACACTGACTGTTCTCGCTTGGCGGTTTTTGCACATGTTTTCCCAAACAGAAGCAGGCTCCACACATCAGCCGCTCACCATAGTCCAAATTTTAAAATCACTACTCCATCATAATTCACGACTGAAATAATTCTCTTACAATTCACTTATCTCTCTCGATTAATAAAAAATAACGAGATGAATAAATAAGTTCGTCTTTTTTAAATTAATTTCCACTTCATTAAAAATTTCTTTCCATTCGAAATTTTTCATCTCAGATCGCTACACATGACTCCTAAGCTCTATATGAAAATACTAATGGCATTGATGATTGTTTGTTTCTCTTCTTGTGGGAACGTAGGCTCAGGCAATATCGATAATTCCGTTTTTTCTTTGTTAAACATATCCGAATCGGAAGGACAAACAAACAAATACGAAGTAAATGCCGCAACAGACTCCGCAACCGTTTCTCACTCTCTGGATTATATAGGTTCCGAATCCGATCGGAAAATTCTACTGGGAACAAAATCTTATTCCGGGTCAACGGATCGGATCTTCGTGGATGGTTTAGGAAGGGAAACGTATTTCAGAGGGTTTAATTTAGCTGGGAATACGAAACTTCTTTCCGATGGATTTAAGCCATTTCGAAATACTGCGGATGCGGAGAATGCTTTCTCTCTTCTTGGTCAATCTGCAGGCTCCAATATGGTTCGATATTTAATCGCTTGGGAAGGAGTCCATCCTTCCGTGGATACGATCGACTATGCATATCTGGATGCTGTCATCCTTCAACTTAAAGCGGCCGCAGCGCGCAGAATGTACATCTTATTGGATTATCACCAGGACTTATTCTCCAGATATTTATTTAATAAAGGTTCTTGGTATACCGGAAACGGAGCTCCTGCGTGGATAATTTCAGGCGGATCTTACCCTCAGGAATCCTGCGGGATCTGTTTTATTTGGGGCCAAAATCTTTTTACCAACGAAGCGGTCCGCCGAGGATTCCGTAATTTTTGGAATAACGCCCCGATCTCGGTTCCCAATGGTACTAGGAACATGCAAACGGAATATATCTGGCAGATCGGAAAAGTTTTATCCTATATTAAAAATAACTTATCTAGTCAAGAGTTCGATTATGTTCTCGGACTGGATCCATTCAACGAACCGGCAGACGGAGGTATGGAAGGCCTTTCGCCCGCTCAATGGGACAACCAAAAACTTTGGCCTTTCTATTATAAGGTAAGACAATCCTTGGACCAAAACGGTTGGGAAAACAAATGGGTGTACGCGGAGCCGATGGTATTTTGGAATACCAACTTCGGCGGAATTGCGACAGGCGGAGGTTATTTGACTTCTAAACCTGGCCAAGGTTTTGTTTTTAATTCTCACTTTTACGATGCAGGTAGATTGAGTTTGGATCTAACGGGGATCGACAATGGAACTTATTTCAAAGCATTGGATGAGATAAGAAAAGAAGCTAGATTTTTGGATATTCCCGTTTTCTTAAGCGAGTTCGGAATGAAATTGAAAGGAGTAGGAGCTCAGGACACTGCACGTTTAATCAGCGGAGTCTACCAAGCCATGGAAATCTCCGACCAGCAACAGTCTAAGAAAACTCGATTCGCCGATTTCTATAACCCTGTCGTGTCCGGTACGGAATGGCATTGGGACTATTATTACGATAATCATAAAGAATACATGAATGGTAATACTTCCAAACTTCTGACCGCTAAGGATGCTTGGAACGACGAGGACTTCTCCGTAATCGGAAATTATGGAACCAAATCCAATATGGACTATCACGTCCTACAAAGAGGTTATCCAAGAAAGATCCAAGGTTCTCTCATGAGTTTCTATTATAATACGATCGGATATGATACATGGAATAATGTCTTTAAATGGGGAGCGGTTCGGACTACAGATACCGGCACAAATCATTTCGGAGATAGAAGATTTATCGTAGTGATCTGGACAGGTAAACGTTCCGATGCTCCTACGGAAGTATACATTCCTCCTCATTTTTCCGGTTCCGATCTAGTTCTGATCACCGACAAAGTAATCTATAATAAAGGAATTCCCACAAGCCCCCAAAATAGATCCAACGAAGCCGTTTTTTTCCCTGATCCGAGTAGAGTGAACGGTTCCGGAAATATTTTAGCGGTTTGGGACGATCTGGATGCGGATGAAGATCCGGAGAACTCGGTTCACTTCCTAGTAGCAGTAGATGCGGCAGGAACCAGCTATTCGGATACTCTTCTATCATCCATCCAAAACGAGCTCAAAACAAGAGTTTTGGTACAAAAGAAGAGTCCGATCTATATGATCGGAAAAATGACCTACGGAGGTTATCCTTCTAAATAATCGTTAGAAACGGTCGTATTCCTAATTTTGGTTACAAAACGGAATCAATCAAAACTCCGAAAAATGGAATGCGACCCTTACGCTCCCAAACTAACCAACCCGTAACCGCTTCGTAATAAATATGTAACTCAAATCTCGTAAAAATGTCTCATTACTTCTTATGGAGCTTCCGAAAGCTATGCATAATCGATATACTAATCTCTCTCTACGTCAATGGATCGCCATTGCACTTGTAGGAGGATTCGTTCTTACTGCAACTCTACCTACTTTCTCTCAAGATGCTGCGCCTACCGACGCAAATAAAACCGAACAACCGTCCGCAGAAAAACCTGCCGAACAACCTGCCCCGGTCGAAAAAAGCGGAACATGGGGATTTGTGGATCTGTTCAATAAGGGTGGATGGACGATGTATCCATTGGCTCTCTCTTCCATCATCGCTCTCGGAATTATTTTCGAAAGGATCTACTTTCTCACTACTTCCAAACTTCTTCCGAAAGGATTTAATATAGATTTAGGGGAGAAGGTGGATGAAAAAGGTTTCGAAGGTGCGAAAGAATTTATCGAAGCGAATCCTTCTTATAAAATTTCCGACATTCTGAAAAACGGTATCGATGTTTCCGCGGGTAACGCTGAAATTTTCGCAAAAGGTATCGAAAGAGAAGCTGCGGAAGTGATCGTGGTCCTGGAAAGAGGTCTTGTGATCTTAGCGGCTGTTTCGACTATCGCTCCTCTCATCGGGTTCTTAGGAACAGTTTCCGGTATGATCAACGCATTCGATGCGATCGCAAACGCGGACCAAGTGAACGCAAAAGTGGTAGCGGGCGGTATCAAAGAAGCTCTTATCACCACCGCGGCCGGTTTGATCATCGCGATCCCGGCGATGACTTTCCACCAATACCTGACTTCCAGGATCGACGGATTTACTTCCGAAGTAGAAGAAGCTGCAAACAGAATTTATAAAGAATTCCTGAAACGTAACGCAAGAGCTTAAGCTTAGTATTTCCAATTTATTAGGACAGGAATATGATTCAGCTTAGGAAAAAAAGAGGTTTGGAGGAAATTTCCGCCTCTTCCATGTCGGATATCGCGTTTCTTCTTCTCGTATTTTTTATGGTGACCGCGGTGTTTTTCGTGAAGGAGGGACTAAATATCCAACTTCCCCGAAAAAACTCCAACCCTACCTTAGTATTACGCGAGAATATCTACGAGATATTGGTGGCCGGCGAAACGATCAAGATGAGGAATAAAGTCCTCGGAACTCGTGATTACAAGGATCTGAAGGAATTCAGAAAAGATCTGAACGATCTGGAGATCCCCAACATCGATGAGAAAGTCGCTCTGATCAAAACGACCGGTGAAACAAAATACGGAAATATGCTGGATGCTCTTTCTGCCGTGCAGTTGAGAGGATTTAAACAAGTCTCCGTAAAAAGATTAAAATAAGATATGGCACTTAAAAAGAAAAAAGCTCCACCTTCTATTCCGGTCAGCTCCATGGCCGATATCGCCTTTCTTCTTTTGGTATTCTTCATGGTGACTTCGGTCCTGGATACGGACCCCGATCTTCCCATCGCTCTTCCGGATGTACCCGGTGGAGAGCAGCTTAATAAAAAAATCGCAAATTTATATTTAAGCGCGGATAAGGAGAAGTCCATATACTTCAACCAAGTAAGGATGCCCTTGAATGAAGCGATCAATAATGTTCGTGCAAAACTTGCAACAACTCCGGATCTGAAAGTTCTGATCCACGCGGATAAAGAATTGGATTACGCGGACCTGGACAATGTATTCGAACTTTTGAAAGAAGCAGGCGCTTTAAAAATTTCTCTAGTTACTAAAACCACACAAGGAGGAGGTCTAAAATGAACCAAGTTGTTTCTCCTCCTCCTTCTTCCAAAAAAAAGTCCGGTCTCCGCAGATTTGTGGACCGTTACAGAATGGAAACCTTCTTAGGTTCTTCCGCTGTTCTACAAATCGCAGCACTTCTTTTCTGGTACACTCCTCCTACTACGTATGATCACCTGGATAAGCTGATCGACGAAGTCGCTTTCGTGGAGAATCTTGTGATCCAGGATCCGAATGTGGGAGAAGCTCCAGATGATGGAGAATTCGAAGTTACAGATACTATCAAGAAAAAAGAGGATTCTCGGATCGCAGGAGCTCAGGATGCACTCTTACTAGGCGCTACGGAGCCGATAGATCTTACTCCGAATCTTACTCCTAAATATCCGGATGAAGCTCGATCTGCTGGTATTACCGGAAGAGTCACTCTTGAAGTAATTATTGCAGATACCGGAGAGGTTCTAAGAGTTAAACCCGTCGGAAAATCCTTAGGTTACGGATTAGAAGATGCAGCAGTTGAGGCTTTTTATAAGAAAAGATATTCCCCTTCCAAAGCGGACGGAAAATCGATTACAGTAAAAGTTTATATTCCGGTAAATTTCTCTCTCTATTAACACGATCGATCTTCTTCTTTCTTCTCCGTAAGAAGAAGATCCCTTTTCCCTTTACACTCCATTTATTTTCCCAAAAAGAATGAGTGAATTTATATATTCCGACTTTTAAATGAACGACTTCAAGTTTCGTTTTCCGATCCTTTTGCTTACGGCAAGAATGCTCTTCCTTCTATCCGACCTTCATCGATACGAAGAAAAGTTTCGATTTGGAACCGAAGGACTTATCATACGATTAGATAATCCGGTATTATTTCTGTAACTTAAATGATACCTAAATTGCATAAAACCTCCAAAAACACGGCTTGTAACAAAATCCTTGCCTTTATGTAATCATTTTGTAACATAAAGAGGTCATTCTGTTACCTAAACGTAAAAAAGAATTCGCTCGAGCAAAAAACCTAGAAGCGAATCGAAAGGTAACTCTGAATGAAGCAGAAATCTAAAAAAAGAAAGAACTTAGGGGGGAAAAAACCCCATTTTCTTATTCTAGGACTTGTAATCTATTCCCAGGCGATCTTCTCCCAGGGAAGCTCTCCAGGAACGGAACTTGCGCAAGCAAGCGAACCTCCTAAAGTGGAAAAACCGAAGCCGGATGAATTCACTCTCTATGAAGACCAAGACGGACAATTATTCACCAAACCAGGTCCCGGTCGTTTTAAGAGCAAAATGGATAAGGCAATCAACAAGAACGATCCTAAATTCAACCCATATCCGAATCATTTAACAAACAGACCGGAAGAAATCCAAAAGGAAAGACTTACCGTCACTGGAAGAATGCAATTCAGGGGTATTTCGGCACAAACAGGGTCCAACTATAATAACGGAAGCGAGGATTTCAATTCAGTAGATTGGCATTTCAGACGTCTTCGTTTAGGGATCCAATACCAAGGCGGGTCTTGGTGGGGAATGATGATCAACCTCAGGGGAGAAAATATGCTGAACGCCCCTTATATCACTCAATCCAGGAACTCTACAGGAGAAGTAACCAATGTTTCCTTGAAAGAAGGGAGAGGTTATATCCAAGAAGCATTCCTTTTTGTGAATATTCCGATATTAGGAGCACGGTTGAGTTTCGGTCAATTACCTACTCAATTCCACAGAGAATATCTGATGTCTTCCGCAAACTTCATCGCATTAGAACGTTCTTATATGACTAACGCTTATCCCCAGTTCGATATGGGTGTGAATCTAAGACTTTCCCCTTTGAAAGATTTTTTCGAAGGGAAATACGAAAAATATCTGACCATCGATCTAATGGCAGGTAACGGACACGGTGCAGGGGGTGACTATGGAACAGGTAGACGCCAGGATCTAACGGTTGCAGGAAGACCACACCAGCCTATCTTAAATTCTCCTCTATATTTTGCCAGAGTCCAATGGAATGTTCTCGGAGGTCTTGTTAAGGAAAACGGAAGTAATGTCGGTTGGCAGGAAGGGGAAGAGATCTTCCAAAAAGATCTGAAAATTTCCCTGGGTGCCGCCGCCATGCAGACTAAGAACGCAAGCTTTAGTTCCGGTCCTGCGTCCACTCTTGCAGTGGACGGAGCAATCCCAAGAGGAGCTCCAACTCAGTATCTTTTTACGACTCAAACGACTGCGGACAATAGCACTTACGATTGCACTGTTGCCAGCTACCAAACCAGTTACTGCCAAAAAAATCTGGACCTAAGAGGCTATACCTACGACGGAACCATGTCTTGGAACGGCATCTATTTGAGCGGAGCCTATACTACTTATACGGGAGCGGCTTCAAACAATCTTTCCGGATGGCAAGCGACCGTCGGTTATAATATTCAAATATTCGATAAGTATTATATTATGCCCGTTTTCAGATATGATTTCCTAAAAGGAGATTTCAATCGTAACGGTAAGATAGAAGAAACGGATATGAAAAAATACTATTGGGTCGGTTTGAACCTGTTCGGGGACAAACACTTGTTCAAGGCCCAATTGTTCTACCAGATCCCTATTTTAAAATTAGGAGTGGATCCGGTAACTCGTGAACCTGCGGTTATAAATAACCAAACCGTCTATTTCCAACTTCAGGCAACTTTCTGGACCGGAACAGTTTCACCGGACCACTTGAACACCAGGTTAGATTAAGAAGAGGAGAAGGTAAATTTTATGAAATCTAAACTTAAATTCATACTTCCACTTTTGGGATTATTGGCGATTTCTTGCTCTTCAGAGACAAAGGATGATTCGGCTTTATTAGGAGCCTTAGTTGGAACTCCCGACGATGGGAACCAATCCATAGTAGTAGTGGAGGTCGCGGGAAATTTCACGGACTATACCGGAGAATGTTACGATCATTTTACCGTATTAGGAACTTCCAATTCCACAATCTCTCCCACAAATTATTATCTTTACGTAATGTTCGGACATTCTCTGGATACGGAACTTAGAAAATCCGCTCTTTCCACTTCTACTTGCGGTAGTTTAGGCTTCTTGGGCTCAGGGATCCCTACAAATGCGAGTCCTGTGAATTTTAGGTATTATACCTGTGATCCAAACCTGGGGCAAGCCGGGGGAGATTGTGGTAATAAGATCAAAGCGGCGGTAGGATTTCCTAACAACTAATCCTAAAAAGTCCCTGTACTTTCTTGCAGGCAGGGACTTACTTTCGTAGAATGCGTTAGAATGCCAAATCTATGCAATAGAACAGAGTGTATCAGGATTGTAATATTTGAGAAATCCTTTCGTAACGGTTCTCGTTTACGATCCAAAAATATTTCAGGAGAAATATCAAATAGATGAAAAAGATAGGTTTAAGACTTATTGTCTTATTAGTATTCGTTCTTTCTTCATTTTCCGTATCCGGGGAAGAGAAAAAGACAATCACAATTAAAGGATCCGACACAATGGTTATCCTGGTCCAAAAATGGACCGAAACCTTCCCTGACAAATCCGTTCAATTCCAAGTAACCGGAGGAGGTTCCGGAACCGGGATTGCGGCTCTGATCAACGGGACCACGGATATTTGTTCCGCTTCTCGTCCTCTCAAACCTCAAGAAATCCAACAGTTAAAGGAAAAATATAAATCCAACGGCGTGGAAATCAAGGTTGCAATCGACGGTATTTCTCTTTATGTAAACAAAAAGAATCCACTTGCGAAACTTTCCGTAGAAGAGATCCGTAAAATTTTCACGGGAAAGATCACCAATTGGAAAGAAGTTGGCGGAGAAGATCACAAAATCGTACTCTATAGCCGTGAGAACAACTCCGGGACTTATGAGTATTTCAAAGAGCATGTTTTGGAAAAACAAGACTTTGATCCCTCTGCACAACATATGGTAGGAACTGCGGCACTAGTGAACGCGATCTCCAAAGATAAATGGGGCATCGGTTACGGCGGTGCGGCTTACGCTTCCGGAGTCAAAGATCTAGCGGTCTCTGCGGATGCAAATTCTAAAGCGGAACTTCCGACCGAAGCGAATATTTTGACCAACAAGTATCCTATCTCCAGATATCTTTATTTTTATCTAAGAGAAACACCAAAAGACCAAACCAAAAAGTTTATCGATTGGGTGATCGGAAAAGACGGACAAAAAGTAGTGAAGGACGTAGGTTACTTCCCTCTTAAGAAAAAGTAATATTGTGAGATCGTCTCCCGGAAACGGGAGCCGATCTTAAATCCAGAAATCGGAATATTCAATGAGCAAACTCGATCCTCTGCTGAGATATCTTTTACATCCGAGCAGAAGAAAAATAGACGTTTTCGCGGAAACCTTGGTAAAAGGAACCGCCGCAACCTCCATCCTTATTATTCTTCTCATATTTTTCTTCGTCTTTAGAGAAGCTTCTTCCTTATTCTTCTCGGATTCTCCGCAAGTCAGCTCTACTACACAAAGCTCCGAGGCCCCTACGGAATATAACCCTGATTCCAGTTCGGATACTCCTACGGAATACAATCCGGACGGAGATACATTGGAGTTGAATAAAACGGTAGCTGTCCCCTCTCCTGAGCCCGAAAAACTTTCCCTTTTCGAAAATCTTTTCAGCAAGGTTTGGCAGCCTGTTTCTTCCGTTCCTAAATTCGGTATTTTACCTTTGATCGTAGGGACTGCAAAAACTACGATCATAGCGATCTTACTCGGAGCACCTTTGGCTATTCTAGCTGCATTGAATATTACGTTTTTCGTACCTAGAAAAGTAAGAGAGATCGTTAAACCTGCCATCGAAATGCTTGCTAACTTCCCTTCCGTAGTGATCGGATTTTTCTGCTTAATGGACGTAGCCACCGTGGTAAAAGCAACCTTCGATATAGATTTCAGATTAAACGCTCTCACCGGAGGAATAGGCCTTGCGATAGCGGTTACTCCGATCATTTTTACGGTGGCAGAAGACGCATTAAGCACAGTGCCTCAATCGTATAGACAGGCCTCCTTGGCATTAGGAGCTACGGAATGGCAGACCGCTTATAGAGTGATGCTTCCTGCTGCATTGCCTGGAGTTTTCGCCGCTGTACTTTTGGGCGTCGGAAGAGCATTCGGAGAGACGATGATCGCCCTTATGGCTACTGGCAACGCTCCAATGATGAGTTTCGGCATATTTGATCCGAGCAGGACTTTTGCCGCCACGATCGGTGCGGAGATGGGAGAAGTTATCTGGGGATCGGAACATTATAATATACTGTTCTTCCTGGGAGTACTTCTGTTCCTATTCACTTTTTCCTTGAACGCCATCACTGAGCTGTACGTCAAAAAGCGGCTTATGAGAAAGTTCCAAGGCTCCTAAGAACAAAATTTGGTAAACTTCTTTGAAATGGAAAAAAGTCAGACTCAAAAGAAAAAGAGTCATCCGAGATAAAATATATTCCATATTAGCTCTCGGAGCTCCCATGCTTGCTACGGGACTGATTCTATCAGCTGTCCTACTCATGCTCGGGAATATATTCTATAAGGGATTTTCAGGAGTCAGTTGGGAATTCCTGACCGAAGCTCCTAGGAATAATAACTTAGAAGGCGGGATCTTTCCGGCTATCTATGGAACAGTATATCTAGTTTTTATAATGGTCCTATGTAGTATTCCGATAGGAACAGCTACCGGCATCTTTCTTTCCGAATACACTGCAAGAGATTCCAGGTTCGCTATGACGGTCAGGTTTGCCATCAATACCTTGGCGGGAGTTCCTTCCATCGTATTCGGTCTGTTCGGTGTCGGTTTTTTCATCCAGTTTATCGGAAAAGGAATGGATTATGTTGCGAACAATACCACTCCTGTTTGGGGCAAACCGGCTCTAATCTGGGCTGCAGCTACACTAGCAATTCTCACCTTACCCGTAGTTATTATTTCCGTGGAAGAAACTATGAGAAGTATTCCGAGAGAAATGAGAGAGTCCAGTCTCGCGTTAGGCGCAACTAAGTGGCAGACTATCTGGAAATTGATCTTACCGAATTCTTTGACCGGGATTTTAACGGGAGCAATCCTTGCGATCGGACGAGGAGCTGGAGAAGTGGCTCCAATCCTATTCGTAGGAGTTGTGTATTCCTTGCCGGAATTACCTTCTCACCTTTCCGATCAATTTATGCAATTAGGCTACCATTTGTTCGTATTGGCGACCCAATCGCCGGACGTGGATGCTGCGATGCCGAAACAATATGCAACAACGGTCGTATTATTAACTCTTACCTTCGGGATGAGTTTTTTCGCAACATTCTTAAGATACAGAATCAGAAAATCCAGGGGCAAGACCCATGTATAACGTTTTTATTGGAGATGCGAGGAGTTAATCTCAGATGAAAGATACAAAAGTAAAAATAAAATCCCGCCATTTCAACTTTTTCTACGGTGAAAACCAGGCATTACATGATATCTCTTTGGAAATTCATGCGAAGAAGGTCACTGCGTTCATAGGACCTTCCGGTTGCGGAAAATCCACTTTTTTAAGATCGATCAATCGTATGAACGACGTGATCGACGGTTCCAAAGTAAACGGTAAATTGGAAATTGACGGTATCAACATTTATGATCCCCTAATGAACGTTGTGGAACTTAGAAAAAGGGTCGGAATGGTTTTCCAAAAGTCCTTCCCTTTTCCTAAATCTATTTATGAAAATATCGCTTACGGTCTGAAACTGAACGGCAGAGTCTCCAAGGACGAAATGGACCATATAGTCGAGGAAAGTCTGAGAAAGTCCGCACTTTGGAAAGAGGTCAAGGACAGGTTGAATGATAGCGCACTTGGGCTATCCGGAGGACAACAACAAAGATTATGTATCGCAAGAGCGATCGCAATGAATCCGGAGGTGATCTTAATGGATGAGCCTTGCTCCGCATTGGATCCGATCTCCACTAAAAAAGTGGAAGAGTTTATCTCCGAGTTCAAGGACTCTTATACGATAGTGATTGTTACTCATAATATGCAACAAGCAGCTAGGGTAAGCGATTATACCGGTTTTTTCTATATGGGCCGTTTGGTGGAATTCGATACTACCAAAAAGATGTTCCATGATCCTTCTAAAAAGGAAACGGAAGATTATATTTCAGGTAAATTCGGCTGATCCGAATGTATATGTTTCCCGAGCAAAAACGCCCGCATTCTGTGGGCGTTTTTTTATTCTATACTGTAACTTAAATCGTTACTATTCGAAGTTTCCCTCAATGAGGCAGACGAAATCAGATTTAATAGATTCTCTCGAGATCATCTTTTTAAGATTCGCAGAATTACTCCTTAGGCTCCCGGAAAGAAATTATGCTCGCCCTTTACATTTACTGTCCGGGGCGAGTATAGGTAAACAGGTCCGACATTGTTTAGAATTTGCGGAAGCTTTATTAAACGGATTTGATATAAGGTTTGTTACCTACGACCAAAGAGAAAGAAATCCTATCTACGAAAATTCCCCCGAAGCAGCCGCTTATCGATTTCAAGAATTAGTAAGAGAATTCAAGCTAAAAGATTGGGAGGGAGAAGTTGAAGTTTCTTATTTAGTCCATTCTTCTTCCGGTTCGGAAAATGTGGTAAAATCTTCCTGGGATAGAGAATTACTTTATGTACAAGAGCATACGATCCACCATGAAGCGATCGTAAGAGTTGCGCTTGAGCACGATCTCGGGTTCGACGATATTCCGGAAAGTTTCGGTTTTGCGATCTCCACACTACAATACAAAGCGAATCTTTCTATTCTCGCTTGGGATCCGGTCATCTAAATGTTAGAGATACAAACCGAGCAAGATTTACTCGAACAATCCGATCCGATGGAATTTTGGCCCACTTGGAAGTTGTATCTACCTTTGATCCCGTATATCGTTTTTGAATCCATTCGATCTATTCGATCCGGTTCATTTTCTTCCTTAGGATTCGGGTCAATTGCAGCCGTCAATCCAGGCATTCCGTTAGGAGGTCTCGTAGGAGAATCGAAATATCAGATCTTAAAAAATTTGGATCCTCAGCACGTATTAAAATTTTTCCTAGTTCCGAAAGGTTCCAAAGACGTAAATTCTATTTTAGAAAAAATGAATACTTTTGGATTAGGATTTCCCATCATACTCAAGCCGGATTCCGGGCAAAGAGGACAAGGTGTCCGAAAGATCTTAAGTCAAAAACATTTGGAAGATTGTTTGTTAGAATCGAATGTGGATCTACTTATCCAAGAATATCACCCTGGTCCTTTCGAGGTTGGAGTTTTTTATTATAGATATCCGAACGAAACCAAAGGTAATATATTCTCGATCACCAGAAAAGTATTTCCAAAGTTGATCGGAGACGGGACCTCATCTCTTTCCAAATTAGTGGAAACCCATCCCAGATTTAAAATACAAAAGGAAAAATTCCGAAAAAGATTTTCAGAAGTTTGGGAACGAATCCCTGGACTAGGAGAAAATATACTTCTTACGGAAGCAGGAAATCATTGCCAAGGAACTTTATTTTTGGACGGATCTGAATGGATCACTCCTGAATTGGAGAACAAGATCCACGAGATCTCTTCCTCTTTTACGGGTTTTTATTTTGGAAGATACGATATCCGATTTTCGTCTCTCAAAGATTTTTTGGAAGGAAAAGATCTGAAGGTAGTGGAACTGAACGGGGTCACTTCGGAATCCACCAACTTATACGATCCCAGATTTTCCATCAAAGAACGATATTCCATACTAATCTCCCAATGGAAGATACTATTTGAGATTTCCAGACAATCAAAAGCGAAAGGTGCGGGTCTATTTTCTATACTAAAAGTTTTGTACAATTTTTATTTCGGAGACAGGATTGTGTCCGATCTCTCCAGTTGAGACTTGCAATTTTTTCCGATTTATGAAAGTTTTAGCCCTGCTCCGAATATTCAGACTTCTCAAGTTCCGGACAATCTTATGAAACAAAAATTAATCCAGCTTATTTATTTGATCTTTGGGGACCCAAAGAAGAATTCCTTAGAGCATAGATTGTTCAATGCAATTTCCCTTGTAAACGGAAGTTTGAATATATTAGGCTCCTTCTTCGAAGAGAAAACAGAATATTCACATCGGGTCATTCTTCTAAATTTAATATCCGGTTCTATCCTCCTTATTATGTACTATTTTTCCAGATTTAGGAATATTTATTACGTTCTGTTCTGGCCTCTAAATTTGACAATACTAGTATATTTATCCTCTCTTTGGTTTTTACATGGGGGATCTAACGGAGGAAACCATTATTATTTTATTCCTGCATTGGTGATCGCCACTATTCTTTTAAAAAACCATAATATATTTCTTATTTATGGATTTTACGCATTTGTTACGGGATTTCTATATATATTCGAATACTTTTATCCGAATTTTATCGTTCCGCAGAAAGATAGAGACTCCGAATATATGGATCTCGGAGGAAACTATATTTTCGTTCAAATCCTGACCGGTATACTGATCTTTATACTCAGCAGGAACCTGAATATAGAGAGAAAAAAATCGGACAACCTGCTTCGGAATATTCTTCCCGAATCGATAGCGGACGAATTAAAAATGAACGATCGTGTCCAACCAAAACGTTATGATAGTGTTACGGTATTATTCACGGATATGGCGGGTTTCACGCAAATTGCCGAAAAAATGAGTCCCGAAGAACTTGTGAAAGAACTACACTTCTTCTTTGCGGAATTCGATAGGATCGCCAAAAAATACGGCTTGGAGAAGATCAAAACCATCGGAGATGCTTACATGGCGGTGGGTGGACTTCCTACTCCGAATCGTACTCATCCAAGAGATGCCGTGTTCTGCGGTTTGGAATTCCAACAATTTATGAAAAAGCAAAAGGAAGAAAGAATGAGATTAGGCCTTCCTACCTGGGAATTACGTTTAGGGATCCATACGGGAAGTGTGGTCGCCGGCGTCATTGGGACCGAAAAATTCGCCTACGATATTTGGGGAGACACGGTCAATACCGCAAGTCGTATGGAAAGTTCCGGAGTAGCGGGAGAAGTGAATATCTCCTTGGATACGTTCCATTTTGTGAGAGAGGATTTTATCTGCGAGTCCAGAGGATTGATAAAAGCCAAGAACAAGGGAGAGATCGAAATGTTTTTGGTAAAGGGAGCCAGAGAAGTATAATAGGTTCTTGACCTAAGGATTCCAGGAAAGAATTTGAACCAGTCAGATTTTCTTTCCTATGAATTTTAATAGTTTTGGATTTTTTTTATTCCTACTCATTACCTTTACTATTTATTATATCCCCTTCTTAAAAAGATTTCAACTTCTGACAGTAGTCGCCGCGAGTTTTTACTTTTACGCATACACGGATCCTTGGTTACTCATCTTACTTTTATTCTCTATCTTTTGGAATGCGAGTATCGTATATCTGATCCAGTCCCCGGAATTTAGATCCAAAAAAGGGGTTTTAGCATTAGGTGTAGTCCTGAACCTAACCGTATTATTTTTCTTTAAATATAGCGGGCTATTCGCCAAAACTTTCTTGGGAAATTCGGGGACCTCGGATCTACATTGGATCTTTCTAATCCCGCTTCCGATCGGTATTTCCTTTTATACCTTCCATGGGATCAGCATGGTGGTGGATTTTTATAGGATAGGTCCGGAAATTTTCAAAGAGAAGGTTCCCTACCCTAAACTGATCCTGCAATCTTCTCTCTATATCAATTTTTTTCCCCAGTTGGTAGCAGGGCCTATCGTTAAGGCAAAGGAATTTTTTCCGCAGATCAAAACAAAATACTTCAAAGATATTCCATGGATCCAGGCTGCAAAAATATTGATCCTAGGTTATTTTTTAAAAACGGTGATCGCGGACAACCTGAACGATCTTACTTTCGTTATCGATTTTCCTTATAATTCCCATCATTCTACTCTTACTTTAATACTATTGATTTTCGGTTATTCCGCTCAGATCTTTGCGGACTTTGCGGGATATTCATTGATCGCGATCGGAACCGCATTCCTATTCGGTTATAAACTTCCTACAAATTTCAATTTTCCTTATATATCCTCCACCTTTTCGGAATTTTGGAGAAGATGGCATATTTCTCTTTCTACTTGGCTTAGGGATTATTTGTATATTCCCTTGGGAGGAAATAGAAAAGGAAATGTAAGGACCTATATAAATCTATTTTTGGTCATGGCATTGGGCGGACTTTGGCACGGAGCTGAATGGAGATATATGGTTTGGGGAATCGGTCACGGGCTCTTGTTATTGATCGAAAGATTTTTAGAACAGAATTTTCCCTTCAAACTACCCGAGAATCGTTTTTTCTCCTTTATAAAGGCCGGATTCGTATTCTTAAGCGTTTCTCTTTTGTGGCTACTATTCCGGTTGCCTGATTTTGGAACAGCGGTGAAATATTTAAAATTATTAGGAACGAATTTAAGTTTGGGAACAGACTGGGAACTTTGCACATTCTTAATATTCTTTTCCATTCCGGTGTTTTTATATCATCTATACGGATGGTTTAAGAGCCGGTCGGCTCTGGAAGCCCAGAACCGGATACATATCGATAACCTAACTTCTAGGACGGACTATAAAGAGAAGTATTCGGAAGAAACGATCGAAAAAGTTTCGATAATAGGTTATGCATTCCTACTCTTTCTGATCGTTTTAAACAAAGGACCATCTGCGGCATTTATCTATTTTCAGTTTTAACTATGAAATTTTTTATCCGACTCATTACTATTTTTCTGATTTTCTTAGGGTTGTATTCCGGTTTTGTGCATTTTTTTTCACCCTATAAAATACCCAAGCAGAGTTGGTGGCAGCATAATCGGGTCCGGGTGGAAAGTTTTTTAACGGAAGGAAAAGATTCCAAATTTGTGATCGTTGGATCTTCCATGTCGGATAGAATGTTACCAAAACCCGGCACTGGCTGGTTTAATCTTTCTCTAGTGGGAGAAGGTGCATTAACAGGATTATCTATATTAAAATATTCGGATACTTCTCCCAAATTCGTTTTGATTGAAGTAAATCAACTTTCCGTAAAAGAGAACGAAAAATTCTCCTTAGAGAATACCGATCCCTTTTTCGTTTTTACCAGACGGAATTTCCCGGTCCTCAGATCGGAAAAACAACCCTTAAACTATGCAGTCGGATTTGTGCTCCAATTTACGGATCGCCTTTTTGCCGCCGAAGCAAAACAAAATCCCGAAGCGGAAAAACAAGCTCTTGAAATTTCCAATCGACTAAAAGAAGAACATCTACAAGAAGTAAAACGTTGGTATGGAGCCGCGGTAGATCAGAAAAAATTGGATGATAGAATGACGTATCTATCTTCCGTCTTAAAAGAATTAGAATCCAAAGGTGTCCGGCCCATTTTTTTCGAAATGCCCATGCATCCCGAAATCCTGGTCTCCGCAAAGGAAACAAGGACCAGAGAGACTGTTCAGAAATATTTTCCTCCTTCTCAATATCTTTGGTTTATCGATCATAAAGATGTCTACGAAGACAGCGATGCTCTACATTTGTCCTATCCGGAAGCAGATCGGTTCTTATCCAAATTGAAAGAATACGCAGAATCCTTACCTTAGAGAAGTTCCAATTGCTCCGTTAGAACGATCACTTGTTGGATTGTACACATTCTAATGAGCATTCTCATATAAAAAGAATCCGCAAGGGTCCCTGCGGATCAAGTGCTGTGGTAATGAAAGCGGGATCTTCTCGGATTGCTGAAAACCGAGAAGATCTCGACCATTGCATATTCAAAAATGTTAATTATCAAATGCACCCAGGGAAACCCATTCACTTCCTTCTTTTTTATATCTTAGAACTCCTTTTAAGGGAATGATTTGCCCACTTTTCGCATCATACCACCGAGAGGAAGAAAGGTTAGCAAGCAGCGAAAAATGTAATAATTTCTCCGTTCCGGATTTGTTTACGGAATTTTGCATTACCCAACCCACATATTCCCTGTGATACCTTCCTTCTTGGGCATGATGAACATAATTGCGAACATCTTCCTTTAGTCTTACTTTTGCGGAGAAGGGGATGTAGAGAAGATCCTTACTTCCCGAAGAGATGGATTCTTTTACTGAGACAGGTTTATCCGCCTGAATATCTTCCACAGTCCCAAACAAAGAGAGTCCTTTTTCCAGATCCGATTTACATCTGGAATCGCTGATCTCGGATCCGCAAAAAACCAAGGAGAGGGACAAAATCAAAAGGATCCCTAAAAACAAACTAGATCGGATCATATTCATTTCCCCTAATGTTTTCCCGGAGACAAGACCGAGTTCCTTCTTTCATACATAATATATGCTTCCAGAGCGATCATCTTAGGATCGTCATACGCCAAAGGTTTTCCTTGCAAAGGGTTTTGGATACACCAGTTGATCATTTCCCTCAATGTGGAAACCTTTCCGATCTGTTTTTGAAACTTAGGATAAGTTTCCGGATGAGTATTCGTCGCATTCGGATGACACATGGCACATTGGACCGTATTTCCTCCCAATTGAGGCCCATGAAAAAGTTTTTCTCCCTGTGCAACCGTTTCCATAAAAGCTGCATTCCATTTATCTTCGTTCGATTTATCCCAATCGTCTCCGAAGACTAAGGATACCGTCCCGAAAATCAAAAAGAATATGGAAACACTGATCCCGACTAAAATTTTGGATTTAGATCGATCTCTAAAAATATGCGGATGGTCCATAAGATTCTCCTAATAGTGAGTCTGAGGAAGGATTCTAGATTCCGGTTTTTGGTATTCAGAATCCACCGGATGACCTGCAGAATCGTCGTATTTTACGATCCGATCCTTGTTTTCCCAAAGTTTATAATGCATTTCCTCTCTTGCATTATCCATGTTCACGAACGCCCAACCCGTTCCGTCTCTTTCATGAAATGGATCTTGACGGTTCATAAAAACAGTCATCTTTGGGATATAATTCGGTGACTGAGTATAACTCTCCGGATAAGGCCATGGCCAAGCAGTAGACATCAATGCATAAAAACTAATATTTTTGATTTGGTTGTATAAAACTTGGTGAACATGCCCGTGAAAAACGGTTACATTATCAAATCTACTCAAAATAGATTGAATCGTTTCCGCATCGTCCGTCCAGAAATTCCAAGGTTTATAAATTTTATATAAAGGGGAATGAGAAAGAACCACTAACGGAGTTCCACTTTTTACGTTTTCCAGATCCTTTTTCAACCAGGTAATCTGGTCGTCACCCACCATAAACGGAGAACCGTTCGGATTATCCAAACGGGCCATCTCGTTCATTCTTTCTTCCGGAGTCTTCCAACGTTTGATCCATGTATCATAGGTTAAAATACTATTCAAAACCACAAAATGAACCCCTTTATGATCGAAAGAATAATTGAGTTTGCTGATCTTATCCTGCCAATAATTTCCCAAATCTAAATAATAATCATGCTCTCCGATCACGTATTTAACAGGAACCTTAAGTTTGGAAAGAAGTTCCATACCGTGATCCAATTCTTCTCTTTTTCCTAACTGCGCCAGATCTCCTCCAAATACGACAAAGTCGGGCCTAGGGAACATCAGGTTGACCGTTTCGATCGCCTTATTCAGACCGCTATCGAAATTCCGAACAAAATTCGTTCCTTTAATATGCGTTAGGTGAGGATCCGATATAAAAGCGAAAGTAAATTTTTCATGAGTACCTTTCCCTCTTCCCCCGCAAGCAATCTCCACCAAACTCATCGGTACGATACTCGCAGCGAGTAGACCACCCGTTCTGCGTAAAAAATCTTTCCTACTTAGCTTTCCTTCTTCCATAACTCCCTCCTCGTGAAAACGTATAAGGTCCGTTTATTTCGGCATTTTAGGCAAAACCGGACTTGTTAAGGATTTTAAAAAAGACACCAGATCCGCTTTCTCTTGACCGGTCAGCCCCAACGGACGAATACCGCTGCTTAAAAACGGATTTGTTTCTCCGCCTCTATCATACAGATCAATGACCTGTTCTAAGCTCGCTAGACTTCCGTCATGCATATAAGGAGAAGTTAATGCGATATTTCGTAGACCGGGAGTTTTAAACGCTCCCAGATCCTCATTAATTCCCGTAACGGCAAATCTACCTAGCTCGGAAGATTCTAGATTCGTAAGTATTTCTTCGTCGGAAGTCGGACCGGTCTTGGATTCCGCTTTTTTTTGAAGGATCTCTTCCAGCTTAGGTTGGATCCTTTTAAAACCCACTCCCAGGTTATGGAATTTATCATCCGTAAAAATTGCGTTCGTTTCGCCTATCGTATGACAGTCTTGGCATCGTGCCTTTCCCATATACAAAGCTAAACCCCGGATCGCGGACTCGGAAAGAGCCTTCTCTTCTTTTCCGAACCTATAACGATCGAATGGAGAATTTCCCGAAATGATCGTCCTTTCGAAAGAAGCGATTGCTAAGGCTACATGATCTATATGGATCGAATCCGAATCGACCCCAAATACTGTCTTGAACCTTGCAGAATAATCCGGATCCGCTTTTACGATCTTTATTAGATCATCATGACTGGATAAGCCGTGCTCTACGGGATTTAAAAGAGGATCTTTGGATTGTCCCTCCAGATCTTTCCTTCTTCCGTCCCAAAACTGTGTTTTGTAATAGGCAGCGTTCAATACGGTAGGAGCATTTCTCGTTCCGGTAAAATTTTTAATCCCCTTAGAGACCTTCAATTTGTCTACAAACGCCTGTTCCGGATTATGACAGGTGGCGCAAGAGACTGTTCCATCCAAGCTAAATCGTTTGTCTGAGTATAATTTGGCGCCTAACGAAACTTTATCGGCGGATTGAGGATTATTTTTAGGGACAGGTAAATCCGGGAGTCCTAAAATCCCGCTCGGAACATAAGTCAGTTCGGTAAGATCTATCTCTTTTTTCTTCTGAGAATCACAACCTGTACAATAAAATATGAATATAATAAATATATATCCTAAAAATTTGGAACGGGTTTGTGAAAACATAAGAACTTTCATTCGAAATGGCCGATAAAATTTTCGCTTAGAATAGTTCTAGAATTAAAATAGGTCAAGACCCTAAGGCAGAAAAAACGATGTTTCTAAGAATTTTTTATCTTCCAACTTGAGAGCAAATGTCAAAATACATTAGCAAGTTAAAACATTCGTTTTATTTAAAGTATGTTTTATAATAAAAGACTAAACATTCTTACAGTAGAATTCAAGTAAAGCGACGTATTCCAAGCCGTTCCAATATATTAATAAGGAACTAATTTATTTCTTATTTATTTCCCAGTTTGCCAGGTTTTATCTTTCTTAAAAATTTTCTGAAGGTCCGCCAAGAGGTGATTGTGGCGAACCGGAAATACACTTCTAATATCGAAGCCTAATGCAAGGCGCTTAACCTTTCATCAAATCTAAACCTTGTGCCACACTGACTACAGGTTTGTATCCTAATTCTCGCTTGGCCTTGTCTATGCGGATGGTACATTCTTTTCCCATAATATCCACAGGAAACCTCATCATCGGAGGTTCTTTACGAATTCCTAAAATTCTCCAGATCCCCTCAACTATCATCGCTAAAAACCCTGCTATAAAAGAAGGTATGGAAGCCTTAGGAAGTGTAATCCCTTGGGTTTGCATCATCTCGGTCAAAAAAGTTTTTACGGTTTTGACTTCGTCGTCTGTGATAAAATAGATTTGGCCCGGTATTCCCTTGGTTAACGCAAGTTCGGTTGCGTGCACCAAATTCGGGATGCAGGTCACGGAAGTTTTGGCTCTTCCCTGATCCAGCCACATAAACTTTCCTTCCGCCACCATCTTTTTCAAAACGGGGAGAACGGATGTATCTCCTGGTCCCCAAACAAGCCTAGGTCTTAAAACAATCGTTTCGAACCCGGGACGATTAGCAGAGACTACTCTTTTTTCCGCTTCCGCTTTAGTACGGCTATAATAGTAAGGAGTTTTTTTAGGATAAGGATAAGTCTCGTCTATCTGAATCATATCCTGCCCATAAAATAAAGCCGCTTCCGTTCCCATATGAATAAACCGTTTGACCCCTGCTTTTTGAGAAGCCTCTAACAATCGAGTAGTTCCTTCCACATTTCCTTTCCAAAAATCTTGGTATGTTCCCCAAGGACCTACGAAAGCAGCACAATGGATTACGATATCGGTTCCTGCCAAATTTTGAGGAGTAATAGATTCCAAACTTCCGCCTACAATTTCAAACCCCTGTTCAGACAAACTAGAGTCCGTCTTTGGAGATCTGGACAATACTTTTATCTTATGTTTTTCCTTTAGATGGCGGGCAATTGCGCCGCCTACGAAGCCGGACGCGCCAGTGATAAATAGATTCATATCTTCTCCAAAATCCAATTCTCCAAGAAAAAGTTTGGGAAGTATACTAGAAAATCCGAAGATCGGTCTTGCTGAAATTAGGACGGAGTCTAACTGCAAGTATTGTTCCTTCTTCCTGTCCTTTGCATCGAATTAATGTTTCAGGTTGTACTTTCTTAGAATTTCTAGGATCGCTATCTTGAAGGTTGATTCCGCAGAATATTGATTCCAGAGCATATTTTTACTTTGCAAGTAAACGAATAAATCTTCACCGACCTTTTATGATTTTGGGAAGAGCATATATCCATTGTTTTGGTTTTTACGTTTTTCAATCGTGAAAACTTTGATAAAAATTATAAATCGGATCTTTCCACAATACTTCAACCTAATCATGAAATGATTTATATCAGGTAACTCGGCGTTAAATGGATCCACCTTACGGTTTTTCGTTTTTTTTTAAAAATAATCTTATACAATTTTCTATACAGGTTTCTAGCGAAGAATAAACTGGAGACCAGATATCGGAATGAGGCCATCTATCTTTCATTTGCTATTCCTCTTGGCATTTATGGGATGCTCTCAAGAAGCCGAGATCTACTCTCCACAAGCAAAGGAAGGAATTTTAGATCTGAGAGATTGGGATAGAGATCGTTTCTCAACCGTTGCCTTAAACGGACATTGGGAATTTGCCGACGGGATCCTAACTCCGGAAACTTTCATAAAAGACGGATTTATCCCCGTTCCCGGCGCCTGGAACTCGTTTATAAAGAACGGCAAAAGACATGAGGGAGAAGGACTCGGGACTTATAAACTCACCGTCCTATTGGACAGACCGGTAAAAGACTTGGCTTTTCAAATAGGAGACGTCTCCACCGCATTTAAACTATTTCTGAACGGAAAATTATTGATCGAGAATGGAAGGATCGGAAGTTCCAGAACGGAAATGATCCCTTCGTATAAACATCCTATCGTTCTAATAGACGAAGGGTCCAAAGAATTAAAACTTACCTTACAAATATCAAATTTTTATCATATTACCGGTGGACTTCGTAAGCCCATTAAGTTAGGAAATACCTTAGCCGTATTCGAAGAGAAAAAAAGGCAGGTCGCTCTCGGCTGGGTGGTTTTTGGCGCCACATTCTTTATGGGATTATATCATTTGATCCTATTCCTGATGAGAAGAGTCGACAAATCAGCGCTTTGGTTCGGATTATTCTGCATAGATCTGAGTATCAGAGGATTTTTTACCGGATCGGTATTCATATACGAGGTCACAACGGATTCTTTTTGGGTGTATATCCATAAACTGGATATCCTAACTTTTGTCTTGGCACTTCCCTTATTTTCCGTCTTTCTAAAAGCAGTCTTTCCTGACGAACAATTCCATCGCTACTTCAACAATATATCCATAGGTGTCAGTTCCATATTCTTCGTCCTAGTCCTTGCACTTCCGTCCACGGAGTATATGGACTATATTCGAATATTCCAAGGTTTCGTGGGTGTAAGCATACTTTACTTTTTCGTAATGATCACCATTTGTATCGTGAGAAGAAGGGAAGGCTCAATCTTATTTACCGTTGGCTCATTAATCTTATTTTTAACAACATTAAACGATATTTTAAACCAAAGCCTGCTAATAAATGCGGAATATCTGGCAAGCTGGGGACTTCTCGCATTCCTATTCTCCCAAACCATAATGCTTTCGGTTAGATTCTCGAACGCTTTTGTAAGACTGGAAGAACTCCAAAAATCGCTGGAACAAAAGGTCACGGAAAGAACCAAACAATTAGCGGAAGCGAAACACGTTGCAGAAGAAGCGAATTCACTCAAGGACACTTTTTTATCTTTAGTAACCCATGACTTAAGGTCCCCTATCACGACAGTCATCGGAATATTACAATTGATCCGGAACGATTACAAACAATTGGATGACAAGTCCTTATTGGAATGGATCTCAAGAGCGGAGAATACTTCGTCCCAATCATTAGAAATGATCTCGACACTTTTGGATCTAAATAGACTAAAATCAGGTTCTTTTCCTTTGGACAATAACCTAATTTATGTGTATCCGGAGGTAGAAGGAGTATTGGCAAAACTTCTTCCTCAAGCGGAAGCAAAAAAGATCCGGATCATTAACAAAATCCCGGATGACGTTAAGTTAAACGTAGATAGGACCTTATTTTCGGAAATATTCATCAATCTAGTTTCCAATTCCATAAAGTTCTGCAAAGAAAATGATACGATCAGTATAGGATTTTCCAACGAGAAGAATGATCCGGAATTTTTCGTAGAAGATACGGGGATCGGAATACCGAAAGATATGATCCCGAATCTGTTCTCCACGGAGATCAAATCCACTCGTTTAGGAACCAAAAACGAATCCGGGACCGGCCTAGGTTTACCTTTGGTCTATAGTATTATAAAAGCGTATAACGGGAGAATTTCAGTCGAATCGGAAGAGAAAAAAGGATGCAAATTTACGTTCTGTATCCCAAGAGTTTAAGAACAAATATCACAATTTCCGCAAGAATGAAAAGTTGCACCGAAATATCCGTATAAAAATTCCCTTCTACATTTCTCCGATTTCAAATACATGAGCATTTGATACAGACGGTTTAAACTCGCTTTCTTTCGCTCCTCCAATATTTTCGGATCCGTCAAAACTTCCGGTAATTCTCCACGTAACACCAGCGATCCCCTTTCTAATTCTCCGGAAGTAACTCCATGTCTTTCGAAAAGACTAAGCACCGTTTGCAGACGATGATCCCCTCTGTTTTTATGTACCACCATTGATTGCAATTCTTCGTAACCCAGGGAGGATAATTTTTCTCCCACCGATCTTAAAACCTGATAAACTCGGCTGATAAAATTTTTGTCCGGGTTCTGCCATTCGATAAAATCCATAAGAACGGACAGATCATCCTGGTTATAAAACAGAAGACAATCCGATAAATTACCGTCCCTCCCCGCTCTTCCTATTTCCTGATAATAGGATTCCAAAGAAGAAGGTAACTCTGCGTGGATAATTGTCCGAATATTCGCCTTATCCACTCCCATTCCGAACGCATTCGTAGCTAAAAGTAACGTATCTTTCGAATGTAGAAAATCGTTTTGTATTTTTTTTCTTTTATCGGCAGGAAGCATGCCATGATATACTTTATAACGGATCTTTTCCATATCTAAAGCTTCCGAAAAACTTTCTATATTTTTGATCAGATTAAAATATACGATCGTATTTCCTTTTAGATTTTTTAGATAAGAGATGAGTCCCTTCGATTTGGAAGAAGAATCCACAAAAGTCCTTACTTCTAAATAAAGATTCGGTCTAGAGATCCCTTCATTATAAATTTCAATCTCGGATTCGGATAATCCGATCTGTCGGATCATATCCTTTTGTATATCCTTAGTCGCCGTGGCAGTCAACGCGATGATCGTAGGATATTTTAATATCTTTCTGAATTCGGAGATTTTTGTATAATCAGGTCTAAAATCATGTCCCCATTGACTGATACAATGCGCTTCATCCACCACCAACAAAGAGACTTTTCTGGTTTTGAAAATTTCCAAAAATGAGGATTTGCGAAATCTTTCAGGAGAAACATAAAGAATTTTGTATTTTCCCTTCTTTATATTTTCATAACGAAGTGTACGTTCCTCCTTTGAAATTGATGAATTCACAAATTCCGCGTCTATCCCCAAAGATTTTAATTTATCCACTTGGTCCTGCATGAGAGCGATCAATGGAGAAATTACTACAGTCAATTCTTCCAAGGCCAGAGCAGGCAATTGGTAACATAAGGATTTGCCCATCCCTGTCGGCATGATCACTAAACAGTTTTTGCCTTCTAAAACGTCTCTGATAATTTTTTCTTGAGAGGATCTGAATTCGGAGACACCGAACTTCTTTTTTAATTCTTGTAAATCGGGCATTCGGACTGGTTTCCTTTTTGGATCCAATCCACTTTTTGCCAATCCTGTTTTTTATTCTTTTCTAGAACAAAAAAGTTTCCGTCTTTAAATTTCTCTCGCGCTCCTTACAAAAATCCTAATCCTTTGCTAATAACTTTCAACCAAGAGAACGAAAATGAATCTTTCCACATTTAGAATTCTGCTGATCCTATTAGGCTCCCTATTTACCGCGGGCTTTTTGTATTTAGTGCTTCCACCTTTATCGCAAAACTTCGATATTATCGGCGCGTTTTTAGGAGGATTTGTGAATCCTTTCTCCAGCGCTTATGCACTGGATATCATTTTTACCTGGCTAGTATTAGCGGTCTGGATCGTATACGAAGCAAAAACAAAAGGGATCAAAAATGGATGGATCGCACTTTTACTAGGTGTGGTTCCCGGTGTGGCAGTGGGAGCGGCTTACTATATTTATCTCCGAGCAAAACAAGATCGAAATTGATACGGTTCTCTCCATTTGTAAGAATTCCAACATTCGGTTTCCGATTTACGGGAACCGACCCTTTTCCACTAAATCACAAAACCTTTCTCTCTTCTAAAATTGGTGTGGGCCAATCCATTCCCGTTTAATATTTTGGATAATCTCATAGCCCGTTCAAAAACTTAGGTTATCGATCAGTATTCGACCTCGGGCTTCAAGAGCCTGAACCTTTAGGATAGGCTCTTATAATTTATTGAACGGTTTGAAGGAATCGTATGAAGTCCAACTCCCCCATTGTTTCGATACAAAATCTCTCCAAATCCTATTCGAATGGATTCCAAGCCTTAAAAAACATAAACTTGGATATTGAAAAAGGAGAGATCATCGCCCTTTTAGGTCCCAACGGTGCCGGAAAAACCACTTTGATTTCCGTAATTTGCGGGATCGTTACTCCTAGTTCCGGTTCTGTTTCCGTAGGCGGTTACGATATTATCAAAAATTATAGGCAAACAAGATCCATGATCGGTCTTGTTCCCCAAGAACTCACCGTCCATGCATTTGAATCCGTTTTGACTACCGTAAATTTCAGCAGGGGACTATTTGGAAAATCGCCTAACAAAGAATATATCGAAGAACTCCTAACGTCTCTTTCTCTTTTGGAAAAGAGGGACCAGATGATTATGACCTTATCCGGAGGAATGAAGAGAAGGGTGCTTATCGCAAAGGCATTATCACATGAACCGACAGTCTTATTTTTAGATGAACCCACCGCAGGAGTGGATGTAGAACTCAGAAAGGACATGTGGAATGTAGTAAGAGCCTTAAGAGACAAAGGTGTCACTATAATTCTCACGACACACTATATCGAAGAGGCGGAAGAGATCGCTGACAGGGTCGGGATCATGAATAAGGGAGAGTTAGTCCTGGTAGAAAAGAAAACAGAACTCATGCATAAACTCGGGAAAAAACAGATCTTATTGGATCTTGTTTCTCCTCTCCAAAGTTTACCGAACAACTTTAACGGTTACGAACTGGAATTAAAGAACGACGGAAAACAATTATTGTATACCTACGACGGCCAGGAAAAACAAACCGGGATCGCAAGTTTCTTGGAACAATTGAAAAAATCCGGAATTGAATTCAGGGATTTGAATACCACCCAAAGCAGTTTGGAAGAAATTTTCGTACAATTAGTGAAGGAATCCAAATGAATTTGAATGCAATCAAAGCCATCTATTTTTTCGAAATGGCAAGGACAAGAAGGACGTTGATGCAAAGTATTGCGTCACCGGTTCTTTCTACTTCTTTGTATTTTATCGTTTTCGGTTCCGCAATCGGATCAAGGATACAAGAAGTAAACGGAGTACCCTACGGTTCTTTTATTGTTCCGGGACTCATTATGCTTTCATTATTGACGGAAAGTATTTCAAATGCGTCATTCGGTATCTATTTTCCTAAATTTACCGGGACCATTTACGAAATTCTCTCAGCGCCGGTTTCCAGTATGGAAGCTGTCATAGGTTTTGTAGGTGCTGCCGCCACTAAGTCTCTGATATTAGGGTCCATCATGCTTGCGACCGCTTCTTTATTTGTGGAAATCAAGATCGCTCATCCGTTTCTGATGGTGTTCTTCCTGATACTGACTTGCGTTTCATTCAGTTTATTCGGTTTTATCATAGGGATATGGGCGGATAATTTCGAAAAACTACAAGTGATCCCGATGCTTGTCATCACACCTTTGGTATTTTTGGGAGGAAGTTTCTATTCCGCAAATATGCTTCCTCCTTTTTGGCAAACGGTTACTCTATTCAATCCTATCCTATATTTAGTCAGCGGATTCAGATGGAGCTTTTACGAAATCGGCGATGTTAGCCTGGAAATCAGCTTAACAATGATATTATTCTTCCTGATTTCTTGTCTTTGCGTTATCGCTTGGATGTTCAAAACCGGATATCATATTAAGAAATAATAAATTTATTTGCCGAAGGTCCTCTTATTTAGATTCCTTCGGCTGTCCACTCCCGTTCTCCAATCGGCCGGAATACTTTTTAAGAAGTGCTTCCACCTTTAAAATGGATTCGTTGCGCGGATCCAAACGTAATGCGTCTTTCAAGATAGATTCCGCTCTGTCGAAATTTTTGACAGCTATGTAGATCTCGGCAAGATTTGTCAGATTTTTAATATGGGAAGGCTCCCTTAAACGTAGACGTTCGCTAAAATCCAAGGCCTTTCTGATCTGACCGGCCTTCCTTGCCGCAAAAGAAGCCACGTATAGGATCTCGCTGTCGATCGGATTCATCTTAAAATAATCCTCGGCGTATCTGGCAGCTTTCTGGTAATCCTTCAGTTTCAGGAATAATTTAATAAAATTCTTTTTCACCTCGGGAACCCTGCTATCCAAAGATTCCGCCTCTTCCAAATAACTAAGCGCTTCTTGAGTATCCTTATTCAAGAAGGTTTCCTTTGCATTCCTAAGCAGCTCCTTGATCCTCTGCCTCTTTTCATCCTGAGGGATCTGTTGTTTTCCGTTCCCTATAAATGACAATCGGATGAGGGATAGGTCGTCGCTCAATTTCCCATTATTTATAATAACATTATATATTTCCTGAAGATCCCCTCTTCCTTTTTCAACGGAGTCTAAGAATAACTTTTCGTCATCGTTTATGATCCTGTCCCCATCCGAATCAGTACCTACGATAATATCGTCCCGACCGTCGGACCCAACAAAGATAGAATCTCCGGGTTCCAATTGGAAAGTTTTGATAAAAATAGTGCCTTCTATGCCCGTAGTCCCCAATTTGCGGAACATGAACTCGTTCTCAATAAAACTTGCGATCCCGTCCCTATACAACACTGTCCAAGGGTGTTCCGCATTAATGTAATACAATATTCCAAGTTCATCATCTACTAATCCCATCACGGAAGAAACAAGCATTGAACCGTCAAAACTCTCGAATACTTTGTGCAATTCTATAAATGCGTTTTTTAACCATCGTTCCGGAGATTGTTTTTTGATCGTGTCCACTACTCTAGTTCGTTCTATGATCGATTCAAAAACGGATCCCAGAACCAAAGCACCGCCTGCACCTTGCATGGATTTACCCATCGCATCCCCGTTCAGAAAAACGGTGTAAGATCTCCCTTGCAAATCTATATGATTGGAAATATTCAGGTCCCCGCCGATCTCATCCTCATGTTTCCTAAAAGTGAACCTTTTCTTTTGTTTCAAAAGAAATTCCACCTTTACGTTTTCCTGATTTGCCTTATTCGAACCTAACGGTTTGATCAGAAGAGAAGTTAAGAAATAATCCGCATCCTGTTGTTGTTTTAATTCCTGCACCTCGTTTAAGGTCTGTTCCAATTCTTTGGTTCTATCCTTTACTTTTTCCTCCAATTCGTTAGCATATTGTTCCAATCTTTTTCTAGCGGCCTGAATGGACCTTGCCATTCTGTTGAAAGAACGAGCGATAAATCCGATCTCATCCTCCACTCTCGGAACCAATCTATATTCCAAATTTCCCGAATTCACCTCGGTCAATCCTACCACAACCTCTTCCATCGGCTTTACGATCGCGTTTTGAAAGAAAAATCTGAATCCGAAACTGATAGTGACAACCATGGCCAAAAGACAGATCACTAATATTAAGGAAGGTGAATGTAGATATTCTCGGAAGGATTTATAAGTGAATCCGACTTCGTAAATTTTCCCGTTTTGAGGGTGGATTACCAAATAGGCCAAATAGAATTCAGGAGTTTTTTCGTTGGCCTTATTAAATTTGGCTCCTCTATACATTCTTTCACCTACTTCTCTTAAAGAAGTTAACGGAAGAATAAACGAAGTTCTGACCTCCAACTCGGATTTTCCGGAAGAAATATCCTTCTCCACTTTTTTACGGACCTGCTCTAGGACCGACTTTAAACCGATCTCTTCCGAATTTAGAAGTTTGGATACGGCGGCCTGATCCGTTTTAGAAGGAAGATTGGAAAATTTATTTTTAACAATATTCAATTTTCGATTCAGAAACCTAAAAAAATCGACCAGCTCCGCATCTGATACTTTTGCATCTCCCTTTGATCCGTAAAAATCCTTTATCCCTTCGGAATAGGCGTAAAATTCCTTCGGAGAATCGGAAAGGATTACCTTGGATCTCTCCCATCTATCCTTTGCACTCAATGTCCCTAGATCGGTAAGTTTCCGAGTCAGATTGAAAAACTTGATCTCCAATCGATCTTCCGAATCGAATCGAGAGTCCTTCTCCCCCTTTTCCATGATGAATTCTTTGGATTCGGGATCGAAGGAGAGAAGATAGGCAAATCCTTCCGGCTTTTTTCCTTGGACGGCTGCAAGTTCGGAAGCTTGTCCTTTCAAGGAATCAAAAGCCGTATCGTAACCGTTTAATATCGCATAACCAACCAACTGAAACGCCAAAAGAAAAGTAGCCATAGTCACGGCTACGATCTTACTTAAGATGGTGGTCCTTTCTTTGGTGGCATTTGCATAAATGATCAGGACCAAAAAGAGACCGACTACGAGCGCGATGTCCGTAGTATGCTGGAAAACTTTCCTAGAAATGGACCCATCCCTGCTCATCACATTCAGGATACCCGGAATGATGGTGATCGTAGAATACGCGATCGCAATATAAATGATCCATCTTCTTTCTTTTCCTTTTTCCACGACTGCCCTCCAAGTGGCGGAAGCTAAAAAGGAAAAGTTATATATCAAAATTATAATGGAAAAAATTTTATAGAACTTATGGGATTCGAAATCCCAATAATTACTTCCTATATTAAAACGATGATCCGATTGTAATGTCACTGCGATAAATGTAGCAGTTACGATCGCAAGCCCTGCATATAAAATAGAATAAACGGTTAAACCGAACTTAACGTTACGAGGATTCGGAAAATAAAAGAAGAATATGAAACATTGCGTAAATCCCATCATAGGAGAAGGAATTGCCAGCCAACGATGTATGATGGTCCATTGATCGAAAGAAATGAACGCGATAATATAAGCGAAATGAAAAAGGGTCATCGCCAAAGTGGAAAGACCCAAATGGAACGCGGCCTTACTTCTGTCCTTGATACTTAAGAAGAAGAAGGTAACGTAAATGGAAAAAAGACAGGCTAATAATGAACCGAAAAAGTAAAAATTGAAATAGAATTGATCCATATCGGAAGCCTAAAAAGAATCTTGAAACCGGTTTCCGTCAAGAAGATTGTTTGTAGATTAGAACCGGTTATAGGAGATCCCGTATTTAGACGATCCTATACGGAAGAAATCGACTATGCCCCCAATCTCTCCTGCTCGGAATTTCGAGGAGAAAGACCGTGGATCCTTTTGTAAGCTTTCGAAAAAGCAAATGCGGATGAATAACCGACAGTCCTCGCAATCTCTTCCAGAGTAAAATTTTCCTTCTCCATCAGAGTTTTCCCCTTCTCTATTCTTAATTTTGCCAAATAATCCATGGGAGTACATCCCAAAACTTCCTTAAATCGATTTGCAACGGAAGCCCGAGAAACTCCCACCGCTCTGGATAATTTTTCCAAGGTCCAAGGATAAGAAACCTTTCCGTGTAATGCCTCCAATGCTCTTAAGATCTTTTCGTCCTTAAAAACGTTTCTCCAACCGGGAGAAGTAGTAGGATGTGTTTCGAGCCAATGTCGGATTACGTAATAAAGAAGAATGTCGGTTAACCTCTGTAGTATTAGATCGGAACCGATACCCGAATCCAATTCTTGGGAAACCAATACTTGAGTGGTGTTTAATGGATGATGCGCCAGAACATCGGAAGACTTTACTAAAATATAATCCGGAAGTTCCAAGAAGAACGGATGCTGTGCCGATCCCGGGACCTCGTACCTAACGGAAACGAACGTAGTTAAGGGAAGTTTTTCGGACTTCTTTTGTTTTTCGGACATATCTCGAAATTTAGAAATATCCACAACCTTATCCTTTGGGGAATACACTAACTCATGATCTAAACCTTTCGCAACGAACAGAATATCCCCCTTTTCTAGAGGGATGAGTTTTTGTTGGATCCTAACATAACAGGAACCTTGGGAAAGAATGTGGAATCCACCACTCCTCTCGCATGGAAAACGAAATCCCCAGGGTTTATAAAGAGAAGTCCTGGCGAGTAAATCAGCCTTCCAACCGGCATTGGTCAATATTTCGGAGAGAATATCCATATTTTAAAAATAGACTAGCATATCTAAAAGTCGATTCATTTATACTCTTGGATATGTTTTTTAGTTCCTGAGACATAGCCTAATTTACAAACATCTTGTATCATCAAAAGTTACAGGAGAACAGATCGAATGAAAATTTTCGTTTATGGCGGAGCAGGACAGATCTCCGGTTCCGTAATTTCTAAACTACTGGACTTAGGACATGAAGTGTATGCGGGTACAAGAAAACCAGAAGCAGGCAAAGAAGCTCCCGGACTACATTGGGTATTTGCGGATGCAACCCAACCTACAAAAGGGATAGAGATATTGGAAAAAGTGGAGAGAGCCTTCTTCCTTTCTCCCCCAGGATATACGGACCAATATGCGGTATTAAACCCTTGGTTCGAAAAAGCAAAGGAGCTTTCTCTAAAAAAGGTTGTCTTGATGAGCGCCATGGGAGTGGACTTCGCTCCACCTGAAGCTCCATTCAGAAAATTGGAAATAAGTTTGGAAAACTCGGGAGTTCCTTACACGATCTTAAGGCCGAATTGGTTCATGCAGAATTTCCAAACATACTGGCTCCCCGGGATCTTAAAGGATAAGAAGATATCTTTCCCGGCGGGAAATGCCAAGACCAGCTTTATCCATACGGAGGATATATCTTCTTCCGTGGTTTCCGCGCTTTTGAACGACCAATTTAACGGAAAAGGGATCACATTGACCGGAAAAGAAGCGCTCACGCACGAAGAAGTTGCCGAAAAAATTTCCAAACATACCGGTATAAAGGTCAGTTACTCTGATATTAGTCCGGAAACATTCAAGACAAACCTTTTACAAGCGGGTGTTCCAGAGGACTATGCAAGTTTTATGGTATTCATCGCAGGTGCTTTAAAAGAAGGCCATTCTTCTCCCATACTAAATACCGTTCGGGAGATTACAGGAAAGGATCCTATCTCTTTTGATGAGTATGCAAATCAAAACAAAAAGGTTTGGTTGAATTAAAACCGATTTTCTTGTTCGACCTTGATCAGATCCACGGTTCGTTTAAGGTCGAGCGCTTGCAAAATCTTCAATCACCTAATCTTAAAAAGACGAATGAAGAAAATAGTACGAAAGATTTAGTGCGCTCCGCAATTTAGCATAAATTCTGAAACAAATTTGAACTGATTTTCTAATATCTCTCGTTTTCACTTCATAAAAATCTTTTTGTCGATCAAACGATCGATAAAAATCCGAAATTACAATTTCGCTGCCTGCTATTTATCCAGTATTCCGGAATCCTCTTGACATTTAGTCATTTAATCAAAATCTAACAAGTCCGATATGGAAGCCTCCATTCTATTTTCTCATCATGCAAGCGGAGTTTTCTCCTTATTCCTTTTAACATTCGTTCTCAGCGGATTTTTGGTGTTCAAGAAGAACAGGACCCTGCCTACATATTATTTAATTATAATGTACATGGGATATGGGATCATGTTTTTGGGATACTTTCTTTCCTATTCCATATTTCATCCAGTAGCTGCATATCATAGATACTTAACCGTTTTTGTGATCTTCGGGATCGTCGGATTTATCGGTTTCTGTTATAATTTTCCAAGAAACATTCATCCGAAAGAATCCAAGGTGGTCATTCCGTTATCCTTAGTGATCGCCTTAGCAGCCTGGATACACTTTATCCTAAAAACCGCGGGGAAAGAGAAAATTTATCTTTTTTCTGCACACCATTATAGCTTCGATTTCGGAAAGGAAGCTAGCCTTGCCATCCTCCTTTGTTTTATCATCAGTACCGTTATTTTGATTAGAAAAACGATCCATTTCTCCCATTATTCCGGAATATTCCATAAATGGAATACTTCGGCGGATTTATTGGCTCTTCCCGCCCGCATTCTTGTAAAATCGTTTATTTTTCTGCCGCTGTATTTCATGAAACTCGCACTCCCGGCAAGAAAAGAAGGGATCGCCCTAAGGGCATTTTTACTTACCGTCACCCTGAACCTATTGAATGCTTACAATAACATACTAAATAAGTCCGGAGTTTTATCCTATGATACTTATGCGATAGCATACTTTATCCTATCGGTAATTACGATATTTTCCATTCAAAGTGCGTATCTGAACCATTCTCCGGAACCGACAAGCTTCATGGGCAAGATACTTTCCAGCGCCGTGGTTACGGTTGTGTTAGCCTTAGGAGCGATCAGCTACATTACGTTATTCTCAACAGACAAATCCATCGAAAAAGAGGATTTAGTGGAGATGAACGCGGTCAAAACGGAAATCCGAAACGGTCACACGAACTTTCCTCCCAATGTAAGATACGTTCTATCGCGTCCGATCGGGCCGGGGATTTTCGATCATAAATATGAGATCCTTTTTTCGAAAGACGGTTTAAACCAGACTATTCTAAAAGAAGGAGAAAAATATTATAAAACCCAACAACTCAAAGAAGGAGTAGAAAAGAATAAAAAGATCCATAAAGGAAAAACGGAATCCGAATTAGAGACAATCACCCTTAAAGAAATGAAAGAAACGGATCTCCCTTTAAGCTCCAGGCTTTTCAGGGTCGCTGGAGATTTTTATATCCATTATGATTTTGTAATCGGACAGACCAGATACGAGGTAGGGTTCGCCTATGTAGAATTCAGACAAGTGATCCACGATGTCGCTCGTTGGTTGATACTGATCATTTTCGGAACGACTATCTTTATATTGATAGCATTCCCTATCCTACTCAGAGTCAGCTTAATACATCCTCTCAATAATTTATTATCCGGTGTTGAGAAGGTCAACCATGGAGATCTGAACGTAAATGTTCCGATTAAAGCTATGGATGAGATCGGTTTTTTATCTCTGTCATTCAATTCGATGGTGGACTCTATCCGAGGCGCTCGGGAGCAACTGCAGGAACATGCGGACCATCTGGAAGAAAAAGTAGAAGAACGTACGAAAGAAGTTCAGGAAAAAATGGAAGAGGTCCAAAGACTCAAGATCCAGCAAGATGGGGACTACTTCTTAACTTCTCTACTTGCAAAACCGCTCTTTTATAACGCAAACAAGTCTTCCAAAGTTAACACGAACTTCATCATCAGACAAAAGAAATATTTCGAATTCCGCAACAAACAAGGAGAACTCGGTGGAGATATCTGCTTAACCGGAAATCTCAGATTGGGAACCCCTGATAATTATAGAAAATTTACTATGGCAATGAACGGAGACGCCATGGGAAAATCGATGCAAGGAGCGGGAGGTTCTTTGGTCATGGGGGTCGTGATGAATTCCATCATGGCAAGATCCGCCGCTAACAAGCGAATATTAGCTAAAACTCCGGAAGAATGGTTGGCCGAAACTTATACGGAAGTCCACTCGGTATTCAAAAGTTTCGACGGGACAATGGTAATCTCCGCGACCGTGATATTGATCGACGATGATACCGGAGAAATGTATTATTGGAATGCAGAACACCCGTTCTCGGTATTATATAGGGACGGGAAGGCATCCTTTATAGAAAATACATTAGAACTTCGTAAATTAGGATTGGACTCGGAGTTCGAATTTAAGGTGAAAAAATTCCAACTGCATCCCGGAGACCTAATCATACTCGCGTCGGACGGTAGAGACGATCTTTTACTTTCCGAACATAATAACAAGAGGGTCATAAACGAAGACGAGAATGTATTCTTAGATGTTGTGGAAAGATCTCAAGGAGATATAAAAACGATCGAGAAGAATATCAGAAGTATCGGGGAAGTCATAGACGATCTCTCCATCCTTAGGATCGGCTTCCAAGAAGTGAACGCTCCTGCGATAGAACAGAATGAAGATCGAAACGATTTTGCTGATAAAGTAGTTCTACAAAGCCTTTATAAAGAAGGAAAAGAATTATACCGTAACGGAGAGGCACAAAAGGCGATCTCCATTCTACTAGACGCATACGCAACGGATAATAATAATCAAAAATTGAATAAACTACTAGGTCTGATCAGCTTTAAAGAAAAAGACTATCCTTTAGCAGTCAAAGTTTTAAGTAAATATTTGAGTCAAGACCCTGATACGGCTGAACTTTGGTACTATCTTTCCATCGCGGAAAAACGGATCGGGAACTTAGCTCAATCTTTGGAAGCGGCTATGATGGTAAACCAAATGCAGCCTATGAACGTACAAAATCTAGTCCACTTATCCGATCTAAATAGACTATTAGGAAACAGAGAAGAAGCAATCGGTTTCACAAAAACAGCGGAAGAGATAGATCCGGAAAATAAGAATATTCGTAAGTTGAAAAGATTATTAGATATGGAATCTTGAATTTTACCACATTTCATTCCATGGTTTTCTGAAAACCGCAAAAGGCATCGAAAGAAATGTCAGACACTAAAGGTAAATAGATACGAGTCGAATCGATTCAAAAAACCTCCATGCCCCTGTAGAATCGAGATCCTTCCGGATCTAAATATTTCATGAAAACAGGGAAGAAAAACAAATTTTGAAAGAACCAAATCACCTATTCCCCTCGCACGATAACGCACTCTTTTATGAAGATCCCAAATATATTTAAATGCGAATATTCAATGGAACCGATCAACTTTATCTCGGCGCTTTGAGCTGCGTCCCTAACGCTTCCACCTTTTATAAAAACGTACGTGTCCAAATAGGCAACGGAAGAAGAACATGAACGACCTTCTTTAATTAACCTTGCCTGGCCGATTATATTCGAATTTTGGTCCGGGCGAGAAGGATAGAATAAATTAGATTCTCCTCGGGAAGTGTGTTTGGCGCTAATGATTAAAGCGCTATAGGGAACTCTATATTCCGGAAAACAGGAGCAAAATAAAAGTAGGACTAAGAAAAAAACGGGAATCCTCATAAATTATTCTCCATACACATACGTACAATATCGTCCGTAGAAGATGAAAAAATCCGTCACACTATGATCTATATATGATATTTTTGTGATCAATTCTCTCCAAGCAATGGATCCCGCTGCCGCATCTCCCCAAGAATAGATCCTAAAAATATGATGTACACATCCTTTCCCGAATCTGAGAGGACGAACCGTATTCTGAGGATTAAAATCACCGTCGAAAGATACACTATTATATAGAAGCCCGGGGATCGGACGATAAGAATCTCCTAAACTCATACAGTTTAATCCGAGAAAGAAGGAAAGTAACACGAACAAAACTTTAAAAGATGTTCCGACAGAATTTTTGTAAAAAACTCCAGGATCCATACTCAATCTCCCGTTAAGATCAAACAATGACGTCTAAAAAAAATAAAAAAGAAAGAAGAGACTTCAATTTCAATGGAATGGATCCGAGAGATCTCTCCCTGTCGTTTCGCTTCCGTTATACTCGCATCTCCGGCGGAAACCAAAAATAGAAAATTATATGCGCACACTTTTGCACTTTTTAAACCTTCCACATTTCCGATTTTCCCTGGGATCTTTTCCTGACGATAGACGATACCTTTACAAGTATATAAAGCAAATACCGTAAAAATAGAAAATAGAATTCGATTCAAGCAGGTTTACCTTTCGGAATATTTAGCAATATTTTCGAAATTGAATAAAAATCCCATTTGGATCTGAACGGATTCCAAAGTAGTATTTCCGATAATATCCGATTTAAGCCATTTTTTTTGACCCGAAATTTCCAATTGTAAACCGAACTCAGGCGTTAAGAAAAAATTTACACCTGCTCCCGCTCTCGCACCGTATCCCGTTCCTGTGGAAGTAATCGGTTCGAATACGGAACTCGGATGTATATTTCTCGAACTGGTCGAATATTGAACAAGCCCGGCTTCCAAATTTATGAAGGGATCTACCCTAGATCTAGATACTGGATGGAAGGAAACTACCAAAGAATACATTACATCATTATAAAATCTTTTAGTATAGGGAAAAGCCTCTACGTATGTCGGGTTCGGTTGGCTTGAAGATAAACGGGGAAGATCTAAATATTCCCTATTATTAGTCGCATCCATGGAGAAAGAACTAGCCGCAAAACCCAATCCGATCTTATCAGTTACTCCATATTCGAAAAAAAACCGAAAAGAAGTCGGAGTGGAAAATTGAGAATTAGGAAGGCCCAACGGAGGAGAAACGTCCTGACCAAGAAGACGAAGAGGAGTCTGACCGGAAGTTGTCTCCGTTTTCAGATTTTTTTGTATCTCTTTTTCTCTCGAGATGATGCTTCCTCCCGTATGGAAAGAATTTCCGGTAGTGCCCGAAAGAAGAAAGATCCCTTTATAAAATCCGTAAGGATGCTCCGCTTGTCCTGGATTCGGTTCCGCTAATAAAAACACAGGAATAAAATATAAAAATAGATAGAAGAAAGAACGAAAACTTAGCATCCAAAGCCTGCCCGATTAAGTTTAGCTACGGAAGCTATACATTCTTTCCCCAATTGGGCCAGAAAAAAGTTATTCAGATCGGAATTTTTTACGGTTTTTTGACCAGAATGGGGTTCGTTAGCCGTTTTGCGGAATTATTTTCGCGAAAATCAGGATTAAAATCCTATTTTGAGCAAAAAACAACCTTCGATTTGAGATCAATGTACAAGTAGAAAATTCGAATTTTCATCTTGGGCATAAAAGTGCAGAAGAGAAAAATTGTTTTAAAGAATATTTAGAAAATACGCTTTCATCGAGATTGTTAGAAAGTAATCGGAAGAAAGCGTACGATAATTATTCTAGAACATCCTCATTCAATGCGAAATTTTCGACAGCAGGTGAAATTACATTAAATATCTCTTGCCTAAATTATCTCTTTTTTCCGTGTCTGCGCCATTGGAAATCAGAAGTTCGGTAATTTCAGAGAGACCGTCGTAACTATAAGAAATATGTAATGGAGTCACTCCTTTCGGATCGGCAACATTCGGATCCGCCCCATGCTCCAACAATATCTGAACAGGCTCCAACTTACCGTTTTCCACCGCTTTATGAATTGGGAAAATCCCGTTTCCATCCGGAAGATTCGGGTCTAGGCCTACGTTCAGTAAAGTTTCCAAATAAAACGGATCTTGGATCTCGGATGCGCAAAAACCCAAAAGCCCTTTAGTACATTCTTTCAGCTCGCCATTGTTGGGAATAAGATCCAAAATTTTTCTGAAACCTTGTTTGTCTCCGGTTTGGATCTTAGAGAATAATTCTTTTCCCCTTTTTGTCGCCTTGTAATTTTCCATCCAATTTTTAATCCAATCTAACATATAATTTCCCGATCTATATTTAGAAAATAGACTGTTCGTATCCGGATTTTGATCTTATCTTCACGGAGAATCCAGAAAATCTTGTATCAAGGCGGATGTCAATTCAGGATATCGATCCTTTCCTTGGGACATGATAGCTTCTCCTAAATAATCACCATGCCCGCCAGGTAAGACCAAAAGCCTTGCCTTGGGAATCATCCGGACCATCTCAACCGCATGCTCCAATTTTGGAACATCTCTATCCCCGAGTAGGATCAAAGTAGGAATTCCGACAGTTCTTATTTCTTTATCGCTAAGATCTTTGAAGTTACGCATTCTAACAGCATCTTTCTCGTACATCGTATACAATTTTTGAGGGTCCGGATTAACTTTTAGAAAGGCATCCTTAAGGGCCTGAGGCATATTCTCGAAAGTTGCGTTCTTCATAAAATTCCAAAACATAGGATAGGCTCCGTTTCTCTTTGTAATGGAAGAGGCAAATACAAGTTTGCGCACAAGTTTCGGATATTTTATCGCTATTTGTAAAGCCACGCTTGCACCGTTACTAAACCCGAAAATATCCGCCTGTTCAACTTTAAGAAATTTGAGAAGAGCGACTACATCTTCCGCAGAAGTATCAAAACTGACTGGAGCATTTCTATCGGTTGTTCTTCCATGACCCTGCTCATCCAAAGCGATTACCTTTCGATTTTGAGCGAAAATCGGAAGAATTCTACTATAAGTCACTTCTATCGTTGAACCACCGCCATTCAGCAGGACTAGAGGGATTCCATCCTTTTCGCCATGGATCTCGTAATACATCTGGATACCTCTGATCGGAGCCAGACCTTTTTCAATAGGTTCAGATCCTATCTTAGGAGGAGTCTCCCGGAGTTGAAACGGCCTACTAGCCGAACAAGCTGCCAGAAAAAACAGTATAAAAACATAATGTATTAAATTATAAACTTTCATCTTAGTACACCTTATTTTACTTTTTCAAGATAATCGGTTAATCTTATCAAATGTGCTAAGGTTCCTTCTCTTCTGGAAGCCATACCTTCCCGACCAAAGGTCCCGTCTAAAAATGCAACCTGTTCCGTAAACGTGAGTTTCGTATCAGAAGAATCTACTTTTTCGATCTCCACGGAAGCGATGGATACCGAATGGATCTTTCCGCTCAAGATCATATCATACGTGAAAACGATCCTTTGGTTCTCGATTAGATCGGAAAACCTAGCTTTGTATAAGGTTTCCCTTCCGTTAGGAAAACGACCGTGTAGAGTTTCTTCTCCCCCCACGCGAAAATCCAATTTTCTCTGTACTACCGACCATTCACCTGGTCCAATGAACCAGTTTGATTTTGCTTCCACATTACTCCATGCGGAATACACGGACTCCGGGGAGGATTGATACACTCTTTCAATACTAAAAATTTCGTGAGCAACTTTCAATTTTTCCATGATTCCTTACTTCTTTTCCTTCTCCTTCTTTTCTAAAAATTCTCCCAATCGATCCAAATTTCTTCCCCAGAATTTTCTGCGCTGGTAGACCCAGTTTTCGATCAGCTCCAATGAATTCGTTTCAACCTTACAAGAACGCACCCGACCTATTTTTTGCGTTTTGATCAAACCGCTTTCTTCCAATATTTGTATATGCTGCACAACCGCAGCCAAGCTCATGGATAAGGGACTGGCAAGCTCGCTTACAGAAGCTGGCTTCTTAGTTAATCTTTCTACTATATCACGGCGAGTTGGATCTGACAAAGCATAGAAGATCCTGTCCAAAGATGAATTGTTAAGCATTTACTTGAGTATAAGCTATCCATCGAAATAGTCAAGCGTTTACTTGAGTATTTTTTACAATTCTCCGCAATGAAAGATGCAAAAATAACAGTCTATTATATATGAAAAAGATATTATTTACTCAGCGAGCGAATACACCGCATTGGGTCGGAGACGGTTTTCCAGCAAGATCCATCTTCAGTTACAACGACATAGCTAAAGATATTTCCCCATTTTTACTTATGGATTATTTAGGCCCTGCCGAATTTCCTCCATCAAGATCAAGCCATCGTCTCGGCGTTGGAGAACACCCTCATCGAGGATTTGAGACAGTTTCAATCATCTATTCGGGAGAAATAGAACACAGAGATTCTTCCGGGGGCGGTGGCGTAATTAAAGCAGGTGATGTCCAATGGATGACAGCAGGCTCAGGACTAGTCCATGAGGAGTTTCATGGAAAGGAAATTTCCGAAAAAGGTGGCGAATTACATGGTGTTCAACTTTGGGTCAACTTACCTAAAGAGTATAAGATGACCAAACCCAAATACCAATCGATCAAGAAGGAAAATATTCCAGTGATCCAACTTCCAAATGGAGCTGGGAATGTAAGAGTAATCGCCGGTGATTTTAATGGAACAAAAGGTCCTGCATCGACTTTTACTCCGATCAATCTGTGGGACATTAATCTTAAGGCCGACAAACTGGTTGAGTTTAAGGTTCCAGTCAATCAAACAGCTGTTGTTTTCGTAGCATATGGATCTGTCACAATCAACGAGGTTCAGTTAATTGAAAATGCAGAAATTGCAGTTTTAGAAAAAGAGAATGATACTTTTACTCTTAAGGCTACCCAAGATGCGAAGCTTATGTTTTTGGGAGGTGCAACTATCGATGAACCAATTTCTGGATACGGGCCATTTGTAATGAACACGTCCTCTGAAATTGCAGAAGCCTTAAAAGATTATGAAAGCGGAAAAATGGGTGTCTTAGAAAAACTCCAAGGCTCAGAATAAGAACATTCGTTTCAAATGGAGATCAGGCTCGCCTTCTTTCGAAAGGACTCCGTATAACTACGGCCTATCCCTGATAATTAGGTATTAGTACCAATAGATATTCTCAAAGAATCTAGATACTATTACCTAATACCTAACACTTGGGATGTCTCCATGACCCTCTTTAAACGAATTCGAAAAAACATATATGCCGTTTTCTTTATATTCTTCTTATTCTCTTGTTCGAATGGAAGCGGCGGAAATAGCGCTCTTGCTTTGCTGGCATTATTAGGAGGATCTTCCGATTTACCTGCCGAATGGACCTGGATAAGTGGTCGATCCTTTGATGCACTCGGAGGTGGATACGGCTTAGGTGTATATGGAACAAAAGGAGTGGCTGATCCTGCGAACTTTCCCGGAGGACGCCAAGACGCAATGCAATGGATAGATTCCTCGAATCAATTATGGTTATTCGGCGGAATCGGTAGAGATCCTGGCACAGGTTTCGGAAGATTAAACGATCTCTGGAAATTCGACGGTACGAATTGGACTTGGGTAAAAGGAGCGAATACAGTCAACTCCGCCGGAGCTTATGGAACGAAAGGTGTAGCTGATCCAGCGAATGAACCTGGAGCAAGAGTAAGCGGAACCACTTGGGTCGATTCCTCCGGAAACCTTTGGCTTTTTGGAGGTTGCGCGGGTATAAACAGTGGGGATTGTTTTAGCGATCTTTGGAAATTTGATGGGATCAATTGGACCTGGGTAGCGGGTCCGAATACCAAAAATACAAACGGAGTTTATGGCACCAAGGGTATAGCTAATGCTGCCAATTTTCCGGGAGGACGGCAAGGAGCAGCAGGATGGATAGACTCAGCAGATAATTTATGGATATTCGGAGCAAACGCCGGTTTAGAAGAATCCTTTGGCACTCCATCTACGCTGAACGATCTATGGAAATTCGATGGGACCAATTGGACTTGGGTGGCAGGACCAAAAACGATAGGAGGCCCTGGGGATGGAAATTGGGGAACGGTCAACGTTCCTGCAGTTAGTAATATTCCTTCCTCTCGGGGAAAGTCCATATCTTGGGTCGACTCTTCCGACAATTTATGGTTATTCGGCGGCTCTAGTTACGACGGTGAATTTAACGATCTCTGGAAATTCGATGGAACCAATTGGACCTGGAAAGGAGGTTCTAACTCGGCGAACCAGACTGGAATATATGGGAAAAAGAATATTGCCGGTTCTCAGAATCGAATCGGATCTAGGGGAAACGGTATAGGAGGAAAACTTCCGAATGGTAGGATCTGGATTTTCGGAGGATTCGGAGTGGACGCGAACGGTGACTCCGGACAGTTGAATGATCTTTGGATCTTCGATGGGAAGAACTGGACTTGGAAAGGAGGAACGAATCTTGTTACCCAGGCAGGCAACTTCGGACCCAAAGGAAAAGCAGGAACTAGCTATTATCCGGGAGGTCGCTTTGGACCAAGCGGATGGACCGACTCCAGGGGAAATATCTGGATCTTCGGCGGACAAGGAATAGATGCAAATGGAAACAATGAATTTCAAAATGACCTATGGAAAGTCCGCCTTTAATATATTCAATAATATTCAGAAATATTAAAATAGAAGAAGCTGAAAATAGGACTTTTCAGCTTTTTATAATAACACTAGGCCATGTCGCCAATCCAATCCTTTTCAAACTCGGCTGCGGCAGAAAAAATATCCAAACTCATAAAAATAGAATTATAAATATTTAATATTAAAACGGAAAAAATACTCCTCCCCGTAGAGAAGAAAGAGAGCACATCTTAACAAACATTCTAATCGTAATATATCCGCAAATTCGAATAATATACTGCCAGAATCCTAAATTAGGATTTTCTTTTCGCAAAGCACCAAAGCTTCGCATTCGAATTACTTAAAGTTTTTGCACCGCGCAAGAGACTGCTAAATTGTTATGCGAACTAAAACAAAAATCTTATCAATTAAGATCGACTAACACAAACGTTCCAAATAAAATAGATTCCGCAGGATTGAATAAAATATTTATTGACTAACTTACCTCCGCAACTAACGTCTCCCGAATCCCCAAAAAACATTCAAAAAAGGTTTCAACTGATGATTCATCAAGAGCAAAGTTTCAGGCGATTCGTCTGGGCCCTCGAAAAAAAATGGATCCAAACCGTCTGTATCCTAGGTTTCACCCTGGTCCCTATATTCGGAGGTTTAGATTATTTTATCATTCCGAAAGAATATTTGGACGAGAACCTCGGCTATTTTCTATCGTTAAGAGCCTTCGCTTCCTTTTTCGTATTGATACAATATATAATATTACGTTTTTCCAAACCAAACGCTTGGAATACGGTGCATGCGTTTGTCTTTACCTTTGTTGTCGGCGGAATAATCACCTTAATGACGGCACGTTTAGGAGGATTCGAATCCTCGTATTATGCCGGATTAAATCTAGTTTTGATCGCCGTGAACCTATTCCTACCTTGGAATGCCGTAAAAGGAGCCTTAAATAGCGGGATCATTCTCGTTCAATATCTAGTAGTAAATCTGATTTTCGATCATGACTACAAATTGATCTCGATAATCAATAACCTGTATTTTTTAGCTGGGACCATGATCATTTCGGTTACCATAGCTCATTTCAAATTCAATCTCACAAAATCCGAATTCGAAAAGATGGATGTAATCAGCACCTTGAAGTCCCAGCAGGACGGGGATTATTTCCTCACCTCTCTGGTATTGCAACCTTTAAGTTTGAATCTCTCCAAAAGTGAGATCGTTCCTGTGGAATTCTTCACTAGCCAAAAGAAGAAATTCACCTTTAAAAATTGGACCCAAGAGATCGGCGGAGATATAAGCGTTTCGAACGTTATCACTCTCAAGGGGAGAAGATACGTCGTTTTTGTAAATGCAGACGCTATGGGAAAATCCCTGCAAGGTGCAGGTGGGGCGATCGTTTTCGGCGCTGTATTTCATGCTATGATCCAAAGGACCAAAATGTTGGAAACGAACCAAAACCAATATCCGGAGCGTTGGTTAAGAAACGCAGTGATTGAACTGCAAAAGACCTTCGAAAGTTTCGACGGAGCGATGATGATCTCTCTTGTGATCGGACTCGTGGACGAAGAATCCGGTCTGGTATACTACATAAATGCAGAACATCCTTTTCCGGTATTATACAGAGACGGAAGAGCCTCCTTTATCGATTCTCAGATATACTTTAGAAAGATCGGAATGTTGGAGATCAAAAGCAGATTTTTCGTAAGTTTATTCCAGCTCCAACCGGGAGATAAACTGATCCTCGGATCAGACGGAAGAGAAGACCTGATGGTGTTCGATCCAACCATAGGCGGCAAAAGTATGGTAGAAGACGAAAACTTCTTCCTACATATCGTCGAACAAGGAAAAGGCGAATTAAGGGAAATAGTTTCCATCTTAAAAGACTCGGGAGATATAATCGACGACCTTTCCTTAGTAAAAATCTCCTTCGATCCGGCAAAAAGGGAGAATGGACCGGGTAATTCCTTACGAGCCCCATCTCAATATTCCGAAAACGGAACGCACACAAACGGTTATAAACACGCTGAAGATCTAGAAGTTCTCAAGGAATTAGTATCTTCCTCTTCTAAAAACGGAGATATAGAAGAGTCTATTCAAGCCGCAATACGATTAGTGGAAATCTATCCTGGTGAAAGTAATTATCTCTACTTTCTTGCCAAAACTTTCAACAGACATAGGGATTACAAAGAATCCGTGGAGCAAGGGGAACGTTTTCGTTACCGCCAACCGGATCACGTGAATAATCTTCTGGTACTTTCCGATTCGTATCGCCGTCTCGGGAACAGAAGAAGGGCGGAACTTCTACTTAAAGAGGTCTTCTCTTTCGAACCCCAAAATCAAACGGCGATAAATCTTTTAGGTAAATTAAGAAATCATAATGGGAAAGACCTCATCAAATCAAATTGATAAAAGTTACGAAAAACTCCTCCCTAAAGAAGAAGTTTTTATTCCGACATATAGCTGCTTCTATAAAATTCACTCAGTGAATAAAGAGGAAAGTTCCGCGAAAGCCTCGCTGGGGGATATTTCCAAATACGGCACGAGGATCATCTGCGAAAAAAGGATCTCGGGGGAAGCCGTACTCGGCTCTGTGTTGGACATGAGCATATTTACCGATGTTCTACAATACAGTCGCAAACTAAGCGGAGTGATTCGCTGGGAAAAAAGATCTGAAAAAGGGTGGGAATACGGGATTCAGTTTGACGAACCGATCCATTTAGACCTATTTCGCGCCATTCACGATTCCTTAACCGGGATAAAGATCCGAGTAGAATCTGCAGAACCGAAAACTCCCCATCAGAAAGCCTTATCCATAGTATTTCAAACCAAGGAGAAAATCCAAAGTATCCAACCTTTATTGTCTCAACTCGAATCCAGCCTAAACGATCATGAATACGCTGTGGGATACAATCTGAAAGAAGAAATTTATAAATCCGTATTTCTTCTTTTGAGCCCGATTTATAATTTCTTAAAGGAAAAAACAAACGAACTCTACCACGAGCTGGATCCGGTCGAGATCAACTACAACTTCTCTTATCTTAGGGAAGAACTACAATGTTATCTTTTCTTGGATCCTTTCGTAAAAAGAGCCACAACAAAGCCATTAGGCTACGCAGGCGATTTCGAGATGATGGATGCGATCTATCGGGATACAAACGAAGGAACCAACCTTTTAGGAAAAAGTCTTCATAAATGTACCTTGAATCTGAAATCCGCACAGGCGGTATTTCATAGGCAGAATTTCTTTTACAGAACGATCTTAGATAGACTGAGGAATAAAGAAGGAAAACTCTGCGTTCTA